>NZ_JBIEIL010000005.1:0-359044 GCF_043496865.1 Pseudomonas retamae
GGTCAGCGTGCTGCCCAGCGGTGTGGTGATCGATTGCGGGAAGCCTGCGGCCACGCCGTTGGTGACCACGGCGATACCGCCGACGGTCAGGGTGCTGACGCCGTCGAGTGCGGTGATGGTAAAGGTGCCGCTTTGGGTCAGTGCACCGGCATTCGGGGCGCTGCCGTCGCTGAGATTGCTTTCGTTGACCGTCAGCTCGCCGCCATTCACATCGAGGCCGTCGATGATCACCGGGTCATCGTTGTTGTGAATCTGCAGAACGAGATTCGCGGTGCTGGTATCGCCATCGGCATCGGTGATCGTGTAGGCAAAGATTTCAGTGCCATTGCCGCCACCGGTCAGTGCTTTGAAATCAGCGTCACTGGTGTTTAGCGTGTAGGTGTAGGTGCCATCGGCGTTCAGCACCAAGGTGCCGTAAGTGCCGGTGAAAGTGCCTGGCGTAACCGGGCCGGTCGGCACGCGGTCGGCACCTTGCACGTCGTTGGTCAGCACGTTGCCGGTCAGGGTCAGTTGAGTCTCGGACGCGGTGCCATTATTGTCGTCGAACGCCTTGGGCACGTCGTCGGTGATGTTGACGTCGAGGGTACCGGTGGCGGTGGTGCCGTTGTCATCGACCACGGTGACAGCGAACTGCTCTGGCAGATTATTCGTGCCGTTGGCGTTCGGATGGGCTTCGTTATCGACCAGGGTGTAGCTGTAACTGACAACGCCGGTCGTGGCGTTGTAACCGGTGATGGTCAGCGTGCTGCCCAGCGGTGTGGTGATCGATTGCGGGAAGCCTGCGGCCACGCCGTTGGTGACCACGGCGATACCGCCGACGGTCAGGGTGCTGACGCCGTCGAGTGCGGTGATGGTAAAGGTGCCGCTTTGGGTCAGTGCACCGGCATTCGGGGCGCTGCCGTCGCTGAGATTGCTTTCGTTGACCGTCAGCTCGCCGCCATTCACATCGAGGCCGTCGATGATCACCGGGTCATCGTTGTTGTGAATCTGCAGAACGAGATTCGCGGTGCTGGTATCGCCATCGGCATCGGTGATCGTGTAGGCAAAGATTTCGGTGCCATTGCCGCCACCGGTCAGTGCTTTGAAATCAGCGTCACTGGTGTTGAGCGTGTAGGTGTAGGTGCCATCGGCGTTGAGTACGAGAGTGCCGTAAGTACCGGTGAAAGTGCCGGGCGTAACCGGGCCGGTCGGCACGCGGTCGGCGCCTTGTACATCGTTGGTCAGCACGTTGCCGGTCAGGGTCAGCTGGGTTTCCGAAGCGGTGCCGTTGTTGTCATCGAACGCCTTGGGCACGTCGTCGGTGATGTTGACGTCGAGGGTGCCGGTGGCCGTGTCGCCATTGCTGTCGCCGGCGATCACGGTGAACTGTTCGCTGATGGTGTTTGCACCGTCACCGGCCGAATGGGTTTCGTTGCCGGTGAGGGTGTAGCTGTAGCTGACAACGCCGGTTGCCGGGTTGTAACCGGTGATGGTCAGGGTGTTGCCCAGTTGTGAGGTAATCGACTGCGGAAAGCCCACCGCTACCCCGCCAACGATGATGTTGATGCCGCCAATGCTCAGGCTGGTCAGACCATCGGGGGCAGAAATGCTGAACGTGCCGCTCTGGGTCAGCGCGCCGTTGTTGCTGGCCGAGCCGTTGGGCAGATTGGCTTCGTTGACCGACAGTTCGCCGCCCTGCACCGCCAGGCCGGTCAGCGTCACCGGGTTGTTCACCGGAGGGGGTGGCGCGATGATCGGAGCGGGGGCGTCATCGCCATTGTCGATGTCCGCGTTGCGGCGATACTCGGGAAATTCAGGGATGCCGTTGAAACCGGCGGTGGGGAAACCGATGATCGGGTCGACCCGGCCGCCGACTTCGCTCAGCAGCACAAAACTGTGACCGCCGCCCAGTTCACCGGTATTGCCGGTCGGCGCGTTGGGCCCGGCAGCGGTGGCTTCGGCGCTCTGGCTGGGGTCTTCACCGGCGGCGATGGCTTTCTGGATTTGCTCGACGTCGGTCAGCTGCGCCTGGCTCGGGGTCTGCGCTTCGTCAACGTTCACCGGCACCGCCTGATCGGCCAGCAGTTGCCCGGTCATGGTGATGCTGCTGCCGCGGCCGAGGGTCAATTGCTCGCCGTTTTGCAGTTTCACCGCCACCGCGCCTTCCGCACCGGTGATCAGTTGATCGCCCGCATACAAACGATCGCCTTCGAACAACGGGCGTTTGATGCCATCGCCCGCCTGAGCGAACACCTGACCAATGACTTTTGTGACCGTACCGATGAGCGTTGCCATGTGAAATCCTCCGCTGCCGACCACCGTCGGCACTGGTTCGCGAAGCAGCCCATGGCTCAATCGGGTTGCCGGGGGCGACGCTCGCACCCTCGACAGTTCGTTTCGCGGGTTCCTTGCCGGGAAAAACCTCAGCGCATTCAAGCACTTCGGCACCCTGTTCAAGGCAATACACCCACTAGCGCTACGTAACGGTGGTGAATCACTGGAGTGACAAAAAAATGTCGCTCATCGACCGTTACGCGTCCCTCCCCTTCAGCAGTACTTCGCCGTCTAAAGCAAAGTGAATGGAACTTTCCTCAAGCCTTTTTGAGCTCCCTAAAGCGCATAAACAAAGGCTTTCGAGCTGAACAATGTGCTGGTTTTGAAAAACCGCATAAGTTTTTTTTGGCATAAGCCTTATGAAAATTTTTTCTTAGCTACGCTTCAGGATGTTCTTAGCTCTGATGTTACAAGAGTGAGACGCCGACACCTTAAAATATCGTCAAATATTTGGCGACAGTAACACACCATCAGGACTTACGGAGATGCACCCATGCGCGTTCTAACCCCCCTCTGCAGCGCGGTTTTGCTGGCCATGGCTTGCACTTCTCAAGCCCACGCCATGAATCTGACTGAAGCCATTCAAAGCACGATTGCCACTCACCCGGAACTGGCGTCGCGCGTGGATGCGCGCCTGTCAGCGGACGAACAAGTCAAGGTTGCCAAGGGTGGTTTCTATCCGTCTGTCGATCTGAATGCCGCCTACGGTCGCGGCTACAGCGACAACACCAACACCCGGGCCTTCGGCAACCACAACACCGAAATCCTCAATTACACCCAGTCCGAACTGCGTCTGCGGCAGATGATCTTTGACGGTTTCAACACCGCCAACGAGGTCGAGCGCACCAAAGGCGTATCGAACTCGCGCGCCTATTACGCGCAAGGCACCGCGCAGGATCTGGCCCTGCGCACCATTGAGGTCTACCTCGAAGTGCTCAAGCGTCGCGAACTGGTGACGTTGGCGAAAAACAACCTGCAGGCGCACTTGCGCGTCAACGACCAGATCGGCCTGCGCACCGAGCGTGGCGTCGGCAGCACGGCGGACTCCGATCAATCGGTAGCGCGTAAGGCGCTGGCGCAAAACAACCTCGATACCGCCGAAGTTGATCTGGCCGACGCCGAATCGAACTTCTACAGCGTGGTCGGGCGCATGCCCGATGAGCTGGAAACGCCCGCCTCGACCCGAGGCGAACTGCCGACCGAATTGCGCGAAGCCCAGCAAAGCATGGTCGACAACAACCCGTACCTGAAATCCGCACAGGCCGACGTGCAGTCTGCCGAAAGCCAGTACGAAGTGGCGAAGTCGCCGTTCTACCCGCGCTTCGATGCCGAAGCCGCAGTGGGCGCGAACAACAACGTGCAGGGCGATGAAGGCCACGACAACGAGTGGCGCGTCGGTGTAGTGATGAACTACAACCTGTTCCGCGGCGGCAGCGACAAGGCGCGCCTGGCGGCCAACGCCCATGACATCAACCAGGCGATGGACATCCGCAACAACGCCCTGCGCCAGCTCAACGAAAATATTCGTCTGGCCTGGAACGCCATGGAAAACGCGAAGAAACAAACGCCGACCGCGCGCGAATACGCCGAAACCACCAAACGTGTACGCGCCGCCTATCAGGATCAGTTCGGCCTTGGCCAACGCACCCTGCTCGACCTGCTCGACAGCGAAAACGAGCTGTACAACGCCAACCGCCGCTACACCGAAATCCGCTACACCGAGGAATACTCGATGTACCGCGTACTGGCGAACATGGGCCTGTTGCTGAGCAAGCAACGCGTGGTGCTGCCAGCCGATGCAATTGCCGCAACCGAGGTGAAAAACCAGGCGCGCTTGCCTGAGTTGAAGTAACCCACACAGGCGCCGTGAACACTGATCGTTCCCACGCTCCTGCGTGGGAATGCCTCTAGGGACGCTCCGCGTCCAGTGACGCGGAGCGTCACGGGCTGCATTCCCACGCAGGAGCGTGGGAACGATCCGATAACCAAGCCCGTTCAACTGAGGCAATCAATATGACCCGCAT
Source organism: Pseudomonas retamae (assembly GCF_043496865.1). Classification (NCBI taxonomy): domain Bacteria; kingdom Pseudomonadati; phylum Pseudomonadota; class Gammaproteobacteria; order Pseudomonadales; family Pseudomonadaceae; genus Pseudomonas; species Pseudomonas retamae. The sequence continues at coordinate 4,338 of NZ_JBIEIL010000005.1, forward strand.
GGAAACCGGCGTCGCCGGCATCGATCCGCGCGCAAGCTTCGATGATCCGTTACTCGACGGTCTGCTGATCCTCTGCAAACTGCACGGTGCAACAGTCAGCCGCGCCAGCCTGAGCGCCGGGCTGCCGCTGGACAAACAACGCCTGAGCCTGGATCTGCTGCCTCGCGCCGCTGCCCGGGCCGGGTTGCAGGCGCGCCTGCTGCGTCGCGATCTGAAAGACATCTCGCCGCTCAATCTGCCGATCCTGCTGCTGCTCAACGACGGCCGCACGGCAGTGCTACGGCGGTTCGGTGACGACGGCAAAGCCTTGCTGCTACCCAGTGAAGCCGACGGCGGCGAGCAATGGGTCAGCCGCGAAGAACTCGTCGAACATTACAGTGGCCAGGCCTTGTTCGCCCGGCCGCGCCACGAACTCGAAGACCTGCGCGCGCCGCTGGTGCCCCGGGTGCAGGCATGGTTTCGCGACACCTTGAAGCTGTCGAAATGGCTGTACAGCGACGCGATTCTCGCCAGTTTCCTGATCAACCTGCTGGGCCTGATGGTGCCGTTGTTCGTCATGCAGACCTACGACCGCGTGGTGCCGAACCAGGCCACCTCGACCTTATGGGTGCTGTCGATCGGCCTGCTGATCGGCACCGGGTTCGAGCTGGTGTTGCGCGTGGTGCGCGCGCATTTGCTCGACACCGCCGGGAAGAAAACCGACGTGATTCTCTCCGCAACCTTGTTCGAACGCATTACCGGCATGTCGATGAAAGCGCGGCCGGCGACCATCGGCGGGTTCGCGCAGAGCATTCATGATTTTCAGGGGCTGCGCGAATTTCTCACCGCCGTGACATTGACCAGTCTGATCGACCTGCCATTCGTGGTGTTGATGCTGGCGGTGATCGGCCTGCTCGGTGGCTGGCTGGTGGTGATTCCGCTGCTGGCGTTTCCGCTCACGATCATTTTCGCCATGGTCATTCAAGTCAAACTGCGCGACACCGTGCAAAAGAGCCTGAGCCTTGGCGCCGAACGCCAGGCCCTGCTGATCGAAACCCTCAGCGGCCTGGAAACCCTCAAGGCTTGCAGTGCCGAAAGCGAGCGTCAGCACAAATGGGAAAGCACCCACGGCGCCCTCACCCGCCTCGATAGCCACGCGCGCAACCTTTCGGCGCTGGCGACCAATGGCACCTTGTTCATTCAGCAGTTCTCGGGGATGGCGACGATTGTCGCCGGGGTCTACAGCATTATTGCCGGTAACCTCAGCGTCGGTGCGCTGGTCGCCACCTACATGCTCGGCAGCCGGGTACTTGCGCCGCTGGGGCAGATCGCCGGGCTGATCACCCGTTATCAGCAAGCGCAACTGACCATGAAAAGCACCGATGCGCTGATGGCCTTGCCGCAGGAACGCGACGGCAAGCAACGGCCGTTGGAACGCACGCAACTGCAAGGCGCGCTGGACGTCAGCGGCGTGACCTTTCACTACAACGGCCAGAACGCGCCGGCGCTGATTAACGTCAGTTTCAGCCTCAAGCCCGGCGAACGGGTCGGCATTATCGGCCGCAGCGGCTCAGGCAAAAGCACCCTGGCGCGGCTGGTGATGGGTTTTTACGAACCCGAAGAAGGCCAGTTGCTGCTCGACGGCCTCGACCTGCGCCAGCTCGACGTGGCCGACCTGCGCCAACAGATCGGCTACGTTGCCCACGACCTGCCGCTGCTGGCCGGCAGCCTGCGCGACAATCTCACCCTCGGCGCACGCTACATCAGCGACGCGCGCATGCTTGAAGTGGCCGAGCTGACCGGCGTCACCGAACTGGCGCGCCAGCACCCGCAAGGCTTCGACCGGCCGGTGGGCGAGCGCGGGCAATTGCTCTCCGGTGGGCAGCGTCAGGCCGTGCTGCTGGCACGCTCGTTGTTGCTCGACCCGCCGATCATGCTGCTCGACGAACCCACCAGCGCCATGGACAACAGCAGCGAAGACCAGCTGCGGCTGAAACTGCATCAATGGGTGCAGGGCAAAACCCTGTTGCTGGTCACCCACCGTACCTCGATGTTGAGCCTGGTCGATCGCTTGCTGGTGCTGGATAACGGCCGGGTCGTCGCCGACGGTCCGAAAGAAGCGGTCATCGATGCACTGCGCAAGGGCCGTGTCGGCTCGGCGGCGGTCTAGGAGTTGCCCATGTCTGCTTCCACCGATAGCAAGGATCGCGGCTACTTCGACAGCTTCGGCAAAAGCGCCGAGGCCGACTTCATGCCGGAAACCGCCGGCGCCTCGTTGCAGGACTCGCCGCGCAAATCGCGAATCACCGTGTGGCTGGCGGCGGCGCTGCTGATCAGCGCGGTGGTCTGGGCGAAGTTTGCCGTGCTCGAAGAAGTCACCATGGGCGAAGGCAAGGCGATTCCGTCGAGCAAGGTCCAGGTGATCCAGAACCTCGAAGGCGGCATCGTCACCGAGATCTTCGTTCGCGAAGGCCAGATGGTCAGCAAGGGCGATACCCTGCTGCGCCTGGATGACACGCGTTTTCGCTCGAACAAGGGCGAAAGCGAGGCCGACCGCTACGCGCTGACCGCGCAAGTCGAACGCCTGTCCGCCGAGGCCGAGGGCCGGCCGTTCAAGCTCTCCGCAGAGGTGATTGCCAAGGCCCCGCAAGTCGCCGAAGACGAGCGTTCGCTGTACGAACAGCGCCAGCGCCGCCTCGCCAGCGAGCAGCGCACCTTGAGCGAACAGCTGCGGCAGAAAACCCAGGAGCTGGCGGAGTTTCGTTCCAAGCAAGGCCAGTTCAGCTCCAGCCTGGCCTTGCTGCAGCAAGAGATGAACATGTCCGAACCGCTGGTGAAAACCGGGGCTGTGTCACCGGTGGAAATCCTTCGCCTGAGGCGCAGCGCCGTGGAAATTCGTGGTTCGCTGAACGCCACCACGCTGGCAATTCCCCGCGCCGAATCGGCGATTGCCGAGATCCGCAGCAAAATCGACGAATCGGAGCAGACCTTCCGCTCCGAGGCCGCCAAAGAGCTCAACGAGAAACGCACCGACCTGTCAAAAATCACCGCCACCAGCATCGCCATCGACGACCGCGTCACCCGTACCACGGTGACCTCGCCGGTGCGCGGGGTGATCAAGCAGATGAAGGTCAACACCATCGGCGGCGTGGTCCAGCCGGGCAGCGACATGGTCGAAATCGTGCCGCTGGAAGACAACCTGCTGATAGAGGCTAAAGTGCGCCCGCAGGATGTGGCGTTCCTGCACCCGGGCCAGAAAGCCATGGTCAAGTTCAGTGCCTACGACTACACGATCTACGGCGGGCTGAGCGCCAAACTCGAGTTGATCGGCGCCGATACCATTACCGATGACAAGGGCAACAGCTTCTATCTGATTCAGGTGCGCACCGATAAAAACCATCTGGGCGGTGATGTGAAACCGCTGCTGATCATTCCGGGGATGGTGGCGACGGTGGACATCATTACCGGCGAAAAAAGCGTGCTGGATTACCTGCTTAAGCCGGTGCTGAAGGCCCGGACCGAGGCGATGCGCGAGCGCTAGTCATATTTGAATCTGCGGTGATTGTTCCGCCGCCTTCGCGAGCAGGCTCGCTCCCACAGGTGGAATGCGTTCCAATGTGGGAGCGAGCCTGCTCGCGAAGAGGACGGCACTGACAATGATCATCTGTCGCCATGATTACGCTGGAAGATCTCCTCCCCCATCGCCGCAATCTGCCCTTCGATCAACACTTCAAACGGCTTGAGCAGTGCCTCAAATGAAGTCGGCGCTTCAAGCGTTTGAAGCGCCTGCACAATCGCCTCGATAGTCGACAACGCCCCCGGCCCCGGTGCCTTGCGCAAGCGATAACGCGACACGCCGCCCTCAGCCAAAGACACCCGGGGCAATGCCGCCAGCAGCGGATTGAGGTGCAACATCTTGCGTGCCTTGCGCCAGGTACCATCCGGCACAACCAACAACAACGGTTCGTCAGTCGGCGCATAAGCCCGCATCGGCTGCGCATCCTCAGCCGGAAACAACAGCCGCGCCTGATAGCCCGGACGGTTCAACAGCGTCGGCAAATCGTCGAACACTTCACCCACGATCAATTCGGCATTGCTCAGGCCCAGCGCCGCCAGCCGCGCGGTATTCAGCGCATGGTTGACCTCGCTCGGATGCTGCAACAGCAACACCCGGGTGCGGCTGTCGAGGCTGGGGATCAGCGGGCACAGGCAGTGGGTTTGAGGGCGCAGGCAGCGCGGGCATTGTGGTCGGGACATGATGGGTTACGCCTGATTCAACTGGGCTTTGAGCAAATCGCGAAAGGTCTGGATCAGCGGCTCGCGACTGCGGCCGCGGCGCATGATCATCGAAAACGGCGCCTGATAACCGAAGGTGGCCGGCAGCAACACGCGCAAGTCGCCCTTGTCGGCCCAGGCCTGGGCGTAGTGCTCCGGCAAGTAACCGATGTAGGCGCCGGAGAGCACCAGAATCAGCTGCGCTTCCATGCTTTCCACGGTGGCGGCGCTGTGTTTGAAACCGTGCCGCGCCAGTTCCGCCTGGCTCCAGTAACCTCGCCCGACCATGCGCTGCTGAGTGATGACCTGTTCGGGAATGCGCCGCTCGTTGAACAGCGGGTGGCGACTGCTGCAATACAACCAGTGTTGCTCGCGGTACAGCGGCATGTAGACCAGTCCGCTCATGCGCGTGGAAAACGCGCCGATGGCCAGGTCGAGACGGTTGTCCTGCACGCCGAGTTGCAGTTCGTACGGACTCATCACCGACAAATGCAAATGCACCGCCGGGTGCTCCTGACTGTAGGCGCCGATGGCTTCGGCAAAGGGCAAGGCCTTGTCGCTGACAGTGGAGTCGATCACCCCGAGGTTGAGGGTGCCGCGCAGTTCGCCTTTGAGCGCGGCGGCGTATTGCTCGAAGCCCTCGAGTTCACCGAGCAGGCGCAGGGTTTCCTGATGGAACAGCTCGCCCTTGCTGGTCAGGCTGAACCCGCCGCGCCCGCGATGGCACAGCACCAGGCCGAGCGCCGCTTCGAGCTGGCTCATGTAGGTGCTGATCGCCGAGGTCGACAGGTTGAGTTCCTGCTGCGCATTGGCAAAACCCTGATGACGCACGACGCTGACGAAGATGCGCAACAGTTTCAGGTCGGGTAAAGCGTTCACCATTTCTGCTCCGGTCACGAGGTAACGCGCAATGCACAGTTCGATGGAGATCATATTGTGGGAGCGAGCCTGCTCGCGAAGGCGTCGGGTCAGTCGCCATTGATGTTGACTGTCATGCCCTCTTCGCGAGCAGGCTCGCTCCCACAGGTGGCGATCTTCAGATATTCCAGTGGCGCGAAGTCTATGGCGCTGGGTGGCATTAGTTTAGAAAAATCTGAACTAAGTTTTTGCCCGTAGCGATTCTTCCCCGTCACTACATTTCGCATCATCGCCCCCACAGCGGCGTCCGACCCCGTATTCATCGGTGCGCCGACATAAATAAAACAAAGACGATGAGGCCCTACCCGTGGACAAGATTCTTCACCAACCACTGGGCGGCAACGAAATGCCGCGCTTCGGCGGCATCGCCACCATGCTCCGACTTCCCCATGTACCGACCGCTGCCGGTCTCGACGCTGCCTTCGTTGGCGTGCCGCTGGACATCGGCACTTCGCTGCGCCCCGGCACTCGTTTCGGGCCGCGCGATATCCGCACCGAATCGGTGATGATCCGCCCGTACAACATGGCCACTGGCGCCGCGCCGTTCGACTCGCTGTCGGTCGCCGACATCGGTGACGTGGCGATCAACACCTTCAATCTGCTCGACGCCGTGCGCATCATCGAAGAAGCCTACGACAACATCCTCGAGCACAACGTCATCCCGATGACCCTGGGCGGCGACCACACCATCACCCTGCCGATCCTGCGTGCGATTCACAAGAAGCACGGTAAGGTCGGGCTGGTGCACATCGACGCTCACGCTGATGTCAACGATCACATGTTCGGCGAGAAAATCGCCCACGGCACCACCTTCCGTCGCGCCGTCGAAGAAGGCCTGCTGGACTGCGAACGCGTGGTGCAGATCGGTTTGCGCGCGCAGGGTTACACCGCGGATGACTTTAACTGGAGCCGCGATCAGGGTTTCCGCGTGGTGCAGGCTGAAGAGTGCTGGCACAAGTCGCTGGCACCGCTGATGGCCGAGGTGCGCGAAAAAGTCGGTGGCGGCCCGGTGTACCTGAGCTTCGATATCGACGGCATCGACCCGGCCTGGGCGCCCGGCACCGGCACCCCGGAAATCGGCGGTCTGACGACCATTCAGGCGATTGAAATCGTCCGTGGCTGCCAGAGCCTCGACCTGATCGGTTGCGATCTGGTAGAAGTCTCGCCCGCTTATGACACCACCGGCAACACCTCGCTGCTGGCCGCCAACCTGCTGTACGAAATGCTCTGCGTACTGCCTGGCGTGGTCCATCGCTGAGGGTCGGGTCATGCACGCACGTGATCAGGTTCTGCACGCGGCCGCCGAATTGGTCGCCGCGTTCGCCCGCAACGACCGCGAAGCCTACTTCGGCGCGTTCAGCGCCGATGCGAGTTTTGTGTTTTACACCCTCGAACAGCCACTGCTTTCGCGCGACGCCTATCAGGCGTTGTGGGACCGCTGGCGTCACGAGGATGGCTTCGAGGTGCTGTCGTGCACCTCGAGCAACGCTTTTGTCAGCCTGCAGGGTGACGTGGCGATTTTCATTCATGACGTGGCCACCGAGCTGCGCATGCAAGGGGAGCAACACTTCAGCCAGGAGCGCGAGACGATTGTTTTCAAAAAACAAGCGTCGAGCCTAGAACAACAAGGCCTATGGCTGGCCTGTCACGAACATTTGTCCGCAATGCCGGAAGGGCTGCCATCCCCTTAGCCAATGGTGACGCTCACGCACGATGAGCGCGCCTGATGATCGGAGCAGATCATGAATAACAACAACAACGAAAAAAGCCTTAGCAGCATCGAAACCAACGGGGTCGAACAGATCCCGGATCATGAGCGCGACGCCCGACCCAGCGACCTGTTTCGCTTGATCTTCGGCGGCGCCAATACTTTTGCCACCGCAGTGCTGGGCAGTTTCCCGGTGCTGTTCGGCCTGTCGTTTCAGGCCGGCGTCTGGGCGATTGTCCTGGGTGTGGTGGTCGGTGCGCTGATTCTCGCGCCGATGGGCCTGTTCGGCCCGCTCAACGGCACCAACAACGCCGTGTCTTCCGGTGCGCACTTCGGCGTACACGGGCGGATCGTCGGTTCCTTCCTGTCATTGCTGACCGCAATCGCGTTCTTCTCACTGTCGGTGTGGAGCTCGGGTGACGCGCTGGTCGGCGGCGCCAAACGCCTGCTCGACCTGCCGGAAACCGACCTGACCCTGGGCCTGGCCTACGGCTTGTTCGCGTTGCTGGTGTTGACCGTGTGCATCTACGGCTTTCGCTTCATGCTGTGGGTCAACCGCATTGCGGTGTGGGCCGCGAGCCTGTTGTTCCTGCTCGGGATCTTTGCCTTTGCGCCGGCATTCGACAGCCAGTACGCCGGCAGCGTCGCGCTCGGTCAGGCCGGTTTCTGGGCGGCGTTCATTGGCGCGGCGCTGGTGGCGATGAGCAACCCGATTTCCTTCGGAGCATTCCTCGGCGACTGGTCGCGCTACATCCCAAGGGCAACGCCGAAGGGCCAGATCATGCTGGCGGTGATCGCCGCACAACTGGCGACGCTGATTCCGTTCCTGTTCGGCCTCGCCACCGCGACCATCGTGGCGATCAAGGCCCCCGACTACATCGCTGCGAACAACTATGTCGGCGGCTTGCTGGCGGTGTCGCCGAGCTGGTTCTTCCTGCCGGTGTGCCTGATTGCGGTGATCGGCGGCATGTCCACCGGCACCACCTCGCTGTATGGCACCGGGCTGGACATGTCCAGTGTGTTCCCGCGCGTACTGTCACGGGTCAAGGCGACGTTGCTGATCGGCGTGTTGTCGATTGCCTTCATTTTCATCGGTCGTTTTGCCGCCAACCTGGTGCAGAGCGTGTCGACCTTCGCCGTGCTGATCATCACCTGCACCACGCCATGGATGGTGATCATGATCATCGGCCTGGTGGTGCGTCGCGGCTTCTACTGCCCGGATGACCTGCAGGTATTCACCCGTGGCGAACAGGGCGGGCGCTACTGGTTCAGCCACGGCTGGAACTGGCGCGGTCTGGGTGCATGGATTCCGAGTGCGGCGGTTGGCTTGTGCTTCGTCAATCTGCCGGGGCAATTTGTCGGCCCGCTCGGTGAACTGGCTGGCGGCATCGACATCAGCCTGCCGGTGACCCTGGGCCTGGCGTCGGTGGTGTACCTGACATTGCTACGCCTGTTCCCCGAACCTCGGGAGGTGTTTGGGCCAACGGATGTGCGCAGCCAAAGCAACGATGCCCCGGCTAAACCCGCCATGCGCCAGGCCGCCTGAATAAACGCAAAACCCTGTGGGAGCGAGCCTGCTCGCGAAAGCGATCTGTCAGTCACATCTTTATTGAATGTGCGTGCGACTTCGCGAGCAGGCTCGCTCCCACAGGAAGCCTTGCAGACCCCATTTGCTTGACCATAAAAAAGACAATCGGAGACTCGCCATCATGGCTTTGGATTTATTCGTCGTACTCCTCTACGCCGCCGCGATGCTGATACTCGGCTACTACGGCATGCGCAAGGCCAAGACTCACGAGGATTACCTGGTCGCCGGGCGTAACCTGGGGCCGTCGCTGTACATGGGCACCATGGCCGCGACCGTTCTCGGTGGCGCGTCCACCGTCGGCACCGTGCGGCTGGGTTACGTGCATGGCATTTCCGGGTTCTGGCTGTGCGCGGCACTGGGTTGCGGGATCGTCGCGCTGAACCTGTTCCTCGCCAAACCGCTGCTCAAGCTCAAAGTGTTCACCGTCACTCAGGTGCTGGAAAAGCGCTACAACCCGATGGCCCGCACCGCCAGCGCAACCATCATGCTCGCTTACGCGCTGATGATCGGCGTGACCTCGATTCTGGCGATCGGCACCGTTCTGCAAGTGCTGTTCGGCCTGCCGTTCTGGATCTCGGTGTTGCTGGGCGGCGGTATCGTGGTGATCTATTCAACGATTGGCGGCATGTGGTCGCTGACCCTGACCGACATCGTCCAGTTCGGCATCCAGACCGTCGGCCTGATGTTCCTGCTGCTGCCGATCTGCCTGTACCGCGTCGGTGGCTGGGATCAACTGGTCGCGCAATTGCCAGCGGCCAGCTTCAACTTCACCAGCATCGGCTGGGACACGATCATCACCTACTTCATGATCTACTTCTTCGGCATCCTCATCGGTCAGGACATCTGGCAGCGGGTGTTCACTGCCAAAAGCGAGAAGGTCGCCAAGTACGCCGGCACCTCGGCCGGGATCTACTGCATTATTTACGGCCTGGTCTGCGCGCTGATCGGCATGGCCGCGCATGTGCTGATTCCGGATCTGGACAACGTCAACAACGCCTTCGCCGCCATCGTCAAAGTCTCGCTGCCGGACGGCATCCGTGGCCTGGTGATCGCTGCAGCACTGGCGGCGATGATGTCCACCGCCAGCGCCGGCCTGCTCGCCGCCTCCACCACGTTGACCGAAGACCTGCTGCCGAAACTGCGCGGCGGCAAACAGTCGAACGTCGCTGTGAGCCGTCTGTTCACCCTGCTGACCGGCGTGGCGGTGCTGGGCATTGCGCTGGTGGTCAATGACGTGATCAGTGCCTTGACTCTGGCTTACAACCTGCTGGTCGGCGGCATGCTGATTCCGCTGATGGGTGCGATCTTCTGGAAACGCGCGACCACCGCCGGGGCGATCAGCGCGATGACGCTGGGCTTTATCACTGCGCTGGTGTTCATGGTCAAGGACGGTATGGACGCGAACACGCCGATCTATTACAGCCTCGGCGTCAGTCTGGTGAGCTTCGTGCTGGTCAGCCTGTTTTCGCCACGTCCGGCGGCTGTGGCGCCTGCGATCTGAGCGTGATGTAAGGATTTGATGCTTTCTTCGACGGGTGTGGCGTCGGTTGCCACACCCGTTTTTTTACGTCTGGAGAAAGCAAAAAATCGCAGCCTCCGGCAGCGCCTGCCGGTTGATGGGCAGGTGCAGCCGAAGACTGCGATTTTTCTGAATCTGGAAATCTGAGGGCATTAACGCCGACGTGGCTGGCGGCGGCGCTGCTCGTCATCGGTGCGAATCGGCACAGGTTGCATTGGCGGTTCGATCAAGCCGAGCGCAACACCCAAATCGTGCAGCCAGTTTTGAATTTTCTCTTTCATCGTTGTGCCCCCTTCAGGGTGGTGCTGAGCGGCCGGAATTCTGAGGTCGCTTCGCACTGATAATAGTCCGAAGTCCTACGCAATGCTCGGGCAAATCCGCAATGATCTGTTACTGAATTGATCAGAATCCGCCGCCATTGGTTCAGGCTGTTTCGCGTGTCTGCGCTACAGGCGCGGGATAGACCGCTTGCTGCACTTCAATCCAGGCATTCAGATTGGCCCCAAGCATGCCTTTACGCCACATGAGCCACGTTGTCGCACCCACGAACGGCTCGGCCAGCGGATGCACGGCCACGCGCTCGCGCCCCGGCAGACTGGCGAGCATCGACTCGGCCATCAGCGCGACGCCGCTGCCGGCAATCACACAGGCGAGCATGCCCTGATACGACTCGATCTCCATCGGCCGGCCCATCGCCGCGTGGTAATGGGCGAACCAGGCTTCCAGGCGCATGCGGTACGAACAGCCCTGACGAAAGGTGAACACCGCCCGCCCCGCGACATCCAGCGCCGTGCGTACCGGCGGATGTTCGGGTTCGGTAATCAACACCAGACGCTCGTCGCACAACGGCACACCATCGAGCCCGGCCAGCTCCAGCGGGCCGTCGACCAGTGCAGCGTCGAGGCGCCCGGTGAGCAAACCCTCAAGCAGCTCGCCGCTCGGTGCCGCCTGCACTTGCAGGTTCACCGCCGGGTATTGCTGGTGATAGCGCGCGAGCAATTCCGGCAGATGAATCGCCGCCGTGCTGTACATCGTGCCGAGCACAAAATCCCCGGCCGGCTGCCCGCCCATCACCGCCGCGCTGGCCTGATCGCGCAACGCGAAGAGCTTGGCGGTGTAGTCCAGCAGGACTTTTCCCGCAGGCGACAACTGCAAACGCTGACGCTCACGCACGAACAATTCGACGCCCAATTGCTCTTCGAGCTGCTTGAGACGGGTTGACAGGTTCGACGGCACCCGATGCAAGCGCTCGGCGGCGCGAGTGATCGAACCTTCCTCGGCGACGGCCTGAAAGATCCGCAGTTGACTGAACTCCACTACCACTCTCCAGAACAGAACAAGTTACTCACTATTATTCAATTTTAAAGAAAGTCAATCAGTCCTAGCCTGACGGTCATTGCTCTCTCGACGGAAGCCCGACCATGTCGCCTCTGATTCGCTTATCCGCCTGCTTCGTTGCCTTGATGATGGCCATGGGTATCGGCCGTTTCGCCCTCACCCCGCAAATGCCGCATCTGCTCAGTGAAGGCCAGATCGACCTGACGGGCGCCGGCCTGATCGCCGCGGCCAATTACCTGGGTTATCTGCTCGGCGCGGTGGATGCGATGTTCGCGCACCGCCCGTCGCAAGTGCAGCGGCGCCTGCACGGTGGTTTGTGGCTGTGCGTGTTGCTGACGCTGGCGTCGTTCTGGGCGGACGGCTTTTGGTCGCACTTGCTGTTGCGCTTCGGCACCGGAGTGGCGAGCGCTTGGGTGCTGGTGATGATCACCGCGTTGAGTCAGCCGTTGGCCGCGGCGGCGGGTCGACCACGGCTGGGTGCGCTGGTCTTTGCCGGACCGGGGCTGGGGATTTTTCTCACCGGTTTGCTGGCGCTGGTCTCGCATGGGTTGCAGCAGACGTCGGCGACGTTGTGGCTGATTTACGCGGCGGCCGCACTGGTGATGATGTTGAGCGTCTGGCGCCTGTTGCCGACGCCAGTTGCCACGGTTGCAGTGGCTGCGCCTGCGTCGAGCCCGGCGAATCGCGGCATCAGCAGGCTGGCGCTGGTTTATGCGCTGTACGGGATTGGCTATATCATCCCGGCGACGTTCCTCTCGCAGATGGCCAATGCGCAATTTGACGGGCAATGGCAGGCCGATCTGTTCTGGCCGTGCTTCGGTCTGGCCGCGGCGCTGGGGGTGTTGCTGGTCAGCCTGCGTCGTCACGATCCGCAGACCACGCGGCACTGGTTGATGGCGACGCTATGGCTGCAAGCGGGCGGAGTGTTCGCTTGCCTGTTGGGCAGCGGCATCGGCCTCGGCCTGGGTGTGATCCTGTGCGGCACGCCGTTTCTGGCGTGCATGCAACTGGTGATGCAGCGCTCAAGGGAATTGGCGCCTCACGCCACTCAGCGTAACGCCGGTTTGCTCACTGCCTGTTTCGCCGTCGGCCAGCTCAGCGGCCCCTTGCTGGCGGCATCGAGCAGCCACTTCAGTGGCGGCTTGCAACCAGCGCTGGTGATCGCCGGTTGCGGCTTGCTGATCGCTGGCGGCCTGGCGATGCAGGCGTCTAGTGCTGGCCCAGCGCGCTGCGCAAACGCCGACGCAGCCACTGCTCGGCGCTGACGAAGGTGATGCCGAGCAATACCAGCACGGCGCCGATGATGAAATTCAGCGTCAGTTGTTCGCCCAGCAGCAACACGCCAAAGGTCACCCCGAACAGCGGCGTCATGAACGAAAACACCGCCAGATTCGCCGCCAGATAGCGACGCAGCAGCCAGAACCAGACCAGGTAGCTGAAGAACGACACGACCAGTCCCTGGAACAGCACACTGGCGACCGCCACGGTGGTCAGGTTGACATGGGTGATCTGGCCGCTGAACAGCGCAATCAGCAACAGACCCAGGAAGCCGACGATCAACTGATAAAAGAGCGTGAGCGTCACCGGCGCTTCCGACAGTCGCGAGGCGCGCACCACCACCGTGGTCGCGCCCCAGCAGGCCCCGGCCAGCACGCCAAACGCATCGCCAAGCAGCATACGCCGATCGAGGTTGTCCCACGACACACCGCCGGCGAAGGCGATCGCGATGCCGATGAACGCGAGCAGAATCCCCAGCCATTGCAACGGTCGCAGACGCTCACTGGCCAGCAGAAAGTGCACACCCAGCGCGGTGAAAATCGGCGCGGTATAGAGGAACACCGACATGTGTGCGGCGGTGGTCAGTTGCAGGCCCTCGGCGATGAACAGAAACTCGAGACCGAACAGCGCACCGGCCAGCAAGCCGCCGCGCCAGGTGCTACCGACCTGACCCCAACCGCCCTTCCAGCAGATCAGCAAGCCGACCAGCAACGCGGAAATCCCCGAACGCCCCGCTGCCTGCATCACCGGGGCGATATCCGCCGCCGCCCACTTGATCAGCACTTGCTGTACACCCCAGATCAGGCACAGGCCGATCATCACTTGCAGGGCAAAGCGGTCGGCATTGCGCCGCTCGACACTCACAGCAACACCTCGAACACACACAACATGGGCAGGCCATCCAATGGTCAGAAACAGAATCGGGGATTATTGATCAGGCGCGCGGAAAAAGGCGTCTGGAAAAGACATTAAGTGTTTCTGTGGCGTCAGCGGTGAATGGTTGTCGGCTTCGCCGTCATTCGCGAGCAGGCTCGCTCCCACAATTTGCCCGCATTCCCCTGTGGGAGCGAGCCTGCTCGCGAAGAAGCCAGGCCAGACAACAAGACTCAACGATCTGCCCGCACCATCCGGTTCGCCAGCAAAAACCCCACCGCACACGCCACCGCCGTGGCAAACGTCCCCCACGCCCAGTCCATCAGACTCACCTGCACCGACCAGCCGCGCAACGTCGCCCAGTTGGTCAGATCATACGTGCCGTAGGCCACCAGCCCGAGCAACGCGCCCATCTTCGCCGCGCGTTGCCAGGTCAGGGCCGGCACCACCACAAACACCACGCAACCAATAACGTACAGGCAATAAAAAACCGCTGCGGGGACCAGCAGCGGTTTGTCGAGCATCAGCGGACCGAGCAGTTCGCGGTAGGTCGGCGCCATCAACAGGCCGAGCCAGACGCCGTCGAGCAACAGAAACGTCAGCAGCGTGGCGACGTAAGCGATCAGCGTTTTTTTCATCGAACCGTTTCCCTGTGTGCCCATGGAGCATGGGCCATTCAGGGCTCAGGTTAGTTCAATGCGATCGGCATGGATGACAATCTTGCCCTCTTTGTACAGTGAACCGATGGCCTTCTTGAAGTTACCTTTGCTCACGCCGAACAGGCTGCTGATCAGCGCCGGGTCGCTTTTATCGCTGACTGCGAGCGTGCCGCTGTTGTCGCGCAACTTGGCGAGAATCTTCGAACTCAGGCTGCTGGCCGCTTCCTGCCCCACCGGTTGCAGGCTCAGGGCAATCTTGCCGTCGGCACGCACTTCCTTGATGTAGCCCTTCTCGAGCATGCCGGCACGCATGAACTTGAAGATTTCGTTCTTGTGAATCAGACCCCAGTGCTTGTTGTTGATGATCGCCTTGAAACCCATGTCGGTGGCTTCGGCCACCAGCAGGTCGACTTCCTGGCCCGGGCTGTAGTTGGCCGGGGTCTTGTCGAGGTAGCGATCCAGCCGCGCCGTGGCGGTGATGCGGCGGGTGTGCTTGTCGAGGTAGACGTGCACCACGCAGTATTCGCCGGCGGTCATCTGGCGTTTTTCTTCGGAGTACGGCAGCAGCAGATCCTTTGGCAGACCCCAGTCGAGGAACACACCGATGCTGTTGACCTCAACGACTTTCAGGCTGGCAAATTCGCCGACCTGGACTTTCGGTTTTTCTGTGGTCGCGAGCAGTTTGTCTTCGCTGTCCAGATAAACAAAAACATTGAGCCAATCTTCATCTTCGCTGGGAATATCTTTGGGGATATAACGGTTGGGCAGAAGAATTTCGCCGTCGGCACCGCCATCCAGATATAAACCGAAGTTAGTGTGTTTAACCACTTGCAAACTGTTGTAACGCCCGACTAAAGCCATTTTCCAGAACCCTCATTGCGTGGGCGGCATTCTACCCGTTTTTGGCCTGAGCGTCGGGCGACAGATCGGCGCGCCACGTTTAATCTGCGCAAGGCCTTGATTTGCCGCGCTGGCAGGCGGACCACATGCCATTCGTCAGGCCGACGAGGCCACGCTCGAGTGAATATTCAACGCTTGCGTCAGATAAATCTTCTTATTTAAAACAGCAGGTTAGACGATTATCTCAGAGATCGAAGCGATAATAATGCAGCGCAGCGGTCGGTTATTCCGAAGGATATTTACCAAGCAATTGTCAAGTTATTCCTGTACGATGCCTGGCCGAGTTACTTTCTACAGGTTAATGGCCGCCATGCGTGTAAAAGCATCCACCAGCAAAGCAAAGCCAGCTCCAGCCGTTGAAACCAGCGAATCGATCAATGATCAGATCGCCGCGTTTCTCAAGTCCGGCGGCGAGATTCAGCAAATTGCCAAAGGCGTCAGTGGCCAGACATTCGGCCCGTCCAAGCAGATCAGCCTGGGCAAGAAGTAATACCCGGTTTTACACCCGTCCAGAGGCGCTTTGAGCTTCGAAGCGCCTGGACTGGCACCGCGCAACTTCCCTTCGTTTTAAACAAAAATTCCCGAAAATCGACGAACGGCCATCAATGCCGGGCATTCGCCGGTATCCTTGCACGCGTCTAGATCAAGCGTTTCAGCAGGCCATCGCCCTGCGCTCGCGGTTCATGGAGTGACGCATGCGCCCATTTCCCTATTTATTATTGTTCGTCAGCCTGCTGTCAGGCGCGACTGCGCACGCGCAGGTTTTTCAGGGTGAACTGGGTGACTTCGATCTCAAGCTTGGCACCACACCCAGCCGCAGCATGGCCCAGGGTCTGGTGAAACCGGCGGCGGTCGGCTCGTTCCACGGTGGCCTCGATCTGAGCCACGACAGCGGCGTGTATTTCGGCCAGTACGCGCCGAGCATGGGCATCAGCCCGGGCAAGAACCTCGAGATCGATTCCTACGTCGGCTTCAAGCAGCCGTTCGATCAGGTGCTCGGCTATGAAGTCGGGATGATCCATTACAGCTATCCCCGCGTGGACACTCTCGACAGCCAGGAGCTGTTTGGTGGCCTGACTCTGCTCGGCAGTCGCTTTGGCATTGCCCTGAGCAACGACCCGGATAAACAGAACAACACCTTGTTTGCCGACCTCACTGGCAATCAGCCGTTCGGCATTGGCGTGAGCATGAAATACACCACGCACCAGTTGAATACACCGGCGGCGGTGGACGGTGGTTACATCAGCAGTTTCACTGATTGGTCGGTGAAACTGTCGCGGCCATTCATGGGCGTCGATCTTGATCTGATCTACAGCGACTCCAGCCTCAGCGGCAGTGATTGTTCGGCCTATTCCGGGCACAACAGCGAGTGCGACGGCCTCGTCACCCTCAAGGCTGTACGCACGTTCTATTGATCGGCTGAACTGCCGCGCGCATCCTGCATCACATAAGAATCAGATTTCCGACGCCAGGCTCTCGCAAGGATTTGCCCATGTCTCGCTGGTTCAAACACATCGCCGCGTTATTGATTTTCACCCTCGCCCTCGGCGCCTGCAGCCGTGTTGGCTTGGCCTACCGCAATCTCGACGTGATCATTCCATGGACGCTCGGCGATTACCTGGACATGAACGGCGAGCAGAAAGACTGGTTCAACGAACGGCTCAAGGAGCACCTGAGCTGGCATTGCACCACGCAATTGCCGGGTTATCTGGATTGGCTTGATCGCCTGCAAAGCATGGTTGAAAGCAATCAGGTCACCGACGCCGCGCTGCAGCAACGCACCACCGAAGCCAAACAGGCGATTGCCGAAACCGCACGAGAAATCACGCCGTCGGCCATCGAACTGCTCCAGGGTCTGGATGACAAACAGGTCGCCGAAATGAACGATGCCTTTGCCAAGGACCTGCGCAAGCGCCAGAAGGAATACGTCGAGCCGCCCGTGGCGCAACAGATCAGGGAACGCGGCGAGCGCATGGAAAAACGCCTCGGCGACTGGCTCGGCCCACTCAGCGACAAGCAAAAACAACGTGTAGCGCAGTGGTCCGCGGCCTTGGGCGATCAGAACACCCAGTGGATCGCCAACCGCGCCCACTGGCAGCAGCAATTCAGCGCCGCCGTGACACAGCGCCAAAGCCCTGAGTTTGCGCAACGCATCGAGACATTGCTGGTCAA
This sequence comes from Pseudomonas retamae, assembly GCF_043496865.1. NCBI lineage: Bacteria > Pseudomonadati > Pseudomonadota > Gammaproteobacteria > Pseudomonadales > Pseudomonadaceae > Pseudomonas > Pseudomonas retamae. Next base: position 21,545 of record NZ_JBIEIL010000005.1, read on the forward strand.
CCGTGAGCGCTTATGGACGGCGGATTATCGCAAGGCCTACGCCAACACCGAAGCGCAGGGACGCGCGCTGGCGGTGGACCTGATGGCCGAAAGCACACCGCAGCAGCGTGAACGCTTGTTGAAGAAGATCGAAGGCGTGCGCAAGGATTTCAATGACCTCAAGTGCCTGAAGGGCGCACAGAAATCCTGAATGGACCAATGGCCCATTGTGGGAGCGAGCCTGCTCGCGAATGCGTAGTGTCAGACTGCTCAAATATCACTGACATACCGCATTCGCGAGCAGGCTCGCTCCCACATGGGTTTTGACTCAGCTTCAGGCAATTTGCGCCTTGGACGCGACTTCATCAAACGTCAGCTCATCCAGCGCATCTTCCTGTTCATCCAGCACCTGACGCGGGTGGTCATTGCCGGGAATGCTGCTGTCGATCAGGCTCAGCAGGCTCGCACCGCGTGGGGTCAGGACGAAGTTTTCGCCGTTGCCGCCCTCGTCCTCTGGCCGTGGCTTGATGAAACCGCGTTCCAACAGCAATTTCTCGTATTGGCACGCCTGCGTTTTCAAATGATCAAGATTTTCCACCGGCTCACCCGACGCTGCCATATTCGCGGCGTGTTCCTCGGCATAGGGGCGCGGCGTGAAACTGTGTCCGGCGCTGTTCTGCACTTCATGCAGCAAGCGTTCAATCAAATCCCAGTCGTATTTGGTCATCCTGATTCAACCTCCGGTGCGCATCGGTAATGGTGCGTTCTTAGGTTGTGACCGGAGCGGCGCACAGCCGTTCAGCCGCATTTCCGGCACAGGCCGACCAGCGGTCTGTCGATTTCCCTCCCCGTTGAACGACTAGTCTGAAACAGCCGGTTCAACCCCGCAGGAGACATCGTCATGAACGTTGAACACCATCCGGTGGTATCGCGCGAAGAATGGCTCGCCGCGCGCCAGCAACACCTGGCCCACGAAAAAGCCTTCACCCGCGAGCGCGACCGTCTCAGCGCCGAACGCCGCGCCCTGCCCTGGGTAAAGATCGACAAGGATTACCACTTCCAGGGCCCGAACGGCGAACTGAAGCTCACCGACCTGTTCGGCAAGCACAGCCAGCTGATCATCTACCACTTCATGTTCGCCAAGGACTGGCAGGAAGGTTGTCAGGGTTGCTCTTTTCTCAGTGACCACATTGATGGCGCCAACCAGCATCTGGCTCATCACGATGTCGCCGTGGTGGCCGTGTCTCACGCACCGTTCAGTGAGTTTCAGGATTTCAAAAAACGCATGGACTGGAAATTCGACTGGGTGTCGTCAGCAGGTTGCGATTTCAACTACGACTTCGGCGTCTGCGCACGCGCGGCCGACGTCGCGGCAGGAACGGCTACCTACAACTATGAAAAGACCGACAGCGCCGAGGAAGAAATGCCCGGGTTGAGCGTGTTTTATCGCAACGATCAAGGCGAGATTTTCCACACTTATTCAACCTATGCCCGCGGCCTGGACATGCTGGTCGGCGCCTACCACTACCTTGATCTCACGCCCAAGGGCCGCAATGAAGACGAGATCATGGACTGGGTGCGGCATCATGATCGGTATGAGACCGCAGTGAAAACCAGCTGCTGCCATGATGAACAGGCTTCGTAGAGGTCATCGAATTTGCCGATGACAGGAATTGCGAACTGAAGGTCCGACAAGTGGATTCAATGCGGCTAATGATTGTGAGATGCTAAGCCCTTCCGTACCGGCAGGCTAACGTTGGCTATAATTGCGGAATATGAGCTTAAGGAGCAACGATGGAAAAGCTGAGCCTGGAGACCAAGAAAACGTGGTTTGCAAAGCATCGAAGAGCCAATTTCGCGGCCAGTTTGCGCCTGGAAGGGTTTGCTCCGTCACCTTGCGAAGGTGAGATCAAGCTTCCGGACAGAGAAGCTGCATTGCGAGCCGTCCGGCACTTGAAAGCTTGAGCGACAAATACGGTGTCGACCAAGCCCCGGATTGTTATCCGGGCACCAATGTTCTTATCAATCTGCTCGGCCTGCGAAATGCGGACGATCTCGATGAAGCAGAACGCTACCTTAACGAGGTAGCGGCGATGAAACTTGAGTTCGTCCTACCGCCCTATAGCCTGGCAACTCTCAAAAACGTCCACCATACGCTATTCGAAAAATCTACGCCTGGGCCGGTGAAACACGCACTCTGGCTATCAGTAAAGGCATGACACGGTTCTGCAGCCCTGAGTTTATTGAGCGCGAAGTCGACAAGGAATTTCTTGGAATGGCTGATGCAGCCTGGTTCGAGGGATACTCTCGCGATCAATTGGTTTCATCGGTGGCTGAATCCTACGGAAACATCAATGTTGCCCATCCCTTCCGAGAAGGCAACGGTCGTACGCAACGAGTCGTTTTCGAATATATTATTTTCAACGTTGGCTACTTGGTCGATTGGCACTCCGTGGACCGTGAGGGATGGATTGAAGCATGCATTCAATCCTTTTACGGCGCGGACCAACCTCTTGCCGATATCTTTGATCAATGCATCGGCGCATCACTGATTGAAAACGAATCTGATGACTCTCGCGCATAAAACTCGCTGAACTTTTCCCACCCTTCAGCCCTCAACCGCGTAACCCGCCTTAACCGGAACTGAGGCCTGCCCCGATGAAAACCCTGATCAAGCTCACCCTCGCCGCTACCCTCGTCTGCGCCCTGCCCGTGTGGGCCTGCACGCCGGAAGAAGCGACGATCAAACGCGAACAGCTGGCGAAGGAAGTCTCGAAACTGACCGAGCAGAACCCGGAAAAAGCCAAGGAGATCAACGCCGAGTTGCAGAAGATGGATCTGGGCACGGCGAGCAAGGATCTACCGGACAAGTGCCAGTTGATCGATGAGCGTCTGAAGGAACTGGGCTCGGCAGAGAAAAAAGCCGATAGCTGAAGGCACAAAAAAACCGGACATCGTCCGGTTTTTTTGTGCACGCATCAAACGCTTACTCAGCCGCAGGCTCTGCCGGCTTGCGGCGCTTGAGCGGGGCCATGCCGTCGCTGCTCACCAGCGAATCCGGTTTTGGCCGGTTAGCGCTCTTGCGCTTGGTCGGCGTCTTGGCCGCGGTTTTCTTCTTGTCGCCCTTGGCGTCGGTCTTTTTCTTCTTCACGCCAACGGCCTTGCCCGAGGCCTTGACCTTCTTCGGCCCGCCGTAGGTGCCTTTGACTTCCTTGATGGTGCGGCGCTCGAAGCTCTGCTTCAGATAGCGCTCGATGCTCGACATCAGGTTCCAGTCGCCGTGGCAGATCAGCGAGATCGCCAGACCATCGTTACCGGCACGCCCTGTACGACCGATGCGGTGTACGTATTCGTCGCCGCTGCGTGGCATGTCGAAGTTGATCACCAGATCCAGACCATCGACATCCAGACCACGGGCCGCCACATCGGTCGCGACCAGAATCTTCACGCCGCCCTGCTTCAGGCGATCGATCGCCAGTTTGCGATCCTTCTGGTCTTTCTCGCCGTGCAGCACGAACGCCTTGTATTCCTGGGCCACCAGGCGGCCGTAGATGCGGTCGGCCATGGCGCGGGTGTTGGTGAAGATAATCGCTTTCTGATAGGTCTCGTTGGCCAGCAGCCAGTTCACAATCTGCTCTTTGTGCTGATTGTGGTCGGCGGTGATGATTTGCTGACGGGTGGTCGAGTTCAGTTGGCTGACCGCGTTGAGCTGCAAGTGCTCCGGGTTGTTCAGCACCTTGCCGATCATCTCGCGCAGGCCAGAACCGCCGGTGGTGGCGGAAAACAGCATGGTCTGCTGACGGTTCGGGCATTCATCGACCAGACGCTGTACGTCTTCGGCGAAACCCATGTCGAGCATGCGGTCGGCTTCGTCGAGCACCAGCACTTCGACTTCCTTGAGGTCGAGGTTGCCGGCATTGAGTTGCTCGATCATCCGGCCCGGGGTGCCGATGAGGATGTCCGGGACTTTGCGCAGCATCGCCGCCTGGACCTTGAAGTCTTCGCCACCGGTGATCAGGCCGGACTTGATGAAGGTGAACTGCGCGAAGCGTTCAACTTCCTTCAAGGTCTGCTGGGCCAGTTCGCGGGTCGGCAGCAGGATCAGCGTCTTGATGCTGACGCGAATCTTTGCCGGACCGATCAGGCGATTGAGGATGGGCAGTACGAAAGCGGCGGTTTTGCCGCTACCGGTTTGCGCCGTCACCCGCAGATCACGCCCTTGGAGCGCCAGCGGAATGGCCGCGGCTTGCACAGGCGTTGGCTCGACAAATTTCAGCTCGGCCACAGCTTTAAGCAGGCGTTCGTGCAGGGCGAATTGGGAAAACACGGGTGCTACCTCGAAGATATGCAAAAAAACAGCTGCATAGGTTACCGGTTTCGAGCGCTCAGGCCGAGTTTCTTTATGCAAACGGGCGCAATCAGTGGTTTTTTTGTTGCCTGATTTGTCTCCAATCGTAATACGCAGCGTCTTAAATGCTCTAATCGTCCCTCGCGTCTTATAGAAGAACCGTTTCGCTTATGGATATCAAACAGCTCTGGCTCAAAGCTCAGGACCTCTGGGGCACCCTCGAACAGCACCCGCTGTTGCAATCGGGGCTGGCGCTGATGGTGCTGCTGGTGGTCGCCCTCGTCCTCGGACGAGTGGCGCGCTATCTGATCCTGCACGCCAGCCGCATGCTCGGGCGTCAACCGGCGCTGCACTGGATCAACGATTTTCGTCACAACAAGGTGTTTCAGCGTCTGGCGCAGATGACGCCGTCGCTGGTCATTCAGTTCGGCCTGCATCTGGTGCCCGAGCTGAGCAAAAACGCGATGAACTTCCTTGGCAACGTGGCACTGGCGTTCACCATTCTGTTCCTGCTGCTGGCGGTCAGCGCCCTGCTCAATGCCCTGCTCGACATCTATGCGCGTACCGAACACGCGCGCACCCGCTCGATCAAGGGCTACGTGCAACTGGCGAAAATGGTCTTGTACGTGTTCGGCGCGATCATCATCGTCGCCACCCTGATCGACCGCTCGCCGCTGTTGCTGCTGTCCGGTCTGGGTGCGATGTCGGCGGTGATTCTGTTGGTCTACAAGGACACGCTGCTGTCATTCGTTGCCAGCGTGCAACTGACCAGCAACGACATGCTGCGGGTGGGCGACTGGATCGAAATGCCGCAGGTCGGTGCCGATGGCGATGTGGTCGACATCACCCTGCACACTGTCAAGGTGCAGAATTTCGATAAGACCATCGTCTCGATCCCGACCTGGCGGTTGATGTCCGAGTCGTTCAAGAACTGGCGCGGCATGCAGCAATCGGGCGGACGACGGATCAAGCGCAGCCTGTTCATTGACGCCAGCGGCGTGCGCTTCATTCGTGACGATGAAGAAGAAAAACTCTCGCAAGTGCACCTGCTGACGGACTACATGAGCCGCAAAAAAGCCGAACTCAAGGCCTGGAACGAGGCACAAGGCAACGTCGCGGCAATGTCGGCCAATCGCCGACGCATGACCAACATCGGCACCTTCCGCGCCTATGCGCTGGCGTATCTGAAAAGTCATCCGGAGATTCAGCCGAACATGACCTGCATGGTCCGTCAGATGCAGACCACCGCCCAGGGCATTCCGCTGGAGATCTACTGCTTCACCCGCACCACGGTCTGGGCCGATTACGAGCGGATTCAGGGGGATATTTTCGATTACCTGCTAGCGGTGCTGCCGGAGTTTGGCCTGAGCCTGTATCAGCAGCCGAGTGGTGGGGATTTGCGCTCGGGGTTGCTGCCGGCGGTGTTGGGCGCTTCGAGCATTCCTGAACCACAGAAACACCTCCTGTAACCCAAAGATCAAATGTGGGAGCGAGCCTGCTCGCGAATGCAATGTGTCAGTCGCCCCATACTTATCTGACCCAGCGCCTTCGCGAGCAGGCTCGCTCCCACAGGCGTTATGCGGTGACTGAGGATTTGCGGATACCCAACCGGCTGATCCAAACCGCAGCGAGAATCACCCCCCCGCCAAGGAACAACCGCCCGAGCTCCTCATGCTGATTCCAGATCAGCAGGTTCAACAACAACCCCACCGGCACATGCAGATTGTTCATCACCGCCAGCGTGCCGCCATTGACCATGCACGCGCCCTTGTTCCACCAGTACAGGCCCAACGCCGTCGACACCAGCCCCAGAAACAACAACACGCCCCACTGCAGCGGTGCTTCCGGCAGGAAGTCGGCTTTACCGAACAGCAGAAACGCCGGCAATACCACGGCCAATGCGCCGAGGTAGAAATAACCGAAGCGCCGGTAATGCGGCAGATCGCTCGGGTGTTTCGCCACCAGATGCTTGTACAGCACCTGTCCTGCCGCGTAAGTGAAGTTGGCCAGTTGCAGCAGCAGGAAGCCCATGAAGAAGTCCGGGCTGATGCTGTCGAAACGAATCACCGCCGCCCCGCCTACCGCCACCAGTGCAGCGATCAGTGCCCATGGGTTGAAGCGCCGGTTCAGCGCGTCTTCGATCAATGTCACATGTAGCGGCGTGAGGATGGTGAACAGCAAGACTTCCGGCACGGTCAGCACGCGGAAGCTCAGGTACAGGCAGACGTACGTCACGCCGAACTGCAGCGCACCGATCAGCAGCATGCCGCGCATGAACCCAGGTTCGACCGAGCGCCAGCGCGTCAACGGAATGAACACCAGCCCGGCCAGCACCACGCGCACCAGCACCGCGAAATAACTGTCGACATGCCCCGCCAGGTATTCGCCGATCAGACTGAAGGAAAACGCCTGGATCAGCGTCACAAAAAGTAGATAGCCCATGCTCGCCTCGAAAATCGAATGGCGGCGACGATAGCGGTTTTCTCCGGTCATCGCGACTGTTCGACATTCGTGCGAGCCCCTGTGGGAGCGAGCCTGCTCGCGAAGACGGTGTGCCAGCTGCGAAGAACTCGGCTGTCACGGCCCCTTCGCGAGCAGGCTCGCTCCCACAGAGGGAATCGGGTTGATCTCGAATCCCAGGCAAAAAAAAGCCCGATCTCGCTAAAGCGTTCAATCGGGCTACAGCACTCAGGAGCAAAAGTGCAAAGGGAGGTTCGTTGCGCGTAAAGCCTTGAAGGGGTTGCGCCAGGTCACTAGACCATCCAGCGATTATCTGGCGATTAACATATCAAGCGACCTGGGACAGTTTGGCGTTGGCCTGATTCAGGCCCTTCTCCTGGAAGTCGCCACCGAGGTTCATCCCTTCGGCGTGAATGAAGGTCACGTCATGGATGCCGATGAAACCCATGACCTGACGCAGGTACGGTTCCTGATGATCCGCCGGGCCACCGGCATACACCCCGCCGCGCGCCGTCAGGACAAAGGCACGCTTGTCATTGAGCAGACCTTGCGGACCGGTTTCGGTGTACTTGAAGGTCACCCCGGCGCGCAGGACATGATCCAGCCAGGCCTTGAGCGTGCTCGGAATGGCGAAGTTGTACATCGGCGCCGCCATCACCAGCACATCGGCCGCCAGCAACTCATCGGTCAGGGCGTTGGAGCGGTCCAGCGACGCTTGCTCGTTGGCGTTGCGTTGCTCGGCCGGCTTCATCCAGCCGCCCAACAAGTTGGCGTCCAGGTGCGGCACTGGGTTCACGGCAAGGTCACGCACGCTGATCTGATCGTTCAGGTGCGCGGCTTTCCACTGAGCGATGAAGGTCTGGGTCAGTTGACGGGAAACCGAGTCTTGCTGGCGGGCGCTGCTTTCGATGATCAGTACGCGGGACATGCTGTGTAGCCTCCATCCGAATATGTTGTAGGTCGATGGAGTGAAGGTTAAACAGGGCCGAATCGATTAAAAAGCGCAATTATCCGCTGTAACCGATCGATAAATTCGTTTATAAGCTAACCCACATTCCCTTTGTGGGAGCGAGCCTGCTCGCGAAAGCGGTGTGTCAGCCAACATTGATGTATCTGATACGCCGCTTTCGCGAGCAGGCTCGCTCCCACCCGGGATCCGGAATCATTTCGGGATGCAGGTGAGTTTGATGCGCAGCTTGATGATCTCGCGGGTGAACTTGGCCGTGGCGTTTTTATGTTTGCCGGCCGGCACGTCGATGCTGCGTGTACGCGGCGCTTCCGGGCCGTTGCTGAATACGGCACGACACGTCGCGTCGACGTCACCGTAGTTGGCCACGCGGATCGAGCCGATATCGTTATCGGTGTCGAAGGTCTCGTAGTCGATCTTCATGCCGTTGAGGTCTTTCTGCACATCGATCGGATAAGCAAAAGCCGTCAACGGCAGCAACGCCAGCACCACACAACAGAATTTTTTCATTCGCCGCTCTCCATGGGGAACGGCCAGCTTAGGACAAGAGGAGCTATTGATGAAAGCGCCCCGCGTGACCCTGGATCAATGGCGAACGTTGCAGGCCGTGGTCGACCACGGCGGATTCGCCCAGGCCGCCGAGGTCTTGCACCGTTCGCAATCGTCGGTGAGCTACACCGTGGCGCGCATGCAGGACCAGCTCGGCGTGCCGCTGCTGCGCATCGACGGGCGCAAGGCCGTGCTCACCGAAGCCGGCGGCGTGCTGCTGCGCCGTTCCCGGCAACTGGTGAAACAGGCTAGCCAGCTCGAAGACCTTGCCCACCACATGGAGCAAGGCTGGGAAGCCGAAGTGCGGCTGGTGGTCGATGCGGCGTATCCGAGCGCGCGCATCGTGCGGGCATTGACCGCGTTCATGCCGCAAAGCCGCGGCTGCCGGGTGCGTCTGCGCGAAGAAGTATTGTCGGGCGTTGAGGAGGTCCTGCTCGAAGGCGTGGCGGATCTTGCCATTACCGGGCTGAGCATTCCCGGTTATCTGGGGGCGGAGTTGAGCGATGTCGAGTTCGTCGCCGTCGCCCACCCTGATCACCCGCTGCATCGACTCAATCGCGAGCTGAGCTTTCAGGATCTGGAAACGCAGATGCAAGTGGTGATCCGCGACTCCGGTCGCCAGCAGCCGCGCGATGTCGGCTGGCTCGGCGCTGAACAGCGCTGGACGGTCGGCAGCCTTGCCACTGCCGCAACGTTTGTCAGCAGCGGACTGGGCTTTGCCTGGCTGCCCCGGCACATGATCGAGCGGGAACTCAAGGATGGCTCGCTGAAGCTGCTACCGTTGGACAGAGGCGGCAATCGCAATTCCAGCTTCTATTTGTATTCGAACAAGGACAAACCCCTGGGCCCGGCCACGCAAATCCTCATCGAGCTGCTGCGCACCTTCGATACCTTGCCGCTGGACGCCCCGTTCGCCGCCCCCGAACAAGCCTGACACGGAGTTCACCGATGGCCTTTTTCGAGCACGATGGTTGCAACCTGCACTACGAAGAATACGGCCACGGTGCCCCGTTATTGCTGGTCCACGGGCTCGGTTCGAGCACGCTGGACTGGGAGATGCAGATCCCGGCACTGGCCGCGCATTACCGGGTGATCGTCCCGGACATTCGCGGTCACGGCCGCTCGGACAAGCCGCGTGAGCGCTACAGCATCGCCGGTTTCAGCGCCGATATGCTCGCGCTGATCGAATATCTGAACCTCGGCCCGGTACATTACGTCGGCCTGTCGATGGGCGGGATGATCGGCTTCCAGCTCGGCGTCGATCAGCCGCAGGCGCTGAAAAGCCTGACCATCGTCAACAGCGCACCACAGGTCAAACTGCGCAGCCGCGACGATTACTGGCAGTGGTTCAAACGCTGGAGCCTGATGCGCCTGCTCAGCCTGGAAACCATCGGCAGAGCCCTCGGCGGCAAACTGTTTCCCAAGCCGGAACAGGCCGACCTGCGACGAAAAATGGCCGAACGCTGGGCAACAAACGACCAACGTGCTTATCTCGCCAGCTTCGATGCGATTGTGGGCTGGGGCGTTCAGGAACGACTTTCCCGGGTGACCTGTCCAACCCTCATCGTCAGCGCCGACCGCGATTACACGCCCGTGGCGCTGAAAGAAACCTATGTAAAACTGCTACCGAATGCGCGGCTGGTGGTGATCGCCGACTCGCGCCACGCCACCCCGCTCGATCAACCCGAACGCTTCAACCACACGCTGCTGGAGTTTCTCGCCGCAGCCGATATTCAATCTCAGGATCACTGACCCATGCTGAAAAAACTCGCCCTCGCCGCTGGTACCGTGCTGTTCGCCGCCAACCTGATGGCTGCCACCCCAGCCAAGGCGCCACATGTTTTGCTCGACACTACCAACGGCCAGATCGAAATCGAGCTGGACCCGGTCAAGGCACCGATCAGCACCAAGAACTTCCTCGAGTACGTCGACAGCGGCTTTTACACCAACACGATTTTCCACCGCGTGATTCCCGGCTTCATGGCCCAGGGCGGCGGCTTTACCCAGCAGATGCAGCAGAAGGAAACCAAGGCGCCGATCAAGAACGAAGCCAGCAACGGCCTGCACAACGTTCGCGGCACCCTGTCGATGGCGCGCACCTCCAACCCGGATTCGGCCACCAGCCAGTTCTTCATCAACGTGGCTGACAACGCGTTCCTGGATCCGGGCCGTGATGCCGGTTACGCGGTCTTCGCCAAAGTGGTCAAGGGCATGGACGTGGTCGACATCATCGTCAACTCGCAAACCACCACCAAACAAGGCATGCAAAACGTGCCTGTCGACCCTGTGATCATCAAGTCGGCCAAGCGCATCGACTGATTGCTGCAGGGCATTACGAGCGGCGACGGCCTGATCCCGCGCCGCTCACACTGATAAAAGGAGAGCCCGTACTGCGGGCGATTATCTGATGTTCTATCGCCGTTTCGAACAACTGATCGACATATTCCGCGACGCCCCGACGGCGTCTCCTCCAGACCGCGTCTGGCCCTTCTACACCTATTATCTGAAGCAGGTCTGGCCAAGTTTCGCCGCCCTGCTGGTCGTCGGCCTGTTTGCCTCGCTGATCGAAGTGGCGCTGTTCAGTTACCTGAGCCGCATCATTGATCTGGCGCAGGGCACGCCCAACCCGAATTTCTTTAGCGACCACGCCCTCGAACTGACGTGGATGCTGGTGGTGGCGCTGGTGCTGCGGCCGATCTTTTTCGCCCTGCACGACCTGCTGGTGCACCAGACCCTGAGCCCGGGCATGACCAGCATGATTCGCTGGCAGAACCACAGCTACGTGCTCAAGCAGAGCCTGAATTTCTTCCAGAACGACTTCGCCGGGCGCATCGCCCAACGCATCATGCAGACCGGCAACTCGCTGCGCGATTCGGCGGTGCAGGCGGTCGACGCCTTGTGGCACGTGGTGATCTACGCGATCAGTTCGCTGGTGCTGTTCGCCGAGGCCGACTGGCGCCTGATGATTCCGCTGCTGACGTGGATCGTCGCCTACATCGGCGCGCTGTATTACTTCGTGCCCCGCGTGAAGGAACGTTCGGTGGAAGCTTCCGACGCGCGCTCGAAACTGATGGGCCGCATCGTCGACGGCTACACCAACATCGCCACGCTGAAACTGTTCGCTCACACCAATTTCGAACAGCACTACGCCAAAGAGGCGATCGAAGAACAGACCGTCAAAGCACAAATGGCCGGCCGTGTAGTGACCAGCATGGACGTCACGATCACCACCATGAACGGCCTGCTGATCGTCGGCACCACCGCGCTGGCCTTGTGGCTGTGGACGCAGTCGCTGATCACGGTCGGGGCGATTGCTCTGGCGACCGGGCTGGTGATCCGCATCGTCAACATGTCCGGCTGGATCATGTGGGTGGTCACCGGGATCTTCGAAAACATCGGTATGGTCCAGGACGGTTTGCGCACCATCTCGCAACCGGTCAGCGTCACCGATCACGAGCAGGCCAAACCGCTGCAAGTGGCCCGTGGCGAAGTGCGTTTCGAGCACGTGGATTTTCACTACGGCAAAAAGCGCGGGATCATCGGCGACCTCAACCTGAACATCAAACCGGGGGAAAAGATCGGTTTGATCGGCCCGTCCGGCGCTGGCAAATCGACGCTGGTCAACCTGCTGCTGCGCCTGTACGACGTCGAGGGCGGGCGAATTCTGATCGATGGCCAGAACATCGCCGAAGTCGGCCAGGAAAGCCTGCGCGAGCGTATCGGCATGATCACGCAGGACACGTCGCTGCTGCATCGTTCGATCCGCGACAATTTGCTTTACGGCAAACCCGATGCGACCGACGCCGAGCTGTGGGAAGCGGTGCACAAGGCCCGCGCCGATGAGTTCATTCCGCTGCTGTCCGATGCTGAGGGCCGTACCGGCTTCGACGCGCATGTCGGTGAGCGCGGGGTGAAACTGTCCGGCGGCCAACGGCAACGTATCGCCATCGCGCGGGTGCTGCTCAAGGATGCGCCGATCCTGATCATGGACGAAGCCACCTCGGCGCTGGACTCGGAGGTCGAGGCGGCAATTCAGGAAAGCCTGGAAACCCTGATGCAGGGCAAAACCGTGATCGCCATCGCCCACCGCCTCTCGACCATTGCCCGCATGGACCGACTGGTGGTGCTGGAGAACGGCAAGATCGCCGAAAGCGGCACCCACGCCGAACTGCTCGCGCATCGTGGTCTGTACGCGCGGCTGTGGGCGCATCAGACCGGAGGCTTTGTCGGCATCGATTAAATCTGCCGAACACCACAAGACCTGTGGGAGCGAGCCTGCTCGCGAAGCGGTATGTCGGTATGAGATTCATTAACTGACACACCGCCTTCGCGAGCAGGCTCGCTCCCACAGTGGTGCTAGGTCTGGCGGTAGGGCAAGGCGCTGCGGGCCTCTTCGGCATAAGCCAGAACGCCGGCCCGTTCCTGCTGGAGGAAGTCCTTCACCGCCGCCTTCAACCCTGGATGGCGCAAGTAATGCCACGAATGGGTGATCACCGGCTCAAACCCGCGAATCAGCTTGTGCTCACCTTGCGCACCGGCATCAAAGCGCTGATAACCCTGGGCAATCGCATAATCCATGCCTTGATAGAAACACGTCTCGAAGTGCAGCCGATCAAACTCGGCGAGGCAGCCCCAATATCGCCCGTAGAAACTGTCACCACCGACCAGACTGAAGGCCATCGCCACCGGCCGTGAGCCTTGTCTGGCCAGCACCACGCGAATCGCTTCGGGCATGCGCTCGGCCAGCAGGCTGAAGAACTCGCGCGTCAGATACGGCGCCTGGCGCCGCACCGCGTAGGTATTGGCATAGCAGGCATAAACGAAATCCCATTGCGCCTCGTCCAGCTCACGCCCCTCCAGCCACTCGAACTCGAAACCCTGCCCCGCCACCTGCTCGCGCTCCTTGCGCATCTGCTTGCGCTTGCGTGAGCTGAGCGCATCGAGGAAATCCTGGAAGTCGCGGTAGCCGCGGTTCTGCCAGTGATACTGACAGCCGATGCGCTGCAGCCAGCCAGGCTGTTCAGCCATCGCCGCGTCGGTGAACGGGTCGGTGAAATTGATGTGCGCGCTGGAAAGCCCTTCGATCTCCAGATAGCCCGGCAAGCTCTTGAGCAGTTCGAAACCATCTTCAACGTTCGCCGCTAGCAGGCGCGGACCGCCGACCGGGCTGAACGGCACGGCGCTGAGATACTTGGGGTAATAGTCGATACCGGCACGGGCACAGGCGTCGGCCCAGCCATGATCAAACACGTATTCGCCGTAGGAATGCCACTTGCGGTAACCGGGCAACGCGGCGATCAGACGATCACCTTCCACATGCAGCAAATGCTCGGGCTGCCAGCCGCTGTGCGGGCCGACGCTGCCGCTATCCTCCATCGCGCTGAGGAAGGCGTGACGCAGAAACGGCTGGTTTTCCGGCACCAGTGCATCCCAGCTCGCCGGGGCGATTTGCGACAGGTTTTGCAGGCATTGCAACGGCATCAACAAGCTCTCCAGACAGACTTCAGCGCCCGGCGAGTATCGCCGATTGCGCGCCGTTGCACACCCGCGATCGCGGCGACAGTGCTCTGCCCCGATAGTTCAGGGCATATCGCGATCGTCATCATCCTGCCATCACCGTGCCACTGCTCTGTCATAAACGATCGCGATACTGGCGCCTGTTTTTAGAGCGCCGGGTTCTAGCCCGGACACAGTTTTCCGACGTCAACGTCGGTTGTGCCCAGGATGGTTCAGCCATCCCTTTTATCTTCGGAGATTGCTATGCGTCTTGCTTCCACGAAAACTGCGGCAGCCCTGTGTGGCGGCCTGTTGCTGGCCATGAGTGTTCCGGCCAGTGCCGCAGTCGACGCCAAACTGCTCGACATGCTCAAGGCCAACGGTTCGATTTCCCAGGCGCAGTACATTGAACTGCAAACGGAACTGGCCAAGGATCAGAAGGCTCAGCAAATCGCCCAGCAGGCGCAGCAAGAGACCAACGAACAAGTCGCGGCTGTCGCCAAGAAGAGCAACGAACAAAGCGCCTTCGACCAGAAACTGGCCTGGGCGGCCAAGACCCAGTTCAAGGGCGACGTGCGTTTCCGTCAGGAAACCATCAAGATCGACGGCGAGCCGAACAACGGCGGCCGCGACAAGGACCGTCAGCGCATCCGTGCCCGTCTGGGCGCCTACAGCGAGATCAACCCGCAGGTCGACACCGGCATTCGTATTGCCACTGGCGGCGGTGATGACGCGCGTTCGACCAACCAGGACCAGGACAACTACTTCGACAAGAAGCAGATCTGGCTCGACCTCGGCTACATCGATTACCACCCTGACCAGATCAAGAACCTGCACATCATTGGCGGCAAAATGCTGCAACCGTGGGTGAGCATGGGCGACGTGATCTGGGATAGCGACATCAACCCGGAAGGTCTGGCCGTTACCTACAAATACCCGTTGGGCGGCAGCGCCGAGCTGTTCGGCAGCCTGGGTAACTACAACCTCAAGGACAACGTCGACGGCGACGGCGTGCAGTTCCGTCACGACCTGCGCCTGACTGCAGGCCAGTTGGGCAGCCGCTTCAACATCACCGACAACCTGAAAGTGACTCTGGGCGGCAGTGTCTACGCCTACCAGAACGACGAAGACAGCCGTTGCACCGGCACGTCGACACCGTGCGCCCTGGCCGTCAACGGCAACTCGGCCAACAACGAATTCCGTCTGTATGAAGGGTTCAGCCAGGTCGACATCGGCGGTCTGCCGATGCCATTGTCGTTCTACGGTCAGTACGTGAAAAACAACGATGCCGTGACCGATCAGGACACCGCCTGGTTGCTCGGTGCCAAGTCGAAAGTGTTTGGCCTGAACCTCGATTACAACTATCGCGACGTGCAGCGCAACGCCGTGGTCGGCGCCTTCACCGACTCCGACTTCGCCAACGGCACGACGGGTTCGCGTGGTCACAAGTTCAAGGTCGGTTACGACATCGACAAGAACTTCGCCATCGGCGCGACCTACTTCCTGACCAAGGCCGACTTCGCCAGCCGCGGTCAGCGCGATGCAGACGCCAACACTCTGCAACTGGACGCCGAAGCCAAGTTCTAAGAAGACAGCTCCAGGCTTCGACCGACTAGCTGCAAGTCACCGCTCCTCTTGCGGTTTGTCGATCGAAGCTGATTTTCCTGCAGCCCGGTACAGTCACAGCGATCCCCATCATCCGTTCGCTGGCGCTGCCCCGGGCTGATTTTTTTCAAGGGCTGTCGTCGCGTCTCTGCGTCGCCAGACGTTCGGCCAGCGCGTCTATCCCTTCTTGCGGTTGCTCCGGCATCGCCTTCAGCGTCGCCTGCATCAAGCGCATCTGCCGAATGAATCGGCGGCAGTTGGGGCAGAACAGCAGGTGATGGCGCACCATCAGTTTTTCCCGAAAGCTCAACTGACCATCGAGATAATCGCTGGAGCGCGCCACTTGTTCCTTACAGGTCAGCATTCTCCGGTCTCCTCAAAATGCTCCACGGTCGCGAAGACTTTCAGCCGCGCACGATGCAGCAGCACTCGCACGTTGGAGAGCGAGATCTCCAGAAGATTACAGATTTCTTCCAGTTCCAGTCCCTGCCGCTCGCGCAACAGCAAAACGCTACTCTGCAGTTCCGACAGGCTCAGCAGCGTGTGTTCGAGGCATTCACGCAGTTCGTCTTGTGTGAGCAGCGCTTCGGGTGTGTCCTGATGCCAGGCGAACGGCGCCACCAGCCAATGGCCGTCAGCCGAGGAAAAACGATCGTCGTCGATGCTGCCGTGCGGCGATGGCAGATCATCCATCAGCACTTCGCGGCGATTGTGCTTGTAGCGGCTTTTCGCTGAATTGGCGGTGATGGTCAGCAGCCAGGTCTTGAGGCTGGAACGCCCCTCAAAACTGCCCAGATGGCGTACCACCGACAGCCAGGCGTCCTGCACCACCTCTTCGACATGACGCTGGCCGACGATGGCATAGGCCACGGCGCGCATGGCGCTCTGATACGTCGTCACCAGTTCCTTGAATGCCTGTTGCTCGCCGGCCAACAGCCGCGCGAGCAGGAGGGTATCGTCAGCCGCCATCCATCATCCCCTTGTTCCGATTCCATAGATGAACGCGGCAGGTGTTTGCCTGCCGCTCACTGCGGAAAAATTACAGCGTTTGAGCCGATTCGGATGTAGGAAAGGTCGCCGCGATTAAGCGGAAATTAAACCAATTTTCAACGCTTGCGCAGAATCACGCTGCCGATCGAATAGCCGGCACCGAACGAACTGAGCACCGCCAGCGAACCGGAGGCGAGATCGTCCTGATACTTGTGGAATGCAATCACCGAACCGGCCGAGCTGGTGTTGGCGTAGGTGTCGAGAATTACCGGCGCTTCTTCTTCGGTGGCTTCGCGGCCGAGCAGCTTGCGCACGATCAGGTGGTTCATGCTCAGGTTGGCCTGATGCAACCAGAAACGCTTCACATCAGCGACGTTGAGCTGGTTTTCTTGAAGATGTTCACCGACCAGTTCGGCCACCATCGGGCAAACGTCCTTGAACACCTTGCGGCCTTCCTGGACGAACAGTTTGTCGCGCGTGCCAATGCCCTCTTCCGCCGCGCGATTGAGGAAACCGAAGTTGTTGCGGATGTTGTTGGAGAACTTGGTCAAAAGCTTGGTGCTGACCACGTCGAACTGGTACTTGGAGGTGGCCAGATCGGCACGTTCGATGATCACGGCTGTGGCAGCGTCACCGAAGATGAAGTGGCTGTCGCGGTCGCGGAAGTTGAGGTGCCCGGTGCAGACTTCCGGGTTGACCATCAGAATCGCCCGCGCCTGACCCAATTGCACACTGTTGGCCGCCGACTGGATGCCGAAGGTCGCCGAGGAACAGGCCACGTTCATGTCGAAACCGAAGCCCTGAATGCCCAGTGCTTCCTGAACTTCAATGGCGATCGCCGGATAGGCGCGTTGCAGGTTCGAGCAGGCGACGATCACGCCGTCGATATCAGCGGCGGTCTTGCCGGCACGCTGCAAGGCTTGTTCGGCTGCGCCAACGGCCATCTGGCAGAGCACCGACCATTCGTCGTTGGAACGCTCCGGCAGGCGCGGGGCCATGCGTTGCGGATCGAGGATGCCGTCCTTGTCCATGACGAAGCGGCTCTTGATGCCCGAGGCTTTTTCGATGAATGCGGCGCTGGATTCGGTCAGGGCCTGGACTTCGCCGCTGGCGATCGCCTCGGCATTGTCGGCGTTGAACCGGGCGACGTAGGTGTTGAAAGATTCCACCAGCTCTTCGTTGGAGATGCTGTTGGCCGGGGTGTACAGGCCGGTGCCGCTGATGACGACGTTATGCATGCTCGTTTCTCTAATCTGTTCAGGCAGAAAGTGCTGGAACCGTCGTACCAACACACAAAGGGTCTATTCCCGTCCGGGGGACGCAAACCTGGCATCGTTTTATTCCGCGGCGCGACACGGCGAAGGCTCTGGGTCGCGAAACCGGCGTTTATGGTGGCGAAGTTTGCCATAAACCCAGGGTTTTGGCGCCATTCTCAAGATCAACACCCATCTCACTGTGGGAGCGAGCCTGCTCGCGAAGACGGCGTGTCAGATACCGGGTATGGGTCTGACACAGCGCTTTCGCGAGCAGGCTCGCTCCCACAGGGATTGCGTATGCCTTCATTTTACGGTTCGACCTGACTCCACTGCTTGCTCAGGCGCTTATCAGAAATCGGCACTTTGGTGCCCAACTGCTGGGCAAACAGCGAGACGCGGTATTCCTCGAGCCACCAGCGGTACAACTCGAGCTGCGGATCGCGCTTGCCTTCCTGCGCATGCTTGGCGGCGCGAGCCTGGTATTGCGCCCAGAGGCCGGCGAGTTCGCCGCTCCAGACCCGGTCCTTCTGTAATTGCGCGCCCAGCTTGTCAAAGCGCTGCTCAACCGCTTTCAAATAGCGCGGCAACTCCTTGAGCCATTGCATCGGCGTTTCACGGACGAACCCCGGATAAACCAGATGGCCGATTTGCTGCTTGATGTCATTCAGGGCCACGGCCTGAGCGAGGTCGATCTTGCCCTTGAAGCGTTTTTGCAAACCGTGCCAGAGCTTGAGAATCTCCAGGGTCAGGCGTGCCACGCGCTCGGCGTGCTCGCTCCAGTTGCCGCGCTTGCGCTCGGCCAGTGCCGCCAGACCGGCGCCGTCACGCGGCAGCGGGTCTTCGCCGTCAAGGATGCAGCTGTCGAGACTGGCCAGCAGAATGTCTTCGACCAGCGCATCGACGCGACCCAGCTCGCGATAGAGCAAGCCCAGCTCGGTTTGCGCCGGCAGCTTGCCGCGCAGGAACTTCGCCGGTTCAGCCAGTTGCTGCATCAACAAGCGTTGCAAGGCGCGACGATGCTGGAACTCGGCCTCGGCCGGCGTCGAAAAGCGCCCTTCCTTGACCGTACCGGCCTCCTCGACCAGCGCCGGATACACCGTCATCGACAGGCCGGCAATTTTTTGCTGAGTCTTTTCCGCCACCGGAGCGAAGACTTTCGCCTCCACCGGCTGCTGACTTTTGGCACTCTGCGGCACCGCCAGCGCCGCCTGACTGGCTTCGGCAAAGCGCGCGGTCAGCTCGGCCAGATCGCGGCCTTCGCCGAGGAACTTGCCTTGGCCGTCGACGATTTCCAGGTTCATCCGCAGATGGCTTTCGACCTGCTGCGCCGCTTCCGCCCACGCCTCGTCGCTGACCCGCGCACCGGTCATGCGCAGCAACTCACGCCCCAACGCCTGCGGCAGCGAACCTTCGGCAAAGGTCATGCGCTGCAACGCGGCTTTGATGAAATCCGGCACCGGCACGAAATTCTTGCGCAGGGCTTTCGGCAGATTGCGCACCAACGCAATGCATTTGGCCTCGATCAGCCCCGGCACCAGCCACTCCAGACGCTCCGGTGGCAGCATCGGCAACAGCGGCGCCGGCACGCGCAAGGTCACGCCGTCGCGCGGGTGATTGGGTTCGAAGTGATAGGTCAGCGCCAGTTCCAGATCGCCGATGTGCAGCGTATCCGGGTAATCGCGTGCGGTGACTTCACTGGCCTCGCGAGCCAGCACGTCCTCTTCGCGCATGATCAGCAGTTGCGGGTCTTTCTGACTGTTGACCTTGTACCAACTATCGAAGGTTGCGGTTTGGTGAATCTCGGCCGGCAAGCGCGCGTCGTAGAACGCGTACAGGGTTTCTTCGTCGGCAAGAATGTCGCGGCGGCGGGCCTTGGCTTCCAGTTCGTCGAGCTGTTCGAGCAATTGCTGGTTGGCGCTCAGACATTTGGCTCGGGACTGAATCTCGCCGCGCACCAGACCTTCGCGGATGAACAGCTCGCGCGACACCACGGGATCGACCGGGCCGTAATGCACCGGGCGCCGGCCGACGACGATCAGGCCGAACAAGGTGATCTGCTCGAAGGCCACGACCTGACCGCGCTTCTTCTCCCAGTGCGGTTCGAAGTGGTTTTTCTTGATCAGGTGCCCGGCCAGCGGTTCGATCCAGTCGGCGTCGATCTTGGCGACCATGCGCGCATAGAGTTTGGTGGTTTCCACCAGCTCGGCAGCCATCAGCCATTGCGGGCGTTTCTTGCCGATACCCGAAGACGGATGAATCCAGAAGCGCCGCTGCCGCGCGCCGAGGTAATCGCCGTCTTCGGTTTTCTGGCCGATCTGGCTGAGTAACCCGACCAGCACCGCTTTGTGCAGTTTCGGATAGTCGGCCGGCTCTTTATTCAGGCTTAGCTGCATGTCGCGGCAGATCAGGCTCAACTGGCGATGCGAATCGCGCCATTCGCGCAAGCGCATGTAATTGAGGAAGTTCTTGCGGCACCAGTTGCGCAGCGGACTGGCCGTCAGCGCCTGGCGCTGCTCTTCAAAACCGCGCCAGAGATTGACCAGTCCGGCGAAGTCGGAATCGCTGTCTTTCCATTGTGCGTGGGCCTGATCGGCCGCTTGCTGACGCTCCGGCGGACGCTCGCGCGGGTCCTGAATCGACATCGCGCTGGCGACGATCAGCACTTCCTGCAGACTGCCGAGTTTCGCCGCTTCCAGCAGCATGCGGCCCATGCGCGGGTCGACCGGCAAGCGCGCCAACTGGCGGCCGAGCGGCGTCAGCTGACTGTTGCGGTCGACTGCGGAAAGCTCCTGCAGCAGATTGAAACCGTCGCTGATCGCTTTGCCATCCGGCGGTTCGATGAACGGAAACGCGGTGATTTCACCGAGGCGCAGATGCAACATCTGCAAAATAACCGCGGCAAGGTTGGTGCGCAGGATTTCCGGATCGGTGAATTCCGGGCGGCCGAGGAAATCTTCCTCGCTGTACAAACGTACGCAAATACCCGGTTCGACCCGCCCGCAACGACCTTTACGCTGGTTGGCGCTGGCCTGGGAAATCGCTTCGATCGGCAAGCGTTGGACCTTGGCGCGGTAGCTGTAACGGCTGATGCGCGCGGTGCCGCTGTCGATCACGTAGCGGATGCCCGGCACGGTCAGCGAGGTTTCGGCGACGTTGGTCGCCAGTACCACGCGGCGACCGGGGTGCGACTGGAAAATCCGCTGCTGCTCGGCCGGCGACAGGCGCGCGTAGAGTGGCAGGATTTCGGTGTGTTTGAGCTGCGCCTTGCGCAGCATGTCGGCGGCATCGCGGATCTCGCGCTCACCGGGCAAAAACACCAGCACATCGCCGGGGCTGCGGCGTTCGCTGCGCTCGTAAGCGGCGATCTCGTCGAGGGTGGCGAGGATCGCCTGATCGACGGTCAGGTCGTCCTCGACACGGTTGCCCTCCTCGTCCTGCTCCAGCGTCAGCGGGCGATACCAGGTCTCCACCGGAAAGGTACGGCCGGACACTTCGACGATCGGCGCGTCGTCGAAGTGTTTGGAAAAGCGCTCCAGGTCAATGGTCGCCGAGGTGATGATGACTTTCAGATCGGGACGGCGCGGCAGCAGGGTTTTCAGGTAACCGAGGAGGAAATCGATATTAAGACTGCGTTCGTGGGCTTCGTCGACGATGATCGTGTCGTAGCGTTCCAGATAGCGGTCGTTCTGGGTTTCTGCGAGCAGGATGCCGTCGGTCATCAGTTTGATCAGGGTGTTGGCGTCGCTCTGATCTTCGAAGCGCACCTGGTAGCCGACCAGCGACCCGAGCGGTGTGCCGAGCTCTTCGGCGACGCGGCTGGCGACACTGCGCGCAGCGATTCGACGTGGCTGGGTATGGCCGATCAAACCGTGCTGACCGCGACCGATTTCTAGACAGATCTTCGGCAACTGGGTGGTTTTGCCCGAACCGGTTTCGCCGGCGATGATCAGCACCTGATGCTGCTCCAGGGCCTTTTTGATCTCGTCACGCTTGGCCGCGATCGGCAAGCTGTCGTCGTAACGAATCACCGGCAGGCTGGCCTTGCGCGCCAGCACCTGATCACAGGACGCCTGCATGCGCGCGACCCACTGAGCCAACTTGGCCTCGTCGGGTTTCTTGCGCAACTCAAGCAACTGCCGGCGCAACCGGTGACGGTCGGCGAGCATGGCGTGATCGAGGTTTTTCAGCAGTTTGTCGATAGAGGGCGATTCGTCGGTCATCGGGTAGGCAATTCGGTCGTCTGTTTATGCAGGGGGCGATTGTGGCAGAAAAGCAGCTGTCAGCGCCAAGCCGCAAGCTGCGAGTTAAAAGCCGCTGTGACTTGTAGCTTGGTGCTTGCCGCTTGTGGCTGCTTGTCTAGTGATCGTTCCCACGCTCCGCGTGGGCATGCAGCCGGGGACGCTCTGCGTCCCAGAAGCGGACGCGGAGCGTCCGGTGAGGCATTCCCACGCAGAGCATGGGAACGATCAGGGCAAAGCAGCTTTCAGCAGCCAAGCCACAAGCTGCAAGTTAAAAGCCGTAGCGGCCTTTAGCTTGAAGCTGGAAGCTTGTAGCTGCCGTCATTCGTTATTGAGACCCTTGCGCCGATACGGGAAGACGTCGATGACTTTGCCGGCGCGAATCGCCTCTTGCAGGCTTTTCCAGTAATCGGCGTTATACAACTCGCCATGCAACTGATCGAACAATTTACGCTGCCCGGCATCGGCAAACAGAAACGGTGGAAACTCCTCGGGAAACACGTCCAGCGGCCCGATCGAATACCACGGTTCGGACGCCATTTCATCTTCCGGCGTGCGTGGCGCGGGGATGTGGCGGAAGTTGGCTTCGGTCAGGAAACAGATCTCGTCGTAGTCATAAAACACCACCCGCCCGTGCCGGGTGACGCCGAAGTTCTTCAACAGCATGTCGCCGGGAAAGATGTTCGCCGCCGCCAGTTGCTTGATCGCCAGACCGTAATCCTCCAGCGCCTCGCGCACCTGGGCCTCGTTGGCATTTTCCAGGTACAGGTTGAGCGGGGTCATGCGCCGCTCGGTCCAGCAGTGGCGGATCAGCACCGTGTCGCCCTCCACCGACACGGTCGAGGGCGCGACTTCGATCAATTCCTGCAGACACGCCGGCTCGAACTTGCTCAGCGGAAAACGGAAGTCGGCGAATTCCTGGGTATCGGCCATGCGCCCTACCCGGTCGACACTTTTCACCAGTCGGTACTTCTCGATCACTGTCGCGCGGTCGACGTTTTTCGACGGTGAGAAACGGTCCTTGATGATTTTGAACACGGTGTTGAAACCCGGCAGGGTAAACACGCTCATGACCATGCCGCGCACGCCCGGCGCCATGATGAATTGATCGTCGGTGTTGGCGAGGTGATTGATCAGCGCCCGGTAAAACTCGGACTTGCCGTGTTTGTAGAAACCGATCGAGGTGTACAGCTCGGCAATGTGCTTGCCCGGCAAAATGCGCCGCAGAAACCCGATGAACTCGGCCGGCACCGGCACGTCGACCATGAAATACGAACGGGTAAACGAGAAGATGATCGACACATCGGCTTCGTCGGTGATCAACGCATCGATCTGAATCCCCCGTCCTTCGCGGTGCAGCAACGGAATCACCAGCGGCCATTGCTCGTCGCGGGTGTAGATGCGCCCGACCAGATAAGCACCCTTGTTGCGGTACAACACTGAGGAAAACAGCTCGACCGCCAGTTCCGGGTCCTTGCAGACCCAGTCCGGCAGGTTTTCCCGCAGTTGCGCTTCGAGCCGGTTGAGGTCGCCGGGCAGATCGGCGTAATCCTCGCTGAAGCGGAAGTCGGCGAAGATACTGGCGAGCATGCCCGGCAGTTGGCCCTGCGGCTTGTAGGTGCGGGTCTGTGCGGCGCGGGCACGACGCAAGGTCGGCCGGGTGGTGTGGATGAACATGCAGCCATCGCTGATCAGGTCATGACTGAACAGCCCACAGAAAATCGAGTTGTACCAGGTCTCGGACAGCTCATCGTCGAAGCGCAGGTCAATCACACTGATGTAGGCGCTTTTGACCAGTGGCCAGCAGCTGACATTCATCAGCAGCTCTTCATCGAAATGCTCGCGCAGGCGCGCTACGGTTTCGCCGACCTTTTCCTCGTAGAGGCTGATCCGCGCCGCCGAGGCGACTTGCGCCTCTTGCCAGCGCGCCTGTTCGAATCGCTCGCGGGCACCGTCGGTGATGCGCCGGAAATGCTCGCGGTAATCGTCGAAGCCAGCGAGGATCATGCGGGCGATGTCGGTGGCTGGCCATTGCTGCGGCATAAGTGAAACCTCGGCGCGAATTCGGTTCGCTTGAGCTTAGTCACGGAAAGGCCCGCAGGAAAAGTGCAATTTCAGCCAAAACCGATACCGGGCTGCCCAACACGCCAGGTAGTGCTGCGTAATGCAAAATTAAATGCCCGATCAGCGGTTGCCATGACCAGGACACTCGGCAACACTCTCGTCCCGATCAAGGAAGGAGACCCGCCGTGAGCCCTGTCGATATTTTCCGCATGTTGTCGCTGGCCGCTATCTGGGGCGCGAGTTTTCTGTTCATGCGCATCATTGCGCCGGTGATCGGCACGATTCCCACCGGTTTCTTTCGCGTGTCGATTGCCGCCGCCGGCTTGCTGGTGATCCTGGGGCTGATGCGTGTCAGCTGGGATTTCAAAGGCAAACTGAAAACCGTGATGCTGCTGGGCGTGATCAACTCGGGGATTCCCGCGACGCTGTACTCGGTGGCGGCGCAAGTATTGCCGGCGGGTTATTCAGCGATTTTCAATGCCACCACGCCGTTGATGGGCGTGCTGATCGGCGGCTTGTTCTTCAGCGAAAAACTCACCGCGGCGAAACTGGGCGGAGTGTTCCTCGGCTTGCTCGGTGTCGGCGTTCTGACCCGCGCCGGCCCGGTGGCTTTCGACCTGCAATTGCTGATGGGCGCGGTCGCCTGCTTGCTGGCGACGACCTGCTATGGCTTTGCCGGATTTCTTGCGCGCCGCTGGCTGGATCAGGCGGGCGGGCTGGACAGTCGTTTATCAGCGCTGGGCAGCATGCTCGGGGCAACGTTGTTTCTGCTGCCGCTGTTCGGCTACAGCGTCATCACTGCACCGCCGGTGAGCTGGGGTGGCTGGCACGTCTGGCTATCGCTGCTCGGTCTGGGCCTGGGTTGCACGGCGTTTGCCTACATCATTTATTTCCGCCTGCTCAGCTCGATCGGCCCGGTGAAGTCAATGACCGTGACCTTCATGATTCCGCCGTTCGGGGTGTTGTGGGGGGCGTTGTTGCTGGATGAGCCGTTGTCGATGGCGCACGTGTATGGCGGGGTTTTGATTGCGCTGGCGTTGTGGCTGGTGTTGAAACCTGCGCGAGTGTCTTAACGCTAGATTGTGTTGCGGCTGATATTCGCGAGCAGGCTCGCTCCCACAGGGATGCATGTGCAATGTGGGAGCGAGCCTGCTCGCGAAGGCGATGGATCAATCAGCGCCTGTTCTACTGATTGCTTCTACGGAACACGAACCCCAAACCAACAATAATCAACAACATCCCCAGCACACTCAACGCCGCCAGGCGATTGCCGAAAATCAGGTAATCCATCACCGCCGTCACCGCCGGCACCAGATAAAACAGGCTGGTGACATTCACCAGATTGCCCCGTGCGATCAGGCGATACAGCAACAGCGTCGCCAGCACCGAGACCACCAGCCCCATCCACAACACCGGCACGACGAAACCCGCGCCGTGTTCAAAATGGAACGGCTGGAATGGCACGAATATCCCGCACAACAACAGCCCGGCCAGATACTGCACCGGCAGTGTGCCGAGCGGATTTTCGGTGATGCGTTTCTGCATGATCGAGCCCAGCGTCATGCTCGCCAGCGCCAGCAGCCCAAACAGCATGCCCGCCCAGGACATCCCGGCCAGACCGATGCCTTGGTAGACCACCATGATCAATCCGGCCAACCCAAGCATCAGTCCGAATATCCGGCTGGCCGAGCGCTGCCGCTCCATCAGCACCACCGTAAGAATCGGTTGCACGCCCATGATGGTCGCCATCACCCCCGGCGTGACTTTGCTGTTCAAGGCCAGCAGATAAAAAATCTGATAGGCCCCCAACAACACCACACCCGTGGCGATCGCGAACAGCATCGGCTTGCCGCCCTTGGGCAACTTGAGCTTGAGCAGCGGCGCCAGCAGCACGAGCCCGCACAAGGCAATCGCAAAGCGGATCAGCAGAAAAGCGAACGGTGACGCGTGGGCCAATCCCCACTTGGAGAAAATCGCCCCGCTGCTCCACAGCAGGACGAACAGGCTCGTGGTCGCCGCCGCGAGCGCGGATTGTTTCGAAAGGATAAACATGAATACCACCTGTAGTCAGGCACAAAGCCAACTCAGCCGAAGCTGAAATTCAGTAGGTTGTTCTGGCGGGCGCAGGGGTCAGCAAAAACTGCCGATCAGCCCGAAACGCCAACGCCCGGCGGTGCTACGACTGCGCGCACCGGCGTGCTACTGACAGGAGGTGGGTAATGACTGATCTGCACAGGCTGCTGATTCCCGCACGGCACGACGCCAGCGTTGACCGCTGAATCGACTACCGCGTTGATGTGGGATGCAGGCATTGAGCAGATCTCTTTGGGAGGAACGTGAACCGCCTGATTCACGAGCGCCGACTATAACCAGCCCGGGACACAGATTGCAATGACTTGGGCAAAGGGCCGCCAGCGACAGCGCGGTGCCGGGGAATTAGGGTGATTGGCGGTGGCAACGGATTGTCAGGAGACAGGGAATGCAAGAGATCACATGCCAAGGGAACGGACGTATTTGCGGTATCAGTTGTATCGGTCAGAGGCCAGAAAAAAGGCTGCTTTCGCCACTCTCCAGATGCAGTCAACCTCAAGTGCAGACATGTCCAAAGTGCGCTTCGAACCTATCGATGCTCAAGCACTGGCGGCTTTTGAAGCGTGGCACGACTCAGTTTTCTCATGGGATGAGGTCGTCAGATGGAAAGCCCGAGAACCTTTATCGTTCGATATCGCGATCTGGTTCGAACAAGAGCTGTGCGGGCTGTGTTTCGCAAACCCGAACAATAGCCGTCAACGAGTTCGCATCGTGCGGCTGGAGGGGAGACCCGCTAAGGCTCATCCACTCAGAAACCGTATCGCAGCTCTGGCATTGATTGCTATCGATGAATTCGCCCGGATCATCGGCAGTCGCTTGATCGAAGTGCAGGAACCGATGCCGGGAGCGATTCCAATTTATCAACAACTCGGCTTTGCCTTTGATCTGCAAGGTCGCCTTGTTCTTGCAGTGGAGAATCAAGTATCTTGAAAGCAGTTCAAATTTTGATCAATGAGGAAGGGAGTATGCGCAAAGTCATTAAAAAATCCCTGACCAAGAAGGCGTTGCCCAAGCCTGCAGGTGCGCTTGGAAGTCCTGCGTTATCCGCTAATCAGCGTCGTTTTTTGCATGTTCTTGAAAACGGAACTGATCTGGACGAGCCCAGCGTGTTGGCCGGCCGCCCTTGAAGCAAAAAAAACCGCTCCCAGTGAGCGGTTTTTTATTGCCAGATCCAGCCTCAGCCAAACAGCCAATACCCCAACAACGTCAGCACAACCACCGCCAGCACCGGTCGCATCACTCGGTAGGCCTTGGGATGACGGCGCTTCCACTGTTTGACCACCCCACTGAACTTATCGCTGAAATTCTTGCTCCAGGCGTAAGCCTGATTGATTCCGCCGACGCGTTCGTCGTCAAGGTTCTGCGGAGCAGTGGCCCGACCGAGCCAGCCGCTGATGAAGCGGTTGATGCGAGTCATCAGGCGGTTGCTCAATGGCCGCTCGATGTCGCAGAACAGGATCACGCGAGTCTGGTCGGTTTCGTTCTTGACCCAGTGCACATAGGTCTCGTCGAACATCACGTCTTCACCGTCACGCCAGGCGTAGACCTGACCGTCGACGAAGATCCGGCAATCGTCGGAGTTCGGCGTGGACAGGCCCAAGTGGTAACGCAGCGAGCCGGCGAACGGGTCGCGATGCGGGTTGAGGTGGCTGCCGCCCGGCAGCAGCGCAAACATCGCGCCTTTGACATTGGGAATCGCACTGACCAGCGCCACGGTTTTCGGGCACAGGGTTTCGGCCGATGGCAGCGGTTTGTCGTACCACTTGAGGTAGAAACGCTTCCAGCCTTTCTTGAAGAACGAACCGAAACCGGCGTCGTTGTTCTTCTCTGCGGCGCGGATATAGCCTTCGTCGAACAAGTGCATCGCTTCGTCGCGAATGGTTTCCCAGTTATCGCGCAATACATCCAGTTCCGGGAATTTGCTGCGATCCAGATACGGCTTGGACGGCACCCCGGAAAACAGGTACATCAAAGCGTTATACGGAGCGAACAGTGCCGAGTGGTTGACGAACTGACGCAATACCGGCAAACGCGCCTTGCCGCGCAAATGCACATAGAGCGTGCTGCCCAAAAACAGCAACAGCACAAACGCCTTGGCGGCAAACGAAACGGTCATCAACAACTCCTTGAATAAAGACAACGCTGCGCATGCCTTTTACCCGGCATGGCAGCCGGCCATGATAAACACTACCGGCGCCGGGAAAAACCCACCTGGCAAGATTCATTGTCAAGCGGTTCGCAACAAAGCATTTATTAGCACAGGGCGCCTGAACCCTGGCTGACCTGCATCAATCTGCTTATTGCTGGTTCTCCTGCTCGGTGAACAGGTCGCTGAACAGCATGCTCGACAGATACCGCTCGCCGGAGTCCGGCAGCACCACAACAATGGTCTTGCCCTGCATTTCCGGCGTTTCCGCCAAACGCACGGCAACGGCCATCGCCGCGCCGCAGGAAATGCCGCAGAGAATCCCCTCTTCCTGCATCAGGCGCAGCGCCATGGCCTTGGATTCTTCGTCGGTCACCTGCTCAACCCGGTCGACCATCGACAGATCAAGGTTCTTCGGCACGAAACCGGCGCCGATCCCCTGAATCTTGTGCGGGCTCGGTTTGATCTCCTGTCCGGCCAGCGCCTGAGTGATCACCGGCGATGACGTCGGCTCGACGGCCACCGAAATAATCGGTTTACCGGCGGTGTTCTTGATATACCGCGAAACGCCGGTAATGGTTCCGCCTGTACCGACGCCTGCAACCAGCACGTCGACCGCACCGTCGGTGTCGTTCCAGATTTCCGGGCCGGTGGTCTTCTCATGGATCGCCGGGTTCGCCGGATTATCGAATTGCGCCGGCATGAAGTATTTGTCGGCATCGCTGGCGACGATCTCGGCCGCTTTTTCGATAGCGCCTTTCATGCCTTTGGCCGGTTCGGTCAACACCAGCTCGGCGCCCAGCGCCTTGAGCACCTTGCGCCGCTCGATGCTCATCGAGGCCGGCATGGTCAGCATCAGCTTGTAGCCTCGGGCTGCGGCGACGAAGGCCAGGCCGATACCGGTATTGCCCGATGTCGGCTCGACGATGGTCATGCCCGGCTTGAGTTTGCCGCTGCTTTCAGCGTCCCAGATCATGTTGGCGCCGATCCGGCATTTCACCGAATAACCGGGGTTGCGCCCCTCGATCTTGGCCAGAATGGTCACGCCGCGCGGAGCGATGCGATTGATCTGCACCAGCGGTGTGTTACCGATGGAATGGGCGTTGTCAGCAAAAATACGGCTCATTGGCTGGGTCCTTGTGCAGCGTTGAATTCAGCCTTCCACGGTAAGCCTGTTGCCCATCACAGTCCAGTCGGGTCGAACGTCTGCGAACGCGCGCAGTCAATCGCAAAGAATCCTCAAGGACCCTTATTCAGGAACCGTCGTCATGAAGCGTCGTTACAGCTGGCCGCTCTGGACCCTCGCAGGCGCCGTCGTGCTGCTGCTGGCCTTGCACATCGCCCTGCCCTATCTGGTGCGCGACTACCTCAATGGCAAGCTAGCCGACATGGGCGATTACCGCGGTCAGATCACCGATGTTGACCTTGCCTTGTGGCGCGGCGCCTACAAAATCAATGGTCTGAAAATCGTCAAGGTCGACGGCAAGGTACCGGTGCCGTTCGTCGATGCCCCGTTGATCGACCTGTCGGTGAGCTGGCACTCGCTGTGGTACGACCATGCCGTGGTCGCGCAGGTACAGTTCCTCAACCCGGAAATCAACTTTGTCGATGGCGGCGCCAACAAGCAGAACTCCCAGACAGGTCAAGGCACCGACTGGCGCGAGCAACTAGGCAAACTGCTGCCGATCACCCTCGACGAAGTGCAGATCAACGATGGCCGCATCACCTTCCGCAACTTCAACTCCAAGCCGCCAGTGAACATGAATGCGAGCAAGGTCAACGCGAGCATTTACAACCTGACCAACGTGGTCGACAAGGAAGGCAAACGCGACGCCCTGTTCGAAGGCAAGGCCCTGCTGCTGGGTCATGCCCCCGTCGAAGTGACCGCCACTTTCGATCCGCTGAGCGACTTCGAAGATTTCGAATTCCGCCTGCGCGCCCGCGATATCGAACTCAAACGCATGAACGACTTTGCGTCAGCCTATGGCAAGTTCGACTTCAACGCCGGC
Organism: Pseudomonas retamae; assembly: GCF_043496865.1. Lineage (NCBI taxonomy): Bacteria > Pseudomonadati > Pseudomonadota > Gammaproteobacteria > Pseudomonadales > Pseudomonadaceae > Pseudomonas > Pseudomonas retamae. The sequence continues at coordinate 51,743 of NZ_JBIEIL010000005.1, forward strand.
CACGGCGACGTGGTCATCGAAGCCAAGGCAGACAATGCAAAGCTCACCGGCTACATCAAACCGCTGCTACGCGATGTTGACGTGTTCAACTGGCAGCAGGACGTGGAAAACAAGAACAAGGGCATTTTCCGCTCGATCTGGGAAGCGCTGGTCGGCGGCACCGAAACCGTGCTGAAAAACCAGAACAAAAACCAGTTCGCCACACGTGTTGAACTCAGCGGAAATGTCCACCAGCAAGATATCAATGCGTTCGAAGCGTTTTTGCAGATTTTGCGCAACGGCTTCATTCAAGCGTTCAACGCCCGTTATGAGCGGCCAAAGCCGGACGAGGGTTAGGGTTTATGGTTGACGATATAACGGCCGCTATCTTCTGCTGCGATGGTCGACGGCTGTTGCAGCGAATCCCAGCCCAGACAAGCCAGCGCGAGCGAACGAGGCACGGCCTCGCGACCATTGCTGTAACGGCTGATACTGCGAGCACTGACGCCCAACGCCTCGGCGGCCTGCTGAAGCGATAGCCCCGTTCGGGCGCGCCAGTCAATGAAGATCCGGGTGTTTTCATCCAGTGCATTCTGTGCCAGCGCGTCCATATAAAGGGTGTCTGCGCCGATCTGTATATCCGGTTCAGGCCATTCAACCATCCAGCCGTCCTCATCGAGCGTTGCAGTGGCGAACACGTCGCTATCGAGCAACGGTCGTAGCCCCGGAAATCCACGAATGTCTCGTCCCAGATCGAGGGTCATCTGCTGGCCATCAATGAACGTCAGCGCCAGGCGCAGATCCGGCAGCACTGTTACAGCGGCCAGACGAGGCCGCTTCATGGGTAACATCGTTTCCAATCCTCCAGTAATTGCGCCTGATGCGCGGCCACCCATGCGAGGGCCTCCTTGACAATCAGCGGCGGTGCCTTGCCCATCATCACTTCAATGGTCTCAAGGCTCAGCATCACATCAACGCCGCCACCGGTAAGGTGAACGTAAGGCGGTGGGTGATCCTTTTCCCGCAGCTGAATTCGGTATTTATCGCGAAATCGATATTTAGTAGACATGCCGCAAGACTATCGCCAAATCGGCGATACCTGAATACTGGCCATCAGCCGAGACTGAGTCAACATGTGACGCCCCATTCAGAGACTGAATACGCCGTCTGCGTTCACAGTCGCCCGGGCTGCGCGTTATAGTCGGGCATCCGATTATTTCGCCCCCGCCCTGCCCGTCAGGTCGGCGTTACCGTTCGAGGATTAGCAGATGAAGTTCGAAGGCACCCAGGCCTACGTCGCCACCGATGACCTGAAGCTGGCGGTCAACGCCGCCATCACCCTGGAGCGGCCGCTGCTGGTCAAGGGCGAGCCGGGCACCGGCAAGACCATGCTTGCCGAACAACTGGCCGAGTCGTTTGGCGCCAAACTGATCACCTGGCACATCAAGTCCACCACCAAGGCCCATCAGGGCCTGTATGAATACGATGCGGTCAGCCGTCTGCGTGATTCGCAACTTGGCAATGAAAAAGTTCACGATGTGCGCAACTACTTGAAGAAGGGCAAGCTCTGGGAAGCGTTCGAGTCCGAAGAGCGGGTAATTCTGCTGATCGACGAAATCGACAAGGCCGACATCGAGTTCCCGAATGACTTGCTGCAAGAACTCGACAAGATGGAGTTCTACGTTTACGAGATCGACGAAACCATCAAGGCGAAGAAACGCCCGATCATCATCATTACTTCCAACAACGAGAAAGAGCTGCCGGATGCGTTCCTGCGCCGCTGCTTCTTCCACTACATCGCCTTCCCTGATCGCAGCACCTTGCAAAAGATCGTCGACGTGCACTATCCGGATATCAAGAAAGATCTGGTCAGCGAAGCGCTGGACGTGTTCTTCGATGTGCGCAAAGTGCCCGGCCTGAAGAAGAAGCCATCCACATCGGAACTGGTCGACTGGCTGAAGCTGCTGATGGCCGACAACATTGGCGAAGCGGTGCTGCGCGAGCGCGATCCGACCAAAGCCATTCCGCCGCTGGCAGGCGCACTGGTGAAGAACGAACAGGACGTGCAACTGCTTGAGCGTCTGGCGTTCATGAGCCGGCGCGGCACCCGCTAAGAGGCTGCTGCCATGTTGCTCAACCTGTTCAATGAAATGCGTGCAGCGAAAGTGCCGGTGTCGGTGCGTGAACTGCTCGACCTGATCAACGCGCTGAAACAGCGCGTAACCTTCGCCGACATGAACGAGTTCTATTACTTGTCGCGAGCGATTCTGGTCAAGGATGAGCGCCATTTCGACAAGTTCGACCGTGCCTTCGGGGCCTATTTCAATGGTCTGGAAAAGCTCGACGATCATTTGCAGGCGCTGATTCCCGAAGACTGGCTGCGCAAGGAATTCGAGCGTTCGCTGACCGACGAAGAACGTGCGCAGATCCAGTCCCTTGGCGGCTTGGACAAACTGATCGAAGAATTCAAGAAGCGTCTGGAAGAACAAAAGGAACGCCACGCCGGCGGCAACAAATGGATCGGCACAGGCGGTACGAGCCCGTTCGGCTCCGGCGGCTTCAATCCGGAAGGTATTCGGGTTGGTGATGCCGGCAAGCGCCAGGGCAAAGCGGTCAAGGTCTGGGATCAGCGCGAATACAAGAACCTCGATGATTCGGTGGAATTGGGCACGCGCAACATCAAGGTCGCTCTGCGTCGCTTGCGCAAGTTTGCTCGCCAGGGTGCGGCGGAAGAACTCGACATTGATGGCACCATCGACCATACCGCCAAGGATGCCGGCCTGCTGAACATCCAGATGCGTCCGGAGCGGCGCAATACAGTGAAACTGTTGCTGCTGTTCGACATCGGCGGCTCGATGGATGCGCATGTGAAAATCTGCGAGGAGTTGTTTTCGGCCTGCAAGACCGAGTTCAAGCATCTGGAATATTTCTATTTCCACAACTTCATTTATGAATCGGTGTGGAAAAACAACATGCGCCGCACCTCCGAGCGCACCTCGACGCAGGATCTACTGCACAAGTACGGCGCCGACTACAAAGTGATCTTTATCGGCGACGCCGCGATGGCCCCCTATGAAATCACTCAGGCCGGCGGCAGCGTCGAGCACTGGAACGAAGAACCGGGCTATGTCTGGATGCAGCGTTTCATGGAGAAGTACAAGAAACTCATCTGGATCAACCCGTATCCGAAAGATACCTGGGGCTATACCTCGTCGACCAATATCGTGCGCGATCTGATCGAGGATCAGATGTATCCGCTGACACTGCGCGGGCTGGAAGAAGGCATGAGATTTTTATCCAAATAAACACCGGATCGTCCCCTCGCTCCGCGTGAGGACGATCCAGAAACCCGGTAGCCGTTACCAGCCTAGGTTGATGTAAGACTTGCAAAGCCTGTCCATGAACTCGCGGTCATCCGTCTCGCAAATGACCGGAGGTTGCACCCCTCGCCTTTTTGCCACCAGCGCCATCTCTATCCTCTTCTGGGCCTGCAGCTTGCGCCGTTTTTTTCGTTCCAGATCGGTTTCAGGTGTAAGTACCTCTTCGTATTTCACTTCGCCGTCTGCGGCAAAAAAGCGAAACAGGACAGCCCTGGCAGCCTCCGCCGAGGCGTGATCCTCGGTAATCAGCAGCATGGATCTGCCGTTCTGATCGCCACGGTGAAACCGATCCAACGCGCGCTTCAAATCCAGGCGCGTCCTGGATATGAATTGTTCGAACATGCTCGAAAATCCTTCGAAACCGATCTTGTCGATGCTCAATTTCTGCAGATTGCCAAAACGGTCCACTCTGGCTGTATAAATCGCATCATTTTCGCCTGACTCATAGAACTCGACGATATGACGCTCGACACTGGCCGCGCCTTCAACGCTAACCTGAACACTGACTTTCATAGAACGCATCTGAAACTTCCTTGTGAGAGATGAAGCTCGATGATTCCACACATCGCCGAAAAGCAATGTAGGGCAATGTACTCAGACTCAACGAATCGTCCCGGTTTTCAGTCCGAAGCTCGGACAATCACAAGTAGGACTTCAGATAGTTGCTATGAGCTTGCCATGCGCGCTCCTGCATGACCGGCGTAAACCGAACCCTGTCGCCCGGCAGACATTGCGCCAATCGGGCAAGAGCCAGCGGCGTTAACGCCCCCAACCGCGGATAACCGCCAATGGTCTGGCGATCATTGAGCAGCACGATCGGCTGCCCGTCCGGCGGCACCTGCACCGCCCCCAGCGGAATGCCCTCGGATATCATCGGTTGACCCTGATAGTGCAAGGCATTGCCCAACAAGCGAATGCCCATGCGGTCAGCGCGACTGTCCAGAGTCCAGGCCGTGTTGAATACATCGAACAGACTCTGCCCGCTGAACTGGCCGATCTGTGCGCCGAGCACCAGATCCAGCGGTTTATGTGATCGCAGGTCAGGTTGACGCTGGCAGGGCACTTCACGCATTGGCCGGGATGGCCCGTGATATTCCAGCGTCGCACCCTTGGCCAGCGGCAACCCCATGCCATCGAGACCGCCGAGTTCTTCACGCGCCACGGTCGCGGAGCTGCCCAGCACCTTCGGCGCCGCAAACCCGCCAGGTGCTGCCAGATAGGCTCGGGCACCGAGCAACGGCTGCGTGAGTTGCAACGTCTGTCCTTTATCGAGTTTGAAACTGCGCCACGGCACCAGCGGCTGGCCATCGATCTGCGCGCCAAGGTCCGCGCCTGCCAGTGCCAGGCAACACGCTTCCTCAGCCACGAGCGCAAAACCGCCGAGGGTGATTTCGATCACCGTGGCATCCAGCGCATTGCCGAGCAACCAGTTGGCCCAGCTCATCGAACACCAATCCGCCGCGCCACCCTGCGTCACGCCCAGATGCCGCACGCCAAAGCGCCCGGCGTCCTGCAACAGACACAGCGGTGTGCTTGCAGTAATCGTCAGTCGGCTCATGCCTGTGCCTCCAACGGCGTGTCGTCACCGCCCAGGTTGATGAATTCGGCATGGCTGACCGCTTCGAAGCGCACGGTGTCGCCGGGCTGCATCAGGCTGTAGCCATCGCGATCACGGTCGAACAGTTTTGCCGGCGTGCGCCCGATCAGGTTCCAGCCACCCGGAGACACGACGGGATAAGCGGCGGTCTGGCGCTCGGCGATGCCGACGCTGCCGGCCGCGACTTTCTTGCGCGGGGTGTTCAAACGCGGTGCGGCGAGTACTTCTTCAACCAGGCCCATAAAGGCGAACCCCGGCGCAAACCCAAGGGCGAACACCTGATATTCCCGAGCGCTGTGGCGGCGGATCACCTCTCCCACCGCCAACCCGCCGCGCTCAGCAAGCAGGCGCAGTTCCGGGCCGACGCTGAGGTCATACCAGACCGGCAATACATGGCACCGGCCAGCAGCGCGTGCATTCGGCGACAGATCGACCAGCGCCTCGGCGATCAACTCTCGCGCTTGCGCCGGGCTCAAAGCAGTCAGGTCGTAATGCACCATCAGCGTCGTATAAGACGGCACCAGATCAATCAGATGCCCGGCAAAGATTGCGCGTAAACGCTCGCTGGCGGCGAGCATCCACGGCATGTTGGTTTCGGCGATTTCATCGAACAGACGCAGCATCAGGCAATCCAGTGCGACCACTTCAACCTTGGGATTCATGGCGCACTCAGCTGATTCAAGGCCTCACGGATGCGCTGTACGGCGGCCACCGAACTGGCGTTGTCACCGTGTACGCAAAGGGTATTGGCGTGCAGGCGCAAGGCACTGCCGTCGCTGGCCGTGAGGTCGTTGCCACGGGCAATGATCAGCGCTTGCGCGACAATTGTTTCGCCATCGTGGTGCACCGCGCCCGGCAGTTGTCGCGAGACCAGCCGGCCGGCGCTGTCGTAGGCTCGGTCGGCAAAAGCTTCGAACCACAGGGTCGCGCCGTACTCATCGCCGATCTGCTGCGCCGCTGCGTTGTCACGCGTAGCCATCAACATCAACGGCAGACTGCGGTCGTAGGCCGCAATCGCCTGAATCACTGCGCGCAACTGCGCCGGGTTGGCCATCATGTCGTTGTACATCGCACCGTGGGGTTTGACGTAACTGACCCGCGCGCCTTGCGCCTTGCATATGCCGTCAAGAGCGCCGATCTGGTAATGCAGAATGTCCTGCAACTCTTGCGCGGAATAGGCCATGGAACGCCGGCCGAAGCCGACCAGATCCTGATAAGCCGGATGCGCGCCAATCTGCACGCCATGGCTCAAAGCCAGGCTGACCGTCTTGCGCATGATGCCCGGATCGCCGGCATGAAAGCCGCAGGCCACGTTGGCGCAATCGATGAAGGGCATGACCTCGGCGTCCAGACCCATGGTCCAGCTGCCGAAGCTCTCGCCAATGTCGCAATTCAAAAGCAGGCGGTTCACGGTGAACACTCCTGTAGGTGCTGATCTTTTTTTCTGTAGGACTTTGCCTGGCAGGTTATCAGTTACTGCGCGTCGAGTTGCTTGCCACGGGTTTCCGGCAGGCTCAGCGCCGCGATTATCACCACGCCATACGACACCGCCGCGAACGCGCCGATACCTACGCTCAACGGCACTTTCTGGCTGAGCAGGCCAATCAACAATGGAAACAGTGCCGCCAATGCGCGGCCGATGTTGTAGCAGAAGCCCTGCCCCGAACCACGAATCCGCGTTGGGAACAGCTCAGTGAGAAACGCGCCCATGCCGCTGAAAATTCCTGACGCGAAAAAGCCCAGCGGAAAGCCCAGCCACAGCATCACACCGTTGCTCACCGGCATCTGCGTATAAAGCAGAACAATGGTGAACGAGCCGACCGCGAACAGGATGAAATTCTTTTTGCGCCCCAGCAGGTCAGTCAAATAGGCGCTGATCACATAGCCGACGTAAGACCCGACAATCACCATCGCCAGATACCCGCCCGTGCCCAGCACACTCAAGCCGCGCTCGTTTTTCAAAAAGGTCGGCAGCCAGGAAGTGATTGCGTAGTAACCGCCCAGCGCACCAGTGGTCAGCAACGACGCGCGGAACGTGGTGAACAGCATGCCCGGCGCGAAAATCTCGTAGAACTTCGCTGGGTTTTCCGGCGTTTGCGCCGCTTTGGCCTCGCGATAGATCTCCGGATCCTTCACCAGTCGGCGCACGAAAATCACGAAAATCGCCGGCACAATGCCGAGGATGAACAGTGCGCGCCAGGCGTCTTCCGGTGGCAACAGCGAAAACAGCACGGCATAAAGAATCGCCGTCAGGCCCCAACCCAACGCCCAGCCGGACTGAACCATGCCCACCGCTTTGCCGCGGTCCTTGGCGCGGATCACCTCGCCGATCAACACCGCACCGGCAGTCCACTCGCCGCCGAAACCGAAGCCCATCAAGGTGCGGGCAATCAGCAATTGTTCGTAGTTTTGCGCAAAGCCACAGAGGAAAGTGAAGAAGGCGAACCACAGCACCGTCAGCTGCAAGGTGCGCACGCGACCGATGCGGTCAGAGAGAATTCCGGCAACCCAGCCGCCAATGGCCGAAGCGATCAGGGTGCTGGTATGAATCAACCCCGCCTCGCCCGTGGTGATGCCCCACATGGCGATCAGGGTCGGCACGACGAAGCTGAGCATCTGCGTGTCCATGCCATCGAGGCCGTAGCCGATCTTGCAACTCCAGAACGTGCGACGCTCCTGCTGATTGATATTGCGGTACCAGTCGAACGGCCCCGGACGCGTCGCCGGCTTGGCCAAAGGGAGGGTATCGGGAGCACTCATGGCAAATCTCCGCAGGTTTTTATTGGTCTTGTTCGAAGCTCCGACGACGCCTATCGTGGGAACCGCATGCGCCGATTTTTCGCCGCACGGCGCTTGTGCGTCCAACGAATAAAAACCCGCCTTAGGCATAAGAAAAATTTGTCACCCGAGCCATGCCCATGAACCTGAAGTTTCTCGAAACCTTTGTCTGGGTCGCCCGACTGAAGAGTTTTCGCCTGACCGCCGACAAGCTGTTCACCACGCAGGCGTCGATCTCCAGCCGCATCGCGGTGCTCGAAGGCGAGCTTGGGGTGAAGCTGTTTTTGCGTGACTCGCGCGGCGTGAGCCTGACGCCCGAAGGCTTGAAAGTGCTCGACTACGCCGAGCAGATGCTCGACACCATGGCGGCGCTTAAACAGTCGATCGAGACCCGTTCAAGCAAGATTGGCCGGGTGCGCATCGGTGTGATGGACACGGTAATTCACACCTGGCTCAGCCCGTTGGTGGCGCAGATGACCGATCTGTACCCGCGGGTAGAAATCGAATTGGTCGCGGATACGGCGTTGAATCTCTGCGATCAACTGCAAAAAGGCTTCCTCGACATCATTCTGCAGACCGACCTGATCCGCCACGAAAGCGTGCGCAGTCTGGAACTGGCCAGCCATCCGCTGGGCTGGATCGTCGCCAGCCAGTCGATTTACCACCGCGACTACGCCGACCTCGCCGAACTGGCGCAGGAACGCATCATCACCTACTCGAAAAACTCGCGGCCGCATCAGGACTTGTTAGCGTTGATGCAGGCCAATGGCGTGGTGGCGCCGCGTTTGAATTGCGTGAATTCGGTGTCGGCGATCACGCGGTTATTACGTGACGGGTTTGGCATTGGTGTACTGCCGCCGGTACTGGTGGCCGAAGAGCTGGCGCGGGGGGATTTGATCCTGCTGAATATCGATCAGCGGCCGGCGGATTTACCGGTGGTGGTGTCGTGGCGGATCGGGGTTGAGTGGGTCGAGGAGATTGTGACGTTATGTCGACAAGTGCTTGAGGGTTATGCCCGCGTGGTGGATGAACATCACATCAGTCTCACACCGTGATCCCCCCATACGCAGGCACTCCTCGTCGCCGCTTCGACCAAGGGAGAAATCCACTGCTTCCCAGCCTGCCAAGCGGCGTGATCCAAACCGCGCACCAGACAAGCGCAACGTATCACGCCTGTGTGAAGAGCCTTGCAATGCTTGTAAAATTACCGGCTCGCTATTACTCAGCCAGCGCGGACGGCTACCGCACATTGGTCAACGCTGGCGTTTTTGGCAGGCTCTACAGGAGTCTTGCTTTAGCTGTATCCGTTGGGCGTTACGCTTGCACCGCTGTGGCTTGGCGCTGCTTATACCAGCGACGCACGGCCCTCACGCCTTTCGCTGCGAAAAACAGTGAAAGCACCATCACGTAAAGCGGCCACAGCGTTACGAGCACCACACCCAGCCAGACATCGCTCGCGTCGCCGTCACGGAAGAACAGGCGCTGCACCCATGACATCAATGGGTTTCGCGTGATAGGTCGAGAGTGATCATCCACCCAGTTCCATGTATGTCGGAAGATTTCGGCAAGCGACAGCATCACGCACCAGCCAACAAAGAACACCACGCTCACCCAGACTACCAAGGTCACCAGCGCCATCGGCTCCATCACTTACCCGCTCCATCAAAATGTGCACATTCACAGAGGCGTCTTGAGACACCATCTTGGATGTCATTCTAATATCAATTACCGGCAGCGGGTGAAGGTCTGGAAAATTATTCCAATTTGCGCTCAATGACTCAGAAGGGTGCGGGGTATTGATCAGCGAGCCGGCATTCGTCAATGGACGCATGGGCCGCGCGCCATTGGCTTAATCACATTCGCGCACGACTGATCCTGTCTCGCCTTCCCCGGTCCGCCGCACAGAGTTTGCAGAACACCGATGGAGCGGCTGCGCCGCCCCTACAACCCGCGCACATCGCGGTCTTCGATCGGTCGGCTCTGGCGCAGGCGTCGACCGCCGAGCACAACCCAGTCGATCAGACGGAACAGGCATTCGATGCCGAACGACAGCAGCAACGCGCCACTCATGCCCCAGATCATCGCTTCCGGGGTCAGTAGAATCTGGTAGCTGTAGCCGTTCCAGGTTTCCTTGCGAATGTCCGGATCGGCGGCCAGCACCACTTGCAGAAAGCGGATGTACCACGGCCCTTGCATCGCCTGGAACTGCTTGTCCAGCGCAACCTGACGGGTGAGCAAGGTGTTCAGGCTGTCGGCATCGCTGCGGAATATCGGGTCTTCGCTGGCGCGGTAATGCGCGACCAAGGCCTGCATGTCGCCTTTGAAGAACTGCTCGGCCGTGCCCTGGAAACCACGCAGACCGGTCTGCGCTTCGATCAGATGCGCTTCGACACGCTGGGCGTAATCGTTGATGAACCCCGGCACCTGGACACCGATCAACAGGCCCGCCGCAAACAACACCAGCCGTACATAACTGAGCAACATGAGGTGCAATCCTTATTCGGTCTTGCCCTGGCTGACGCATTCGCCGCGTCGCCACAGGCTCCATTGGCCCGGCTCGTAGCGGGTCCAGGTTTCGTTTTCGGTCAACGGTTCGGTGGCGATCACCGTCACCACGTCGTTGGGCGTGGTTTCCGCCTGGAAGTCGACGATCACATCGACATCCTTCAGCCGCGCCGGGCCGAACGGTGCACGACGGGTGATCTGCGCCAGTTTGGTCGAGCAATAGCAGAACAGCCAGTCGCCGTCGCTGAGCAGGCAGTTGAACACGCCTTTGCTGCGATATTCGGCGCAAGCCGCGACAAGGTCCGGCAACAGCACTTCGATATCGACCGGCTCCGGGAACGCGGCGCGTACACGGTTAAGCAAATCGCAGAACGCCGCTTCGCTGTCGGTATCACCAACCGGTCGGTAGAAACTCTTGATCGGGGTGAATTCGGCGAGCTGACCGTTGTGTGCGAAACACCAGTTACGTCCCCACAGCTCGCGCACGAACGGATGGGTGTTGGACAGGCAGACCTTGCCGACATTGGCCTGGCGAATGTGGCCGATGACCACTTCGCTCTTGATCGGGTAGCGCTGCACCAGGTTGGCGACTTCCGACTCGCTGCTCGCCGCGGGGTCCTGGAACAGGCGCAAGCCGCGACCTTCATAAAAAGCGATGCCCCAACCGTCGCGGTGCGGGCCGGTACGACCGCCGCGCTGCATCAGGCCGGTGAAGCTGAACACGATGTCGGTCGGCACGTTGGCACTCATGCCCAGTAATTCACACATGTGCGGACTCTCGGGTTACAGACGCGGCTCGACCCGCATGCGCTGCGGATTGTTCGGCACTGGCGGGCGCCCATAGCGGTCGTCACCGGCACCGCCGAACGGCTGATCGTCGTCGCGGTCATCGGCGCGAGCCGCTGCCCTGGCCGCTTCGGCCTGCTCGCGGCGTGCTTTGGAGGCGCGCTCGATCGGAAGCCGAATCAATACGAATACCAGATAGATGCCGAGCGCGATCATGCCGTACATGAACAGGTCGGACACCGCCCGCCAGGCGTTGTTGCCGACCTTGAACAGCAGATCCAGCGCGGTAATGGCGATGGCCGGCGCAACCTTGGCTTTCACCGGATCAACGATGGTCGGGCTGAACAGCAACACCGCCATCAGCACACGCAGCGGCTCGCGCAACCAGCGCCACATCCAGGTAGTCAGGCGCATCCATACCAACAGGCAGCCTACGGCGGCAAAGGCGTAAAGGCCCCAGGCGATCAGATAGTCGTTCTCGGTCATGGTGTCCATGGCAAGGCAGGCAAAGAGGCGCTTATAGTAACGACTTTTCGCCCATGCGGCTTGTCCCAATACCAGACAGCCACTGTTATCCCTGTGGGAGCGAGCCTGCTCGCGAATACGGACTGTCAGTTGAAACATTGTTGTCTGACACACCGCTTTCGCGAGCAGGCTCGCTCCCACAGAATCTGCAGCGTCATCAAGACCCGCGAAAACCCTGATTCCGAATTGTCCGAGAGCCTTCCATGTCCGAATCCGCCAATGTCATGACTGCCCCGATCGCCCACCGGGCCCCCGGCGCCGACCCGTATGCCTGGCTGCAGGAGCGCGACACCGACGCGGTGCTCAACTACCTCAAGGCCGAAAACGCTTATCAAGAAGCGCAAACCGCCGATCAGGCCGAGCTGCGCGAAACCCTGTTCAACGAGATCAAGGGCCGGATCCTCGAAACCGATCTGTCGCTGCCGTCGCCGTGGGGCCCGTACCTGTATTACACGCGCACCACCGCGGGTGACGAATATGCCCGGCACTATCGCTGCCCGCGTCCGGCCGACGACAGCCTGACGCTCGACGAAAGCCGCGAACAACTGTTGCTCGACCCGAACGCCCTGGCCAACGGCGGGTTCTTTTCGTTGGGCGCGTTCAGCATCAGCCCCGATCATCAGCGTCTGGCCTACAGCGTCGATGCCGCGGGCGATGAAATTTACACGCTGTTCGTCAAAGAGCTGGCCAGCGACCGCGTCAGCGAGTTGGAGTTTGCCGACTGCGACGGCAGCATGACCTGGGCCAACGACAGCCTGACCCTGTTTTTTGGCGTGCTCGACGAGACGCACCGCCCGCACAAACTGTTGCGCTATCGCCTCGACGGCACCGCAGCCGAAGAGGTGTTTCACGAGCCGGACGGGCGCTTTTTCCTGCACTGCTACCGTGCAAGCTCCGAGCAGCAGTTGCTGCTGTCGCTGGGCAGCAAGACCACCAGCGAAGTCTGGGCACTGGACGCTAACCAGCCGCATCTGCCGTTCACCTGCCTGGCGCCGCGGGTCGAAGACCATGAATACGACGTCGATCACGGCATGCTCGATGGCGTCTGGACCTGGTTCATCCGCAGCAACCGCGACGGCATCAACTATGCGCTGTATCAGGCGCCAGACACTGGCGTGGCGCCGAGCGAGGCGGACTGGCAGAACCTGATTCCGCACAGCGATGAGGTAATGCTCGACGGCGTCAGTCTCAACGCCGAGGCCATGACCCTGAGCCTGCGCGAAGGCGGCCTGCCCATCATCGAAGTGCACCCGCAAGGATTGGCGCCGTATCGTGTGCAATTGCCGGATGCGGCCTACAGTCTCTATGTGCAAAACAGCCTGGAATTCGTCAGCGACCGCATTCGTCTGCGTTATGAGGCATTGAATCGCCCGGCACAGGTGCGCCAGTTGATCCTCGCCACGGGCGAACAAACGGTGCTCAAGGAAACCCCGGTGCTTGGCCCGTTCGACGCCGACGCCTACGTCAGTCAGCGTTTGTGGGCGACCGCGCCGGACGGTACGCAAGTGCCGATCAGCCTGGTGATGAAGCGCGAAATGCTCGGCAAACCGGTGCCGCTGTATCTCTATGGTTACGGCGCTTACGGCTCCAGTCTCGATCCATGGTTCTCCCACGCGCGCCTGAGCCTGCTCGATCGCGGCATGGCGTTCGCCATCGCCCATGTGCGCGGCGGCGGTGAACTGGGCGAGGCGTGGTATCGCGCCGGTAAGCAGGAACACAAGCACAATACCTTCAGCGATTTCATTGCCTGCGCCGAGTTTCTGATTCTCAACGGCATCACCACCGCAGAAAAACTGGCGATCAGCGGCGGCAGCGCCGGTGGCCTGTTGATCGGCGCGGTACTGAACCAGCGTCCTGACCTGTTCGGTGTGGCGATTGCCGAAGTGCCGTTCGTCGACGTGCTCAACACCATGCTCGACCCGGAACTGCCGCTGACCGTCACCGAATACGACGAATGGGGCAACCCGGAAGATCCGGACGTCTACGAGCGGATCAAGGCTTACGCGCCGTACGAAAACGTCACCGCGCAGGCTTATCCGCCGCTGCTGGTGATCGCCGGTTACAACGACAGCCGCGTGCAATATTGGGAAGCGGCCAAGTGGGTGGCGAAATTACGCGCGACCAAGACCGACAACAATCCGCTGCTGCTCAAGACCGAACTGGGCGCCGGGCATGGCGGCATGAGCGGCCGTTACCAGGGATTACGTGACGTAGCGCTCGAATATGCGTTTGTGTTCAAGGTTTTGGGCCTGGCCTGAGGAACTCTGTGGGCCGGCTGGGTCTTAATTCCAGACCCAAAGGGCCGATATAGCCCAGCCCCCTTGTGGGAGCGAGCCTGCTCGCGAATGCGACCTGTCATCCACATCGTCGGTGACTGACACTACGCTTTCGCGAGCAGGCTCGCTCCCACAGGGGCCGGTGCAAGCCTTCAGAAATGTGAAAAACAAAAAGACTGTGACGACATGTCAGAACCGACTTTACTGAACAACGAGATCCGCGACTGGCTGATGGATTGCGGCCTGTTCGACCAATTGCAACTGGCCGATTTTGCCGCCGCCTCCGGCTACTTCAGCATCAGCACCGTGGCGCAAGGCGAAGCGATCTTTCACGAGGGCGACGCCGGCAGCTTCATGTGCATCATCCACACCGGCCAGGTCGCAGTGCAGAAAACCGGCGCCGACGGCCAGGTCATCACCATGGCCACTCTGCGCAGCGGCCGGGCGTTCGGCGAAATGGCCGTGCTTGACGGTGAACGGCGCTCGGCCACCTGCATTGCCGCGAGCAACTGCCAGTTGCTGAATCTGGGCAAGGACTCCCTGGAAAAAATGCTCAACGACGCGCCAAAAATCGCCGCAAAGATCATCCGCGCCCTCGCCGTCTCGCTGTCGAAACGCCTGCGCATGGCCGATGGTCAACTGGCAGCACAACAGGTTTAACCGCCGGGGGATTTGGCCTTGGTGCCGTTCGGTTCGATGCCCGGCACCGGTTGATCCTTGCTCGGCGGGCTGGGCATTTCGATCGGCACCAGCGGCGGGCTGCCACTGCCGGCGCCGGACTTGGGAATGGTGATCGGCGTGATCTGCGGATACGGCGTCGGTGTCGCGGTGCCAGGCGAACCGGGCTGCGGCGTCGGGCTGACCGGAATCGTCTGCTGCGCTTTTGCTGCAGTAATCGCGAGCGCGGCCAAGGCAATGACCGTTAGAATGGTGCGCTTCATCAAGGGCTCCGTTTGGCTCTAGTCTGTGCTCAGGCTACTCTCAACGCGCCTGCTTGCCTTCCCCCTGTAGAGATTTCCATGAAACGTTTCGTTCTGCTCGACACCACCCCGATCCCTGAAAGCGGCGGTGCCCTGTGCCTGTTCGAGTATGGCGAGGACTTCGTCATCAAGATTCAGGGCGGCGACGGCGGGCAATTGATGAACACTCGCATGCACGGTTCCGAGGACGCGCTGGCCGAGATCCCGTGCCGCAAGGTCGCCGGGCGGCCGGATTCGCGCGTTTTGATCGGCGGCCTCGGCATGGGTTTCACCCTGGCTTCGGCGCTCAAGCATCTGGGCAAAAGTGCCGAGGTGGTGGTCGCCGAACTGGTGCCCGGCGTGGTCGAGTGGAACCGTGGCCCGCTGGGGGAAAAATCCGGCCGGCCATTGCTCGATCCGCGCACGGTGATCCGCCAGGAGGACGTGGCGAATGTGCTGCAGAGCGAACCCAACGGCTTTGACGCGATCATGCTCGACGTCGACAACGGCCCCGAAGGTCTGACCCAGAAGGCCAACAGCTGGCTGTACTCGGCTGCGGGCCTGAATGCCTGCGCCAAGGCCTTGCGCCCCAAAGGCGTGCTCGCGGTGTGGTCGGCCAGCGCTGACCGGCAATTTTCCGACAAATTGAAGAAGGCCGGTTTCAAGGCCGAAGAAGTCCAGGTCTTCGCCCACGGCAACAAGGGCACCCGCCACACGATCTGGATTGCCGAGAAACTCAAGGGCTGAGCTAAACTCTGCGCATAACCGTCATCAGTCTTTCTACAAAGGTGAACCCATGAGTTCGTCCACCCCCACCAACACGTCGAAGCTGGACCGCATCCTTGCCGACAACCAGCGCGACAAGGAAATGGGCTACCGTGACAAAGCCCTGAAAATGTACCCGCACGTCTGCGGCCGCTGCGCCCGTGAATTTTCCGGCAAGCGCCTGAGCGAACTGACCGTGCACCACCGCGACCACAACCACGACAACAACCCCCAGGACGGCTCGAACTGGGAGCTGCTGTGCCTGTATTGCCACGATAACGAGCACTCGCGTTATACCGATCAGCAGTACTTCGGCGAAGGCTCGCTGAGCACGCCGAAAATCGCCAAAGCCACGCACAACCCGTTTGCCGCCCTGGCCGGGCTGATGAAAAAAGAAGACTGATCACCGTTGCCATAACGGGCCCCTTCGCGAGCAGGCTCGCTCCCACAGGTTGCCTGGCGCGCACAAAACATGTGAACGACAAAGAACCCTGTGGGAGCGAGCCTGCTCGCGAAGACGGCCGGCTTGCCACTGCCAATCCATGATCTGACCACAACTGTCCAATCCCCGTATAATCGCGCTCTTTTTCCCGAAGGCACCCCGCTCGTGGCAGACAAACGGTACAGCTGCATTGGTTTGTATAACCCCAAATCACCCGAGAACGTCGGTTCGGTGATGCGCGCCGCCGGCTGCTATGGCGTGGCGTCGGTGTTCTACACCGGCAAGCGCTATGAACGCGCCGCTGATTTCGTCACCGACACCAAACGCGTGCACTACGACATTCCGCTGATTGGCATCGACGATCTGAAAAAGATCCTTCCGCTCAACTGTGTGCCCGTGGCCGTGGAACTGGTCGAGGGCGCCCGCCCGTTGCCCGAATACACCCACCCGGATCGCGCGCTGTATATTTTCGGCCCGGAAGACGGCTCGCTGGACAAAGAGATCCGCGACTGGTGTGAAGACGTCGTGTACATCCCGACCACCGGCTGCATGAACCTCGCCGCCACGGTCAACGTCGTGCTCTACGACCGCATGGCCAAGGGTCTGAACACCCGCTCCGGGCCAAAATTTCGCTGAAGCGTCGCACATTCGATGGAACAAGCTGATCGCCTTGGCAGTCAGCTTGTTTATCCATCATTGATTGCCTGGAGAACCATCATGTCCGAGCTCAAACGCGTCGAGCGTGTCGAATCGACCCCGTTTCAATCTCACTCCAACCAGAACGTTCACGGCTGGGAACGCATTGGCTCGTTGACCGGCGGTGTGCTGATGGTCGGCAAAGGGCTGCGCCGCGGTGGTGTGTTCGGCCTGATTCAGGTCGCCCTGGGCGGCATGGCTATGGCTCGCGGGATTACCGGGCACTGCTCGGCGAAAAGCCTTCTGGAGAAAAGTCGGCAGGACATGAACAACGTCCGGGCGAAAATCGAGCGTGCCGGCGAAGAATTGAACAGGCTGAAAACCAACGCCGAGGTAGCGACTGAAACAGCCACCGTGACCGGCAATGATTCGCTGAAGTCGCCGAAAGCTGCGGTTTGAGCTGAAACCTGTAGCGCTTCTGCCGGCCCCATCGCTGGCAAGCCAGCTCCCACAGGGGTTTTGGGTTGTATCAAGACACATGTACGACTCGAAAACCTGTGTGAGCCAGCCTGCTGGCGATAGCGTCTGACAGGCACCTCTCCACATCAAGCCTGACCTTATTCTTTACTCAACCCGCGCGAAAGATCAGGTGATCTTCCCAGTCATCCTCCGGCACGCTGCCCTCGGCCAGCATGCGCCCGGACTGGGAAATCCGCTCGTGGTGCACCGCGTCGCGATCGCCACACACCAGGTGATGCCACAACGGCAGGTCCTTGCCCTCGCTGACCAGGCGATACCCACAGGTCGGCGGCAGCCATTTGAACTCTTCAGCCTGTCCCGGCGTGAGCTGAATGCAGTCGGGGACGAACTGGATGCGGTTCGGATAATCGCTGCACTGACAGGTGTTCATATCCAGTAGTTTGCAGGCGATGCGCGTGTAATAGACGCTGTTGTCTTCTTCGTCCTCGAGTTTCTGCAGGCAGCACAGACCGCAGCCGTCGCACAGCGATTCCCATTCCTCGTGATCGAGCTGATCGAGGGTTTTGCGTTTCCAGAACGGTTCGACTATCGCGGCCATGGCTCAAGCATCAACATCAGGTGGTGAAAAGGCCGCCAGTCTAGTGCCAGCGGGGCTGTCGGCCAAGCGCTGGCGACTATCGGTAAATCCGCTTGTCCGTCCCAGCGCCGCCCGCTGAGCAAACTGGTGACTACACTTTGAAATCAATGTGGGAGCGAGCCTGCTCGCGAAAGCGCTGTGTCAGACACCCTGTTGTCGACTGACACGCCCTCTTCGCGCGCAGGCTCGCTCCCACAGTGAAATCGGTGGAAAGTCAGTAACCGCGGGTGAAATCCACCTCGCCACGCAACGCTTCACCCGCCTCATACGCTTTCAGATTCTGCACAAACAAATCCACCATCAGCGCGGGCGAGGTCGGTGCCGAACTGTGCCCGGTCAGCAACAAGCCCCACGCCGTCCAGAATGGATGGCGCTGCGGTAACGGTTCCTGGCGGCAGACGTCGATCACTGCGCCGGCCAGATGCCCTTCTTTCAGAGCTTCCACCAGATCGGCGTCGACCACTGCGACACCCCGCCCGGCGTTGATGAACAACCCGGTCGGCTTGAATTGCTTGAACAGCGCCGCATCGTAGATATCGTGGGTGTGCTCGGTGTTGGGCAGCAGATTGACCACGTAATCGACCTCCCCCACCAGGCGCGGCAGATCGGCCATCGAGCCGACTTCGACAAACGGCGCCTGCTCACGGGCGCTGCTGGCGATGCCGTACAACTCGATGCCGAACGGCAACAGGAACTGCGCCACGCTCTGGCCGATATCGCCGGTGCCGACGATCAGCACCTTGCGCCCGACCAGACTCTGGCCGCTGCGGTTGTCCCATTTGCGCTCGACCTGGCTCACCAGACGCGCCAACACTTCGCGCTCATGGCCGAGCATGTAGGTCAGCACATATTCAGCCATCACCTGACCGAAAATCCCCACCGCACGGGTCAGGCGATAGTCGCGGCGTAAACCGTCGGCGAGCAACGGCGTGATCCCGGCCCAGGTCGATTGCAGCCATTGTGGCTGATGCCCTTGGCGCAACAGCGTCGCCAGCAGATCCGGCTGGCCCAGCCAGACCGGGCAATCGGCGGCCTGCCGCGCCAGTTCGGCGGAGTCGCCGCTGGTCAGTACTTCAAGCTCGGGCGCTGCCTGACGCAGCAGCCGGGCGTATATCGCGTGGTCGTGTTCAGCAATCAGAACGCGCATCTTCAAACCTTTCGCAAGCCGTGCAGACGGTCGCCGGATTCCGGCGGCCATCGCGGTAAAAACAGTTCCAGGGGGAATCGAGGCTCAGAACAGAGCCCCGCCAATCAGACCGGGTCGTTGCGACGCAGCAACTCTTCGGGCAAGTGTTCGATGTACTCATCCTCGGCTGGCGGCATCTGCAAGTGATAGCCCTGCTTGTCGAGGTTTTCCAGGACCACGGTAATGTCTTCGCTGGCCAGTTTGCGCTCAGGCGAGAGCACCAGATCGAAGGAATGTTTCGCTTTACCGAACGCCAGCATCAGCGCTTCCGGCACGCGCTCGAGCGCATCGCTTTTGAGCACGTAAAGATACATGCCGCTGCGCTTGGAGCTTTGGTAGATGGAGCAGATACGTTTCAAGGCTGTTCTCCGGCGGTGGCCAGGCTGTCGAGCAGCTTCTGGCCCATGAGTTCGCGGCGCCAGCCACGCAACGACTCGGGCAACTGGTAAGGCCCCTCGGGGAAGCCGCTTTTGACCAGCGCTTCGAGGGTTTTCTTGCGCAGCATCAGTTCCGGCGCGATATCCAGACGCTCGGCCTCGGCCTGACCCAACGCACGCAAACGCTTGATCAGTGCCGCGGCTTCAATCGGCAACGGCTCCGGCACGGCGGGCGGCCATTGATCAGGCCCCACACTGCCAGAGCGCTTGATCAGATCAAGCAGAAACTGACCATCCTGACGCACGGTACGCGGGTGCATGTCTTCGATCTTGCCCAGCGCGACGAGATTGTCCGGTTGCGTGCGCGCCAGTGGCCACAGCGAATGCTCGCGGACGATGCGGTTACGTGGCAGGTCGCGGGCTCGCGCCTCACGCTCGCGCCAGGCGCACAGCTCACGCAGCACGGCCAATTGCGCACGGGACAGTTTCCACGCCAGTTTGGCTTCGCGGTAAACCTCGTACGGATCGGTTTCGCGGCGCAGGTTGGCGACCAGTTCGGCGCCATCTTCCAGCACCCAGGCGAACTTGTCGGTGGACAGCCGGGGCTGCAACTCGACAAACACTTCAGCCAGATGCACGGCGTCTTCGGCAGCGTAGCTGATCTGCGTCTCGGACAGCGGACGTTGCAACCAGTCGGAGCGGGTCTCGCCTTTGGGCAGCTCGATACCGAGCACTGACTGCACCAAACGCGAATAACCCATCGAGAAACCGAGGTTCAGGTACGCGGCAGCCAATTGGGTGTCGAACAGCGGCGCCGGCAGGCTGCCGGTCAGACGCAACAGCACTTCGAGGTCTTCGCTGCAGGCGTGCAGCACTTTCAGCACCGCCGGGTTTTCCAGCAACGCCGCCAGCGGTTGCCAGGCATTGATGGTCAGCGGATCGATCAGGTAGGCGCGTTTGCCATCGCCGACCTGCAACAGGCCGGCGATCGGATAGAAGGTGTCGACCCGCATGAATTCGGTGTCGAGGGCAACGAACGGCAGCTGCTGCCACTCGGCGCAAAACTGCGCGAGGCTTTCGTTGTCGCGAATCCAGTGAATATCGATAGCCACACGGCTCTCCCTTGAAGAATGGCGCGCAGTATATATCGCCACCGGCGATTTACGCGCCTGCGAAGGGTAACAGCTGTAACGAAATGTCCTGCTAGATAGAAAGAATAGTCTGACAGAGGAAACAGACAGGCCCGTCGCGTCAGCGGGACGGGCCTGAGACTTTTCAGTCCTTGGCCAGCACGCCGTCGATCACCGCACCACGGCAACCGGCAAACAAGTCCAGATCGGCCTGGTAAACGCTGCTCTTGACCTCCAGCAAGCCGAGCATCGAATGGAACAGATTGTCCTGGCTCAGCGGTTTGTCGCGGCTCATTTGCAGGCAATGCGTATCGACCGAATAGGCTTTCTGATAACTGTCGGAGAACCACGCCAGCATCGCCACGTGTTTCTGTTGTTCCGGCGCCAGCATGTAAGGCGTGCCATGCAGGAACAGGTTGTACTCGCCCAGCGACTCGCCGTGATCCGACAGATACAACATCGCGGTATCGACTTTGTCCTGATTGCTGCGCAATACATCGATCAGGCTCGACAGCACATGATCGGTGTAAACCAGCGTGTTGTCGTAGCCGTTGACGATACTTTCGCGACTGCAATTGTTCAGCGCGTTACTTTCGCAGACCGGAGTGAAGTGCTCGTATTCCTTCGGATAACGCTTGAAGTATTCCGGGCCATGGCTGCCCATCTGGTGCAATACCAGCACGGTGTCCTTGTCCAGATGATCGATAAAGCTCTGCAGGCCTTGCAGGAGAATTTCGTCGCGGCATTCGCTGTTGGCGCATAACGCCGGATCCTTCAGATTGCTGACATCCTGCACCGTGACGCGATCGCAAGTACCTTTGCAGCCGGACTGGTTATCGCGCCAGATCACGTCAATGCCGGCACGCTTGAGCACATCGAGCAGACCTTCTTCATTCTTCGCCTTGCTCGCGTCGTAGTTCTTGCGGCCCATGTTGGAGAACATGCACGGCACCGACACGGCGGTTTCCGTGCCACAGGAATGCACATCGGTGAAGGCGATCAGCCCGGCTTCCTTGTCGAGTGTCGGGGTGGTGTCGCGGGGGTAACCGAGAATACCGAAGTTTTCCGCACGGGCACTTTCGCCGACCACCAACACCGTCAGGGATTTGCGCGGTTGCAGTTCGATGTCCGGGTTGCGCTGAGCGTCTTCGCCGATTTTGATGAACGGCTGCTGTGCGGAAGCTACTTGTTCACGCAAGTAACCAGCAGAGGCGCCAATGAAGTTGCTCGGTACCAGCATCAAGCGAATTTCGTGGTGATTGCGAAAGAGCGAGGACAAGCCTTGATAGTTGGCCAGTGCCACCCCGCCAATAACCGCGGCACTGGCCACACTCACCACAACTTTACTGAAGACTTCGCGATGCCAGCGACGATAATTAACCGGCACTTTCCACAACAACCATGAAGGCAAGACACCCAACAACAAAATAAAAGCAAACAACTTCAACGACAGCAGATCACGCACTTCCGTGATATTGGTTTCGGCAAAATTGCGAAACATGCCGGCGTCCATCATCACGCCATATTGATTCATGAAGTAGGCCACGCCGGCACTGCTTAAAAACAGCGCAATCAGCACAGGCTTGAGCAGCGGGCGAAAGGCAAATACCGTCAGCACCAGATTGAATGCCGCCAGGATCATCACTGCAAAAGCCACGCGCATCGCGATGCCCCGGCCATCGGCGCCGGTGATCGCGAACAGGTGCTGCCAGAGCACCAGGTTGAAGCCAATCAACAGAAACACACTGGCGATCAACGTCACCCATTCCGGGCGCACGGCTTTTGACTTGAACATAGAAGGGGCTGTTCCTGAAAAGAAGAGCCTTGGTTGATAACGAGTTTTTCATTTGTGAAAAATTCATTAACCAAGTGCATACAAACTTTAGGCAGGTAACCATCAATTTTTTGTGAAAAAGACGCCAATGATTAGTTGGCTTTTAATCATAGTGATGGACTATTTATGTATTTGAGAATGGTTCAGGGTTTATTCAGTTATACGGGGTGCCCCTGTAGGAGCGAGCCTGCTCGCGAAAGCGCTATGTCAGACACTGCATTGTTTATGTGCTGGCCTCTTCGCGAGCAGGCTCGCTCCCACAAGGGGCCAGGCGGTATTGGATTATTGAATAGGCCCGTGGATTTTCTGGTTTGCCTGGCATGCACGGCTCCGCGCCTAATCATCGGTCTGCGCTTATCAAGGACACGCCATGCAAACCGACCACGCCATTACTCGCCCCGCTGTGGGATTGATGCTCGCGATCATCCTCGTCGCGCTCAATCTGCGACCGTCGATGGCGGCGGTCGGTCCCCTGCTGTCGGCCATTCGCGGCGAAATTCCGCTGAGTTTCAGCCTCGCGTCACTGCTGACCATGCTGCCAGTGATGGCGATGGGGCTGGCGATGTTTTTCGCTCTGGCGATCAGTCAGCGCGTAGGTCAGCAGCGCACGATGTTGTGGTCGCTGCTGATCATTGCGCTGGCAACGCTGGCGCGGCTGTTTGTCGATACGGCGACCGGGTTGATTGTCAGCGCCGTGCTGGCGGGGTTTGGCATTGCGTTGATTCAGGCGTTGATGCCGGCATTGATCAAATCGCGTTTCCCCAACAACGTCGCACTGTGCATGGGCTTGTATGTCACGTCGATCATGGGCGGCGCGGCGCTGGCGGCGACCTTCGCGCCCTGGGTGATGGTGCAGACCGCAAGCTGGCGTATGGGTCTGGCGGTATGGGCCTTGCTGGCAATGATCGCGCTGTTGGTTTGGTGGGCACAACGCCGCCATCTGCCGAATACTCTGACGCCGGCCGCGAAGAAAGACGTTTTCGCCAGTAACGGTCGCGCCTGGCTACTGGCGATTTTCTTCGGACTGGGAACGGCGTCCTACACCTGCGTGCTCGCCTGGCTCGCTCCCTATTACATGGAAAAAGGCTGGAGCGAACAAAACGCCGGGCTGTTGTTGGGTTTTCTGACGGCAATGGAAGTCATTTCCGGCCTGCTCGTTCCGGCTATCGCCAATCGCAGCCGCGATCGACGAGCGGTCCTGGTGACGTTGCTGGCGCTGATCATTGCCGGGTTCTGCGGCCTGGTCCTCAGTCCGCAGCATTTCAGCCTGCTCTGGCCGTGCCTGCTGGGCCTGGGCATCGGCGGCTTGTTTCCGATGAGCCTGATCGTCGCACTCGATCACCTCGAAGACCCGCAGCGCGCCGGTGGTCTGACGGCGTTCGTGCAGGGTATCGGGTATCTGATCGCCGGGCTCTCGCCAATGTTGGCCGGGTTGATCCGCGATCGCCTGGGCAGCTTCGAATGGGCGTGGTGGTCGCTGACGGCCGTCATGGCGCTGATGCTGCTGATGGTGTTGCGCTTCGATCCGCGGCACTACCGCCGACACTTTTCACCAGCGAGCTGAAGGCCTCTGGCCAGCTTTATCCGCTCTGATCGATGACGTCGTGTTGCTAAAAGTTTCTGTCCCACATGTGACCGTGAAATGTCTTACAGGGCTTTCTCCTGGCACCATCGTTCCGCTAGGATCGTTCGCACACGTTTGCGCGGTTTCAGCGCAAGAAGCACAGCGAGACAGAACGGATGCTGAACAGTAACTTGCTTCGAAAGCTCGACATGCAGGATCTCATGGTGTTTGTCGCCGTGTATGAGCAGAGCAGCGTCACCGATGTGTCGGAAACCCTGTTCGTCAGCCAGTCCACCGTCAGTTACTGCCTGAAAAAACTGCGCACCAGTTTTGAAGACGAACTGTTCATCAACACCCGCACCGGCATGCGCCCGACCTACAAGGCCAGCAGCATGTACGGCCATGTGCAGAAGATCATCGAAAGCATCAACCTGTGCCACGCCGGCGCGCCGACGTTCGACCCGAGCCAGCAAGCCGTTACCTTTAACATCTGCGCGCCGGAATATTTCGAGCAACTCATTCTGCCGCGGCTGTTGAAGCGCTTCGACTTTGACGATTTGCCGGTGATGGTCAACATGCACAAGTTCGAGACCGACGTCCCGGCAGAAGAACTGCGCGACGGCAGCCTCGATCTGGTGATCAGCTTCGGCCCCAACTTCCACCGCCAGCACAGCGACCTGAAGTCGCGCCTGCTGCTGGAAGATGACCTGGTTTGCGTGTTCGACAAACGCGCCACGCCGCTGGAACCGCGCCTGAGCCTGCAAGCCTTTACCGAACGCCGGCACGTCTTCCCGACGCCCTGGACTTCGTCGACCAACATGGTCGATGGCTGGCTGGCGCGGCAGGCGCAGAAACGCCAGATCGTCGCGCGCTCGAACAGCTACAGCGCTGCGTTGAAAATGATCACCGGTACCGATTTCATCCTCACCCTGCCCCGCCGTATCCAGCGTCTACTGATCAACGAGGCGGTGTTCAACCACTGCGAGGCGCCCAATGGTTTGCCGGGTTTCACTCTCGACATGCAGTGGAGCCAGAGCGTCGATCAGGACAGCGCTAACGTCTGGCTGCGCGAGCAGGTGGTCAACGTCTGCAACGAACTCGATGCGAGCTGAGTGCTACACGCCTACTACGGCCTTGCTGTAGGACTCGCGGTCGATGTCGAGCAGTTCGACACACAATTGCACTTCGACACCGGCCGGCCATTCGCAGATGTCCTGCAACGCCGTCAGCAGACTTTGCGACAACTGCTTCTTGATCTCCGGCGAGCGCCCGCTGAGCAGCGCCAGTTTGACGTGAACGAAAGCACGCTCGGCGAGCGCGGTGCCGACCTTGAAAGTCTCGACCTTGATCGCGCGGCCCTTGATATCGAACTCGGCAGCGAACTGACCGGATCCCACCAAAGTGTTGTTGAGCCGGATCAATGCAACATCGGCGTTCAGCGGCAGGTTGGCGGTGTATTCCATGTGCAGGTGTGGCATTACAGGACTCCGGTCAGTGGGGCGTGGGGCCGTACATATACCACAGTCACACCTAAGCTTTGGTAGGAGTGAGCCTGCTCGCGATAGCGGTGTGTCAGGCAGCACTTATGCTGAATGACGCACCGCAATCGCGAGCAGGCTCACTCAGGGATATGTTTATCAGAGCGGGTTTTGTGGCCGTTCGCTCATGAAGGCTTCCAGCCGTGAACGCAACCAGCGCTCGGCCGGATCGCTGTCGACGTGGCTGAGCCAGACCATCGACAGGTCCAGCATGGGTGTCTTGAACGGAAACGGTTCCTGGAACAGCAACCCCGAGGCGGCCATCGCCGCCGCGGTGTAATCCGGCAGGCTGGCGATCAGGTCGGTACCAGCCAGCAGCGCCGGCAACGCGCTGTATTGCGGCACCGATAACACCACCTGGCGCGTGCGACCCAGCTCCGCCAGCCACTCGTCAGCGTAGCCACTGACATTCGCCGTGTGCGAGACCAGTACATGCGGACGCGCGCAATATTCATCCAGGGTCAGCGGTGTGTCGCTGGCATCGGCGCGCAGGATGCTCGGCTGGATGTGCCGCAGCAATTTGCGCTTGGCGTTGGCCGGCAGGCCGCGGGTCTGGCTGATGCCAACGGTGATATCGCCCGCCGCGAGCAGATCGGGAATCCGCCAGTAATCGGCGTGTTGCACCACAAACACCACGTTTGGCGCTTCCTGGCGCAGCGCGCGCAACAGCGGTGGCAGCAGGCCGAACTCGACGTCGTCGGACAAGCCGATGCGAAAGGTCATGGTACTCACGGCCGGGTCGAAATCGCGGGTCAGGCTCAGCGCCACCGACAACGAATCCAGCGCCGGTTTCAGATGACGGAAGATATCTTCGGCGCGGGCCGTCGGTTCCATGCGGTGGCCGACGCGGATGAACAGCGGGTCGTTGAGCATGGTGCGCAGGCGGTTGAGTGCCGAGCTGATGGTCGGCTGGCCGAGAAACAGTTTTTCCGCCGCCCGGGTCACGTTGCGTTCGAGCATCAAGGTCTCGAACACCACCATCAGGTTGATATCGGCCTTGCGAAGTTCATTGCGGTTCATCCATTGCCCCCTGCTCCCCGGAATGCGGGCAGTGTAGAAAGCCCACAGGCCCGGCGTCCATCGCCACGCACTGATCAATTCAAGAACACCGTTATCCGGACTGGCATTCGCGCAACTCAGAAACATCCACCAACGTCTGGAAACAAATGTCCGATAGCCAAAAAAACCGTCTGCGCTAGGCTTGCGACGATGCGCCACACCGACTGACGCATATCTAAAATCGCATGGAGCGAACTGAATGTATTTCGAGATTTACAGGCAATCCAGAGGCACCCCGAGCACCGGCAAAGGACAATGGCGCTGGAGATTGAGAGCGCGCAACCACGAAACCATTGCCAGCGGCGAGTCATATGTAAACAAGGCGGATTGTCTGCATGTGATCGGGTTGATCAAGGCTGTGCAGGGGGAGACGCCGGTGAAGGAGATTTAAACAAACACGGGTGTTGCTCACTCCAGATGGGCAACACCTGAGATTTTTTCGAAACATCGGCCGCGATGCTTCCGAAAACAAGATACGGCTTTACCCGAAGGCTTGCAGATGGATAATGGCGACCTGCCATAATTCGCCATCCCTCCCGCCAGGGATGCTCATCAACTCAGCCCGACCTTCGACCTCATGGATACATGATCAGGCTACGGAACAAGGAGTTCGTAACTTTGACGCCTTCTCAAGATTTATCAGCACCCGTTTCCCGAACACACAAGTTCACCTCATTAATGGCGCGAGGCATGGCCGGGCTCGGCGTGGTGCTCGGCGCCATGTGGGCATTGATAACTTATGTAGTGCCAGACCCGAGCGTATTCGGCTTCAGCTTCATCAGCTGGAAAAATGTGGTGCTGCTGGTCAGCACATTCTTGTTTCTGAGTGCGGTTTCATTTGGATGGCAAATTCGGAATTTCACCCCGTTGCTCAGGGGCAGCCTGCAATTCCTCATAATTACGGGTATCTCATTCGGCTTCTTCATCTTGGGCACGGAGTACGCCAAGCCGTCATTCGAATTCGCAAAACTGCAGGCAAAGATTGTTGAAAACGAGGGAAACAACCTCCTCGGCAAGCGTTTGGAGGTTCTGGACAACGTCCGCATAGAGCTGGACGGCTGCGAGAACATCGGTCGGCTGCCCACGTGCACATTTGAATTGACGAACCTGAACGTGGATCGCAGCTTCCGCTTCGATGAAAACACTCGTCTGTTCGATGAATCAGGAGGCCCATTGAAATTTGAATCGATTCGGGTCGGCCAAGTGGAAGACCGCCCATGGTTGCGATTTCAGTTGATCCGCAACGTCCCTACGCGCGTTACGCTGAACTTCCAGCAAAGCAACAGCAAACTCACCAAGACACCCGCGGTCAAGCTTGTATTCAATGACATGAACGATGAAACACTCACGCTCAAGTTCAGCGAGATCGACATCCGCTGATTGCAGCTGGCGTGCGTATGACAATCGTTAAACGCAACAGAAACAAAAAAGCCCCGTAGATTTTCATCTACGGGGCTTTTTCTATGTAATGGCGGAGAGATAGGGATTCGAACCCTAGGTACCGGTGAAGGTACAACGGATTTCGAATCCGTCCCATTCGGCCACTCTGGCATCTCTCCAACGGCGCGCATCATAACAACACTTTTACTGAAAGCAAACCCTCTTTCGAAAATTTGTTCGTGCTATCAGATGCTTGCGTCGATTAAAGCGGTACACCCAGACGATTGGCGACTTCTTCGTAGGCTTCGATGACGTCGCCGAGGCCCTGGCGGAAGCGGTCCTTGTCCATCTTCTTCTTGGTGTCCTTGTCCCACAGACGGCAGCCGTCCGGGCTGAATTCGTCGCCGAGGACGATGGAGCCGTCGCTGAACACGCCGAACTCAAGCTTGAAGTCGACCAACAGCAGACCGGCGTCGTCAAACAACTTGGTCAGCACTTCGTTGACCTTCAGCGACAGTTCTTTCATGCGCGCCAGTTGCTCGGCGGTGCCCCAGCCAAATGCCACGACGTGGGATTCGTTGATGAACGGGTCGCCCTTGGCGTCGTCCTTGAGAAACAGTTCGAAGGTGTAGGGGTTGAGCTTCATGCCCTCTTCGACACCCAGACGCTTGACCAGGCTGCCGGCGGCGTAGTTACGCACGACGCACTCGACCGGGATCATGTCGAGTTTCTTTACCAGGACTTCGTTGTCAGCCAGCAGTTTGTCGAATTGGGTCGGAATGCCGGCCGCTTCGAGCTTCTGCATGATGAAGGCGTTGAACTTGTTGTTGACCATGCCTTTGCGGTCAAGCTGCTCGATGCGCTTGCCGTCGAACGCCGAGGTGTCGTTGCGAAACAGCAGGATCAAGCGGTCAGCGTCGTCGGTCTTGTAAACCGATTTGGCTTTGCCGCGGTAGAGTTCTTCACGTTTTTCCATGATGGGCTCCGCTTGCTAAGTAGGTGGGCTAGGCGATGTGGCGCCAGTCGAGCCCTGAATCTTGATCGGCCAGTTGCAGCCAGTCCGGGTCGCACCCGAGGGTGTCGACAAAACATTGCCGGGCCAGCTGCGGCAGGTTGTTCTTGCTGCTCAGATGGGCCAGGACCAGGTGTTGCAAGCCCTGCCAGCCCAACTCGGCCACCAGGAATGCCGCCTGATGGTTGTTCAAATGTCCCAGCTCGCCGCCGACCCGTTGCTTGAGGAAGTACGGGTAATGACCGCGTGCGAGCATGTCCCGGCAATGGTTGGACTCGATCATCAATGCATCGAGATCGCGATAATTGTCCAGCACCCGCTCGCAGTACGAACCCAAGTCAGTGAGCAGGCCGAAGCGCCGCTGTTCCTGATCGCTGAAGACATACTGGGTCGGTTCCTGCGCATCATGGGCCACGGCAATGACCCCGACGCTCAGTGCACCGATCTGCAGTTGCTCGCCGCCAGCCAGAAAACCTGCTGGCTCAAGCGGTTTGCGCATCCCGCGCAGCGTGCCGCGACTGAGGTAGACCGGCAGATTGTAGCGCCGAGACAGCAAACCCACGCCATGCACGTGGTCGGCATGTTCGTGGGTTACAAGTATCGCGCTCAGTTGCGCCGGGTGAACCCCCAGGCGCAACAGGCGTTTTTCGGTTTCCCGCAGGGAAAAACCACAATCCACCAGCACGTACGTATCTGCACTGGCGATCAGCGTGCCGTTCCCTTGGCTACCGCTGCCGAGAACGGCAAAACGCATGATTGATCAGCCCAGATTGTCCTGAATCACGCTCAGCACTTTACGCGCCACATCAGCTGGCGCGACGGTGTTGATGTTTTTCTCGACTGTCACCTGAATGTTCTCGCCGACCTTGCTCAGGCGCACCTGATAACGTTCGGCGCGGGCTTCAACTTCTTCCTTGCTCGGCGCGCTGCCGAACAGGCTGCTGAAGAAGCCAGGCTTGTCGTCTTTCTTCTCGGCTTTTTCGGCCAGGTTGATGTAGTACAGGCCCAGGCTGCGGTTGATATCCTCAACGCGCCATTCACCCTGCTCCAGCGCACGACCAACGCTCGACCAGGCACGGTCGAGATCGGTGCCGACGTTCAATACCGGGTTGCCGCTGCCGTCTTCGCTGAGGCTGACGCGGCTTGGCGCATCGAAATCACGCGAAGCGAGCATCGACACCGAACCGCCCTTCTCGGAGGTACGGCTCATGCTTGCGAGCATGTCGTCGACCAGCGCAGCGTCCAGGCCGGTCTTGACCGAACGGTTGGTGAAGGCGACATCGGCGGTGCTGCCGGCAGGACGCTCGGCGCTGACCACGTAGATCTCACTGGTGTTGCGCTGCACGCCCGGCTCGATGCGTACACGCACGCGGGTTTCGCTGTCGCTGGCGATACCGGCCGCGCTCAGGCGCTTGGCCATCGATGCCGAAAGCTCATCGGAGTGCTGCCAGGTCGTGGTGAACTCGCCGGTCTGCGGGCGCTGTTCATCCAGACGGAAGCCGTTGTCCTGGAAGAACTGCAGCGCCACTGGCCAGACTTCGGCCGGTGGATGCTGGGCCACGACCCAACGCGAGTCGCCGCTCTTCTGCAGTGAGTAATCGCTGGCATCGGCCACGGCGGACAACGGCTGCGGACGCGGCACGATGTATTCGCCCTTGGCAGTGTCATCGGCGACGTTGCGCGGGATCGGCAACAGCGGATCAAGACGCTTGGAAGTGTTTACATCCGGTGGCAATTGCATCGGTGCAGTCTGTTGCGCTTGCAGGTAATCGCTACCACGGTCGCGGAAATAACCTTCCGGCCCCCAGACCCATCCGCAGCCGCTGGTGCTGGAGATAATCAAGGCAAGTGCGGAAAGTCCGGCCATTCGCTTCATGCGTTGTACTTCCTCAATTAAACCAGGACGCTGCACTGGCGCAGGGCCGTGCGAAGCGTTTCGTGACAAGGTGTGCTCAGCCAGGTCAGTGGCAGGCGGATGCCTTCGTGCATCAGGCCCATTTCGACCAAAGCCCACTTCACCGGAATCGGGTTGGCTTCGATGAACAGGTCTTTGTGCAGCGGCATCAGTTTTTCGTTGATTGCGCGTGCGGTGTCGGCGTCGCCCTTGAGCGCGGCCTCGCACAGGTCGGCCATTTCACGCGGCGCGACGTTGGCGGTCACCGAGATGTTGCCTTTGCCACCCAGCAGGATCAGTTCGACTGCGGTCGGATCATCGCCGGACAACACGATGAAATCCTTGCTCACGCCATCGATGATCGCCTTGGCACGCGTCAGGTCGCCGGTGGCTTCCTTGATGCCGATGATGTTCGGCACGCTGGACAGGCGAATCACGGTCTCGGCCTGCATGTCGCAGGAGGTGCGGCCGGGAACGTTGTAGAGAATCTGTCGAATGTCGACCGCTTCAGCGATGTGCTTGAAATGCTGGTACAGACCTTCCTGAGTCGGCTTGTTGTAATAAGGAACAACCAGCAGGCAGGCGTCGGCGCCGGCTTCCTTGGCGTTGCGGGTCAATTCGACGGCTTCGCGGGTCGAATTGGCGCCGGTGCCGGCGATGACCGGAATGCGCCCGGCAACCTGTTTGACCACGGCTTTGATCACGGCGATGTGTTCGTCAACATCAAGGGTTGCCGACTCGCCGGTAGTACCGACCGCGACAATGGCATGGGTGCCGTTCTTGAGGTGGAAGTCCACGAGTTTGCTGAGGCTGTCCCAGTCAAGACGCCCTTGTGCATCCATGGGAGTGACCAGTGCCACCATACTGCCCGCAATCATGAAACCGCTCCTGCCGGAAAAAGAGAGCGGTAATGGTACTGGCGCCAAGATGCTTGCACAAGCGAAGTA
Organism: Pseudomonas retamae; assembly: GCF_043496865.1. Lineage (NCBI taxonomy): Bacteria > Pseudomonadati > Pseudomonadota > Gammaproteobacteria > Pseudomonadales > Pseudomonadaceae > Pseudomonas > Pseudomonas retamae. The sequence continues at coordinate 83,409 of NZ_JBIEIL010000005.1, forward strand.
CTGCGCTGCCGCCATTCCCCTTGGCGCCGCTTTTCGCTACCCTTCAGACTTTGATCGGTACTGATCAGCTTGTACGCCGGGTTTCTGCCTCCCGTTTCGGCCTTCCAGACCCTGTTCCTGCATCGCCTCGACGCGCTTCTGACTCAATGGAGCGAGCCGTGAGCGTCGGCCGGGCGCTTTGAACGGACAGCCACAACAGGCACTTCCCGGCATCCAACGCCTCAACCTACCGACCGCTCATCGCTTTAGGAATGCTGCATGTCCACCCCCACAGTTCGCGAACAATTCCTTGTCATCAGTGCTCTCGGCGCCAATCCGATGGAGCTGACCAACGTGCTGTGCCGCGCCAGCCATGAAAATCGCTGTGCCGTGGTGACTTCGCGCCTGACTCGCCATGGCGAGTGCAGTGCGCTGGTTCTCGAGATTTCCGGCAGCTGGGACGCCCTCGCGCGCCTTGAAGGCAGTCTGCCCGGCCTCGCCAAGAAACACGCATTCACGGTCAATGTGGTGCGCAGCGCACCGTTGGAAAATCGCCCTCAGGCATTGCCATATGTGGCTTACGTCAGTTCGGCGTACCGCCCGGACATCATCAATGAGCTGTGCCAGTTCTTCATGGACCACAACGTCGAGCTGGAAAACCTGACCTGCGACACCTATCAGGCGCCACAAACCGGCGGCACCATGCTCAACGCCACGTTCACCGTGACCCTGCCGGCTGGCACCCAGATCAGTTGGCTGCGTGATCAGTTCCTCGATTTCTCCGATGCGATGAATCTGGATGCGCTGATCGAGCCTTGGCGCCCACAAAACCCAATGTAAGGAAGCTTTCATGGCCGTTGCCATCGACCAACCGGTTGCCGTTTTCGAAGCGCCTGCCACCAGCGGGCAAACCGTCAGCCTGGCGGCGCTCAAGGGCCAGCAAGTGGTGATCTACTTCTACCCGAAGGACAGCACCCCGGGCTGCACCACCGAAGGCCAAGGCTTTCGTGATCAATATGCGGCGTTCAAGGCCGCCAACACGGAAATTTTCGGCATCTCCCGCGACAGCCTGAAGTCCCACGAGAACTTCAAGTGCAAGCAGGAGTTTCCGTTCGAGCTGATCAGCGACAAGGACGAAGCCGTCTGCCAGTTGTTCGACGTGATCAAGCTGAAGAAGCTGTACGGCAAGGAATACCTGGGCGTTGATCGCAGCACCTTCCTGATCGACAAGGATGGCGTGCTGCGTCAGGAATGGCGTGGTGTGAAGGTGCCGGGGCATGTGGATGCGGTTTTGGCTGCTGCGCAGGCCTTGAATAAAGCCTGATGGCCTAGCATTGAATTTACCGACGCTTTCGCGAACAGGCTCGCTCGCACAGGGAATCGTATTCCAAAGGCGGGAGCGAGCCTGCTCGCGAATGGCCATTGAGCTTGACCGAGCCATTCGGATCAACCGCTAAAGCAGCGGCGCCACCACCGGCTCTTTTCGCGGCCATGCATCGAGCACAGCCTTGAACAGCGTCGCCAGCGGGATTGCAAAAAACACCCCCCAGAATCCCCAAAGCCCACCGAACAGCAGCACCGCGCAGATGATCGCCACCGGATGCAGATTGACCGCCTCGGAAAACAGCAGCGGCACCAGCACGTTGCCGTCAAGCGTCTGAATGATTCCGTAAACCGCCATCAGATAGATGAACTGATCACTCCAGCCCCACTGAAACAGCGCAATCAGCAACACCGGCACGGTCACCACCACGGCACCGACATACGGCACCACCACCGACAGGCCCACCAGCAACGCCAGTAGCGCGGCGTAGTTGAGACCGAGCGCGATAAACGCGATGTAGGTCACGCCACCACAGATGACGATTTCGATGCCTTTGCCGCGGATGTAATTGGCAATCTGCCGGTTCATTTCCTGCGCGACTCGAGTGATCAGCGCGCGCTCACGGGGTAGGTAGCCGCGCACCCACTCGCCGATCATCGCCCGGTCTTTAAGAAAGAAAAACACCAGGATCGGCACCAGCACCAGATAGATCATGATGTTCACCAGCAGCGGCAGACTCGATAGCGAGAAAGTCAGCGCCCACTGGCCAAACTTGCCGATCTCGCCACGCGCCGCCTCGATGGCCTGCAGCACTTGCTCATCGGATACCAGGTGCGGATAGCGCTCAGGCAGCAACAACAGCAACGATTGCCACTTGGCGAGCATGCCCGGCAGTTCGTTGAACAGGGTGATCAACTGATGCCAGAGCAACGGCAGCACGACGACGATGAACAGCAACAGCGCGCCCATGAACAGCGCAAACACCAAACCCACCGCGACAGCGCCCGGCACGCGCATTCGCTCCAGCGTGACCACCAGCCCCTGCATCAGATAAGCCAGCACCATGCCGGCCAACACTGGCGCAAGCATGCCGCCGAGGGTGAGCACCGCAGTGAAGGCGAGAAACAGCAGCACCGCCAGCACCACCGCTTCTTCATCGGAGAAATAGCGCTGGATCCAGTCGCGTAACACTTTGAACATCAATAATCCCTTCGATTGGTTAGCCTTGGCTCAGGCTTTCTTCAACCAGTAACGGTAAACGCCGGCCTCGTCCTCTTCGCGCAGCAGCGCATGACCGGCAAGTTTGGCAAAGGTGCGGAAGTCGCGTTGCGAGCCAGCATCCGTGGCGATGACCTTGAGTACGGCGCCGCTCTGCAGTTTGTTGAGTTCCATTTTTGCCTTGAGCAACGGCAACGGACAGTTCAGGCCACTGGCGTCCAGTTCCACGTCATGGGCTACAGCATCGGTCATTGCATCACTCCGGTTCGGGTCTCTAGCTGCCTAGAATATCTGGTCGCAGCGTTGGTGTCCGGCTACAGTAAGGTCTTTGTCTTCTAAGGCTTTGTGCATGACTTTTCTGCGCCCTACCCTGCTGACGCTCGCTTGCCTGCTCGCCTCACCAGGCTTTGCCGACGATCTGCCGTCACTCGGCGACGCCAGTTCTGCCATTGTCTCGCCGCAACAGGAATATCAGCTCGGCCGCGCCTGGCTGGCGATGCTGCGCAGCCAGGTGTCACAGCTCAACGACCCGCAATTGAAAGACTACGTCGAATCCAGCGTGTACAAACTGGTGGAAACCAGCCAGGTCACTGACCGGCGCCTTGAATTCATTCTGATCAACAGCCCGCAGCTCAATGCCTTCGCAGCGCCCGGCGGCGTGGTCGGGGTCAACGGCGGTCTGTTCCTCAACGCGCAGACCGAAGGCGAATATGCCTCAGTCCTCGCACACGAACTGGCGCACTTGTCGCAACGCCACTTCGCCCGCGGCGTCGAGGCCTCGCAACGCATGCAAGTGCCGATGATGGCTGCCCTGCTGGCCGGTATCGTCATCGCTGCGGCTGGCGGAGGCGATGCCGGGATTGCGGCGATTGCCGGCAGCCAGGCGGCGGCGATTCAGGCGCAACGGACGTTCTCCCGACAGAACGAACAGGAAGCCGACCGCATCGGCATTCTCAATCTGGAAAAAGCGGGTTATGACCCGCGCTCGATGCCGACCATGTTCGAACGCCTGATGCGCCAGTATCGCTTCGATGCCAAGCCGCCGGAATTCCTGCTGACTCACCCGGTGACCGAGTCGCGTATCGCTGATACCCGCAACCGTGCCGAACAAGCCAAACCGGGCGGCATCGAAGACTCCAAACGCTATCAATTGATCCGCGCGCGGGTGCAGTTGATCTACGAAGAAACACCGGGGCTGGGCGCCAAGCGTTTCCGCGCGCTGCTGGACGAGAACCCGAAAAACGATGTGGCGCGTTATGGTCTGGCCATCGCGCAGATCAAGGGTGGGCAACTGAACGAGGCGCGCGAGAATCTCAAACAACTGCTGGCCACATCGCCGAACGAGATCATCTACAACCTCGCTCAGGTCGATCTGGATATCACCAACAACCGCTTGCCCGACGCGCAGTCACGGGTGGACCGCATGCTGGCGCAGTACCCGGGCAACTATCCGCTGAATCAGGTCCGTGTTGATCTGCTGCTCAAGCAGAACCGCGCGCCGGATGCCGAAAAAGCCCTGGAAGCCTTGCTCAAATCGCGCCCGGACGATCCGGACGTCTGGTATCAAGTGGCCGAAACCCGTGGCTTGTCGGGCAACATCATCGGCCTGCACCAGGCTCGAGCGGAATATTTCGCCTTGGTCGGCGACTATCGTCAGGCGATTCAGCAACTGGACTTTGCCAAGCGCAAGGCCGGCAGCAACTTCCCGCTGTCATCACGCATCGACGCCCGCCAGCGTGAGCTCATGGAGCAGGAGCGCATGATCAAGGACATGATGGGCTAAGCCCTGGTCGCCAGAAAAAAGGTTTCAGACATAAAAAAACCGCCTCTTTCGAGGCGGTTTGTTTTTACCTTGTCAGCCGATTATTCAGCCAGCTTGAAGGTAATGAAGCTGGCACGACCCTGACGCAGAACGCGCATCGACACCGAGCGGTTCTTCGGCAGCGCTTTGGCGATGTCGGTGAACTCCTTGGCCGAGCCGATGGCCTGGTTGTTCAGGTGCGTGATCACATCACCTGGCTGCAAGCCGATCAGGGCGGCAGGACCGTCCTGGACTTCCTTGATCACCACGCCACCTTTGAGGTCGTAGGCTTTCTTCTGCTCAGCGGTCAGCTCGCCCACTGCAACACCGAGGCGGTTGCTGCTGCTTTCAGCGCCGGATTTCGCCAGCGTATCCAGTTCTTTGTCTTCGTCCGGAATCGCGCCGACCGTCAGCTCGACGTTCTTGCGTTTGCCCTCGCGAATCACTTCCAGGTTGGCTTTGGCGCCAGCCTTCAGCGCGCCGACCAGATGCGGCAAGTCTGCGGACATGACAATCGGTTGACCGTTCATGCTCAGAATCACGTCGCCGACCTGCAGGCCGCCCTTGGCTGCCGGACCGTCATCCTGGATCTGTGCGACCAGCGCGCCGGCCGGCTTGTCCAGACCGAACGATTCGGCCAGATCCTTGTTCACTTCCTGAATGACCACACCCAGCCAGCCACGGCTGACCTTGCCACCGCTCTTGAGCTGATTGGAAACGTCCATCGCCACATCGATAGGGATGGCGAACGACACGCCCATGAAGCCGCCGGAACGGGTGTAGATCTGCGAGTTGATGCCGACCACTTCGCCGTTGAGGTTGAACAACGGACCTCCGGAGTTGCCCGGATTGATCGGTACGTCGGTCTGAATGAACGGCACGTAGTTTTCGTTCGGCAGGCTGCGGCCAACGGCACTGACGATGCCTTGGGTCACAGTGTGGTCAAAGCCGAATGGAGAACCGATGGCGACCACCCACTGACCGGCCTTCAGATCCTGGGATTTGCCGAGTTTGAGTACCGGTAGATCCTTGCCTTCGATTTTCAGCAGCGCCACGTCGGAGCGTGGGTCAGTGCCGATCAGCTTGGCTTTCATCTCGCTGCGGTCAGCCAGACGCACGAGGATTTCGTCGGCATCAGCGATCACGTGGTTATTGGTAAGGATGTAGCCATCCGGAGAAATGATGAAGCCCGAGCCCAGCGATTGCGCTTCACGCTGACGACCATCACGCGGGGAACGCTGTTGCGGCGGCATGCCACGTTCGAAGAACTCACGCAGCATCGGCGGCAGGCCCTCGAGGTCAGGCATCTGCTGGTTCACTTTGCGATCCGGCAGTTTCTGCGTGGTACTGATGTTCACCACGGCTGGCGAAGCTTGTTCGACCAATTGGGTGAAGTCAGGCAGATCGGCCGCCTGCGCAGCAGGAACTGCCTGACCGAGCACCAGCACGGTGGCAAAAATGGAAAGATAAGACTTCAAGCTAAGTATCGACATACAGCTCCCGTTACGACGAGCAGGGTTAAGCGATATGGAGCAAGGAACACCGGAAACCACAGACCGGCATTTTTGTTCCGGCAACAACAAACAAGGCCAGAGCCGTGAGGCTCTGACCTATAAAAAATTTCCGGGGTATTTGCAAATGAAAATGCTCAGCAAACATTTCCACGCCTCGGTGATGACACGCGGACAGCTGAGATCAGCTCACTGTTTGCTGGTTGCGGCGCCATCGGTATTTCGCATCGACAGAGCAATTCGTTCGGCGGTGCCGATCGGGATCTCACCGACCACGGTCACCATCATTTCGCCAGAAGGCGTAGTCAGGCGACGGGAAACGGCAACGGTCGGGCCAAGCTGAGTGCGGGTATCGGTCACTGTCGCGCCGTTCAATGGCTCGAGAAAAACCGAGAAACGCGCGAGACCGTCGTCGTACAGCAGGCTGTTGACCTGCGTCTTCGTCTCGGCATCTTTGTGCGATGCACTGCTGGTCAGTTCGAAGCCCGGCGGCAGCCAGTCCGAACGCCAGACTTGTGCAGTTTTGACTGCCGAAGCCTTGTCGCTGTCAAGCTTGACTGGCTTGCAATCCGCATTGGCCTGCAATTCACCTTCAGACGGTACTTGATCAGTGTCGAGGCTGGTGAACTGGAACCGCTCGAGCAATTGGCCCTTGTCGTTCAATAGCAACGATTTGAGCGGCAGAGCCGTTTTTTTGTCCAGATGCAATTCGAATCCGTAGCGATGTTGATCGCGAGGCGTCAACGCCACGATCACGGCATCTCGGCCAGCCACGCGCGACTTGCCAATGACGGCAAGGTCATACCAGTTTTTCAGCTTTTTGGGATCAAGAGGACGAGCCGCAGTACTCGGTGAGTCTCCCAGCCCGGCAATCAGAGTGCCGCTGACGCATTGCGTATGTCCATCAATGCGCACGACTTCCTGCGCCGAACCGTCGAGCTGAAGCAACCTCTCGCGGACCTGGCCGTTCTGGACGCGATGCCAGATGTTGTGGGTAGAAAAGCTACCGTTACGCTCGTAAACGAAAGTACCGTGAAAGCTTTGCTGCTGTTCGGCCTGGCCCAGCCGGGTCAACCAATCCTGGGCCTCATCAGCGTGGGCTGGAACAACGAACCAGCCACTGAGCAGAAGCGTAAGTAGAGGTATGGCGCGCATGATCCTCCTTAACGGTTTTCCAGGCTTGCAGCACGTGCATAAGGCAGCGCGCTTTCAGTGCCTTTCAAAGCAGCCTGTTGGGCATGCTGACGCAGGTAGCCCGGCAGACGCTGATCATGCCAGCCTGGCTGACCTTGCAATACGCCGTTGGCCATCGGACCAGTGGCTTCAGAGCTTTCACTGTAGCCTGCCAGAACAGCCGGACCCTTGACTTGCGGGGTCGCCAGCGTTGGCTGATTGGATTGCTGAGCCAGCTCGACACCAGCGATTTCGTCCTGGTTGTACAGGCGAACACCCGCCAGCACGGCAACCGTCACCGAGGCTGCAACAGCCAGACGGCCGAGGCTGCGCCATGGACTGCGAGATACTTTGGCCGGGGCCGTTTCGTCTTCCAGCGCAGCAGACACTGCCGCAGCGATATCCAGACGCGGAAGCAGCAGATCCTTGTGCATGGCTGCCCGAGCGATCTGGTAACGAGCCCAGGTCTCACGGGTTTCAACATCATCCAGTGCATTAAGCACTCGACGCAATTCCAGTTCGTCCGCTTCGTTATCCATCACTGCGGACAGCGATTCCTGCAGGGCTTCACGACTCATGGCGTTCCTCTCTTGGCTGTCGCCGCTGTCTCAGTTTTCCTGCAACAACGGTTGCAGGGCTTTGTCGATGGCCTCCCGAGCGCGGAAAATCCGGGAGCGCACGGTACCCACCGGACACTGCATGACGCTCGCAATGTCCTCGTAACTCAGACCGTCGAATTCGCGCAAAGTTAAAGCCGTACGCAAATCTTCCGGCAGTTGCTGAATGGTTCGATGAACAGTGCCTTCGATCTCATCCCGCAACAATGCACGTTCTGGTGATTCGAGATCCTTGAGGCCGTGATCGCCGTCGTAGAACTCTGCATCCTCGGAACTTACATCACTGTCCGGCGGCCGGCGGCCGCGCGAAACCAGGTAATTCTTCGCCGTGTTAATGGCAATACGGTACAGCCACGTATAAAACGCACTGTCGCCGCGGAAGTTTCCAAGTGCTCGATACGCCTTGATAAAGGCTTCCTGAGCCACGTCCTGGGCCTCATGGGTGTCGTGCACAAACCGCACGATCAACCCGAGAATCTTGTGCTGATACTTCAGCACCAACAGATCGAAAGCTCGCTTGTCGCCGCGTTGAACGCGCTCGACCAGCTGCTGATCCTCTTCCTGGGTTAGCATGAACACTCCTCGATAAGCCCGGAGGAGGCTTGCACAACTAAACGACCAGACTTGCAAACATAGACTCGGGCTTTTCGCAAAAGTTCTCCCCCTCCAAGCAAGTTTCCTGCGGGCTCTGATTTGACACGCACGAAAAACGCAGCGCGGGATGAACCGGCTGCGCGAATAATCTTGTCATCGGTTTCGCGGACCGCAACCCAACCACAGATTGCACACTGAAGCCGACACTGTCCCTTATCTCTGGCACCGACTATTGATCTTGGGCCTTTGGCAAAAGTTCCAATTATTTATAGCCGCCACCCACCGACATTGGACGACCCTGCAAAGAAAAAGCGTGTTTCAGCGCCGATACAGTTGCCTTCACCCATTACAGGTGAAAAAAACTTCCGACGAAGCGTGCGCTTTTTGCCGTCACAGTAGTTTCACAATGCCATACCGGCCCGGCTATTGTGCCGTCCCACCCCTCTATATACTAGTGGGCTGTGTGGCTGTCTTGACTCGCCGATCCAGCTGTCTTGCGCCAACCCCGACCCGGGTCGCTTTGAGCGGAATCCTGAAATGAGCCAACAGTTCCAACACGATGTTCTGGTCATTGGCAGCGGCGCTGCCGGTTTGAGTCTCGCACTGACCTTGCCCGGTCATTTGCGCATTGCCGTGCTGAGCAAAGGCGATCTGGCCAACGGCTCGACGTTCTGGGCTCAGGGCGGTGTCGCCGCAGTGCTCGATGACACCGACACGGTCGAATCCCATGTCGACGACACGCTCAACGCAGGTGGCGGCCTTTGCCATGAAGATGCCGTGCGCTTTACGGTCGAACACAGCCGCGAAGCCATCCAGTGGTTGATTGATCAAGGGGTGCCGTTCACTCGTGATGATCAGTCGGGGACCGAAGACGGCGGATTCGAATTCCATCTGACCCGCGAAGGTGGTCACAGCCACCGGCGCATCATCCATGCCGCCGATGCCACAGGCGCGGCAATTTTCAAGACCTTGCTGGCGCAGGCCAAGCAGCGTCCGAATATCGATCTACAGGAACAGCGCGTCGCTGTCGATCTGATCACCGAGCGCCGATTGGGCATGCCCGGTGAGCGTTGCCTCGGCGCCTATGTACTCAATCGCAAAACCGGCGAAGTCGACACCTACGGCGCCCGTTTCGTGATCCTGGCCACAGGCGGCGCAGCCAAGGTTTATCTCTATACCAGCAACCCCGACGGTGCGTGCGGAGATGGCATCGCCATGGCCTGGCGTTCGGGATGCCGCGTGGCGAACCTGGAATTCAATCAGTTTCATCCCACTTGCCTGTATCACCCGCAAGCCAAGAGTTTCCTGATCACCGAGGCCCTGCGCGGTGAAGGCGCACATTTGAAGCTGCCCAATGGCGATCGCTTCATGCAGCGTTTCGACCCGCGCGCCGAACTGGCGCCACGGGATATCGTCGCCAGAGCCATCGACCATGAAATGAAACGCCTGGGCGTCGATTGCGTTTATCTTGATATCAGCCACAAACCCGAAGCGTTCGTAAAGAGTCACTTCCCGACAGTTTATGAGCGCTGCCTCGGCTTCGGCATCGACATCACCCAACAACCGATCCCGGTGGTACCTGCCGCGCACTACACCTGCGGCGGCGTGATGGTCGATCAGCACGGCCGCACCGATGTGCCGGGCTTGTATGCCATCGGCGAAACCAGCTTCACCGGACTGCATGGCGCCAACCGCATGGCCAGCAACTCGCTGCTGGAGTGTTTCGTCTACGCACGTTCGGCGGCGGCAGACATTCTCGCGCAACTGGACAATGTTACCGCTCCAAACGCCCTGCCCGCCTGGGACGCCAGTCAGGTCACCGACTCCGATGAAGACGTGATCATTGCGCACAACTGGGATGAACTGCGCCGGTTCATGTGGGACTACGTCGGCATCGTGCGCACCAACAAGCGTCTGCAACGGGCGCAGCACCGCGTGCGGTTGTTGCTCGACGAAATCGACGAGTTCTACAGCAACTACAAAGTCAGCCGTGACCTGATCGAACTACGCAATCTGGCGCAAGTCGCCGAACTGATGATCAGCTCGGCCATGGAACGCAAGGAAAGTCGCGGCCTGCATTACACCCTCGATTACCCGCAGATGCTGCCCGAGGCGCTCGACACTATTCTGGTGCCGCCCACCTACGTCGGCTGAATTTGAGCCGTACGCGCAGGCGCCGATGCACATCGGCCGTCTGCGCGTCTCGTGGCACGCAGACCGACCTGACCTGCCACTCGCCGCGCAAGCGAAACCGCAGCACCACGACCAGCGGCAATGCCAGACTGTCGCGGCACAATTGCGCTGTTTGCCAGCCATCAGCCTGATTCCAGACCTGCCAGCCATCGGCATCGCGACGCAATCCACAAAATGCCTCTGGATGGCTGAGCAAAATCTGCCGCGGCAACACCCATAAACCGTGCAGCACGCAGCCGAACGCCGCGAGCAGACTGGCCCATATCGGAATCGACAATAGAAGCAAAGCGCCCAGGGCGAACGCCTGGACCAACAGATACGCCGCCAGCAATTGCCGTGAGGCATGCCAGCGGCATTCGAACGTATTACTTGGGCTGGACACGATCCAGAATCATTCGGACCATCCGCTGCAGCTCAGGGTCTTCCGACTCGCTGCGCTCCATGAACCAGCCGAACATGTCCTGATCCTCACACGTCAACAGACGGACATACAAATCGCGGTCCACCTGATTCAGCGTCGCGTACACCTCCTGCACGAACGGCACCAGCAGTACGTCAAGCTCAAGCATGCCGCGACGGCTGTGCCAAAAGAGGCGATTCAGTTCAACTTGTTCGACCATGGAGCCCTCCTCGAATTTGGCGGCAAGTATACAGACCCCGGACGGGTCGCACAGTCGGCTTTGGTCGGGCACCACCGATCCTTTATCAACTACCCATTTCACCAACGCACCCTTATGATGTGCCCCAGTCTATTTACCCTGCGATGACCCATGGCCGATTCTGCTTTTTTCTGCACCCTGTCTCATGAAGGCGTTCTCGCGGTTCGCGGCGCGGATGCCGGAAAATTCCTGCAAGGCCAGTTGACCTGCAACATCAATTACCTGAGCGAAAGCCGCGCCAGCCTCGGCGCCCGGTGCACGCAGAAAGGCCGGATGCAGTCGAGCTTCCGCATTCTGCTCGAAGGTGACGGCGTGCTGATGGCGATGGCCAGCGAACTGCTGGAGCCGCAACTGGCGGACCTGAAAAAGTACGCGGTGTTCTCCAAATCGAAGCTGACCGATGAAAGCGCCGACTGGGCGCGCTTCGGCATTGATCACGGCGATGCCGCCCTGAGCGGCCTCGGTCTGGACTTGCCGGCTGAAACCGACAGCGTCGTGCGCCATGAAGCGCTGATCGCGACTCGCGTTTCGCCACAGCGTGCCGAACTTTGGGTGCCTGCCGATCAGGCCGATGCGATCAAAGCCAGACTGGCCGCAATGTTGCCCGAAGCCGAGCTGAATCAATGGTTGCTGGGGCAGATCCGCGCCGGTATTGGCCAGGTCATGCCGACCACCCGCGAGCTGTTCATTCCGCAGATGCTCAATCTGCAAGCCGTCGGCGGCGTGAGTTTCAAGAAAGGCTGCTACACCGGCCAGGAAATCGTCGCGCGCATGCAGTATCTGGGCAAACTCAAGCGCCGCCTGTATCGCCTGAGCCTGGGCGGCACGCAACTGCCGGAGCCCGGCACGCCATTGTTCGCCCCCAGCCACAACAGCTCGATCGGCGAGGTGGTGCTGGCTGCCGTCGATGCGGACCAGAACATTGAACTCCTGGCGGTATTGCAGGCCGAAGCTGCCGAAGCCGGTGATCTGCATCTGGGTACTCTCGAAGGCCCGACGCTGCATGTGCTCGACCTGCCTTACGAACTGGATCGCGACCGCGAGATCCAGCGTTGATCGCAGCATTTGTCGCAACACCCTAGAGAGTTTAAATGAGCGAACTGGCAGAAAAAGTCCAAACGGATTTGGTTGCGGCCATCGATAACGATGACCTGGTTCTGCCCACGCTACCGGAAGTGGCCCTGCAGATTCGCAAGGCCGCGGAAGACCCGGAAATCAGCGTCAGCGACCTGAGCAAGATGATCGGCCGCGATACGGCGCTGTCGGCGCGCCTGATCAAAGTGGTCAACAGCCCCCTGCTGCGCGCCGCCCAGGAAGTGACCGACCTGCACACCGCGATCACCCGCCTGGGGATCAACTACAGCAGCAACCTGGCGATCGGCCTGGTGATGGAGCAGATCTTTCATGCCCGCTCCGAAGTGGTCGAACAGAAAATGCGCGAAGTCTGGCGCAAGAGTCTGGAAATCGCCGGGGTCAGCTACGCCCTTTGCCGCCGTTACACCACCCTCAAGCCTGATCAGGCCGCGCTGGGCGGGCTGGTGCACCAGATCGGCGTGCTGCCGATTCTGACCTACGCCGAAGATCACTACGAGCTGCTCTCGGACCCGGTCAGCCTCAATCATGTGATCGACCGCATCCATCCGCTGCTCGGCGACAAGCTGTTGCGGGTCTGGGAGTTTCCCGAGCGGTTGGTGGCACTGCCGGGGCTTTATCAGGATTTCAAACGCGATTCGGCTGAAATCGATTATGTGGATGTGGTGCAGGTGGCGAGCCTGTATTGCCACAAGGACACCGAGCATCCTTTCGCGCGGATCGATCCAATGACAGTTCCGGCGTTCAGGAAGCTTGGGATTGATCCTGAGAACAAAGCGTTGTGCGCGGATCTGGAAGAGTCGCGGACGATGTTTTACTGATCCGCAACCGTGGTGCTGCCATCGCCAGCAGGCTGGCTCCCACAGGATTTGCATTGATCTGCACTTTCTCCCCATTTTGGGAGCCAGCCTGCTGGCGATGGGGCCGGTAAAGGCGCCCCTGTCACCCGGCGATAAAGCTCACCCGCACCTTCAACCCCGCCTGCTCGCCATCATGCAGGCTGATCTGAGCCAGGTGCGCACGGCAGATCTCGCCCACAATCGCCAGCCCCAGCCCGGAACCGGCTACCTGCTGATTGCGCCGGTAGAAGCGCTCGAACACCCGATCACGGTCCTCCAGCGGAATGCCCGGCCCGTCATCCTCCACCTCAAGTATCGCCGGCGCAGTGACCCGCAAGATCACGTTGCCGCCGGGCGGTGTATGTGCCAACGCGTTGTCGACCAGATTGCTCAGCAATTCGTTGAGCAGCGTCGGCTCGCCGCGCAGCCACACCGGCTCATCCGCTTCAAGCGCCAGTGCCACGCCACGCTTGTGCGCCAGCGGAGCCATGGCCATGCCCAGTTCGCGGGCCAGCTGACTCAGATCGAGCAACTGCGCGCCACCTTCGGCAATCGCCCGGGCACCATTTTCGACGCGGGCCAGCGATAGCAGCTGATTGGCCAGATGAGTCAGGCGATCGGTGCCCTGTGCGGAGGACTCCAAGGTATCGCGCCAGACCTGTGGCTCAGTCGAGCGCAGTCCCAATTCGAGCCGCGCCTTCAGCGCCGCCAATGGCGTGCGCAATTCATGGGCGGCATCGGCGATGAACTGCGCCTGTCGCTCGAATTGCGCACGCAGGCGCTCGGTAAAGTGGTTGAGGCCGCGCACCAAAGGCCCCAGCTCATCCTGAACTTCAACCAGCGGCAATGGCCGCAGATCGTCAGGCTGACGTTCTTCGACTGCCGTGCGCAGGCGCTCCAGCGGACGCAACGCTGCACTGACTGCGAACCAGACCATCAGCAATGCACCGATCGCCAGCATGCCCAGACGCAGCAAGGTATCGGCGGCCAGACTGCGTGCCATGCTGACCCGCGCCTCGTCGGTTTCGGCCACGCGGATTTCCGCCATGCCGTTCATGTTCGGCTCGGACACGGCCTTGAGCAGACTCACTACGCGCACGTTCTGGCCGTTGTAAGTGGCGTTGTAGAAGCGCGCCAGTGCTGGGTAGCTGTCGGTGCGTGGCGTGCCGGGCGGCGGGCCGGGCAGATTTTCGTAGCCGGAAATCAGCTTCTGATGAATGTCGTTGACCTGATAATAAATGCGTCCGGCGCTGTCGTAGGCGAAGGTGTCCAGGGCGACGTAAGGGACATCGGCGCTGAGGCTGCCATCACGTTGCGAGAGGCCGGCGGCAATGGTCCGCGCCGAGGCCAGCAGGGTGCGGTCATAGGCGGTATCGGCGGCTTCGCGGCCATTCCAGTAAGCGCTCAAGCCACTGGCAAGCATCAACACCACCAGCAACACTGCGAGGTTCCACAACAACCTCCAGCGCAGGCTGCTGGGCTTATGCATCGCGGCTTTCCAGCAGATAGCCGAGGCCGCGGAAGGTCACGATCGCTACCGGCTGGCCGTCGAGTTTCTTGCGCAAGCGGTGCACGTAGATTTCGATGGCGTCGGGGCTGGCTTCTTCGTCGAGGCCGAACACCTGCGCCGCCAGCTGTTCCTTGCTCATGACGCGGCCAGGACGGGCAATCAGCGCTTCGAGAACGGCTTGCTCGCGAGAAGTCAGGGTCAGCAGTTCTTCGCCGAGGGTGAAGCGTCGGGTGTCGAGGTCGTAGGCCAGCACGCCACAGCGCTGCTGACGCTCGCCGCCGAGCACACTGCGGCGCAACAGGGCTTTGACCCGCGCCTCGAGTTCGGTCAGTTCGAATGGCTTGGCGAGGTAATCGTCGGCGCCCAGGTTAAGGCCATGCACGCGGTCCTTCACATCGCTGCGCGCGGTCAGCATCAGCACCGGCACGTTTTTCCCTCGGGCGCGCAACCGCGCCAACACCTCGAAACCGTCCATGCGCGGCAGGCCGACATCCAGGATTGCCACGGCATATTCCTCGCTGCCAAGCGCCAGGTCGGCGGCCACGCCATCGTGCAACACATCCACGGTCAGACCGGTGCTCTTGAGCGCCTGGGCGACGCTTTCAGCCAGTTGCAGATGGTCTTCGACGAGCAGAACACGCATGGATTTTTACCTCGTTCAGGGATGGCCGGCGCCACGCTTTGCCGCGGAGTTTACAGCCGCAACCGCTGCTGTGAAGCCCGAAAACCGTGAAAGCTAGCTGAAAGGTTAGCGAAAGGTTAGCGGATTACAGTCGGCCTCACGGACAGTTGCGACTGTCGTCGCTGAAGCCACACAGCGCCTGAAAAACGCCACGAAGCGTTTTCGACCCATAAGAACAATAACGGAGTACCCCTAGCATGCCGTCCATGCGCACCAAGGCTGTAATGCCTGCCCGCCTCTCCCGCTTTCAGCATTCTCCTGCCGGTTTTTCACCGCAGGCCTGCGTCTTTGCCCTGTCTGCGCTCACGCCGCGAGAAAACTGCGTCTGCCGCTAAGCTCTAGCGTGTCCCTTGCTCATTAGTCCATCCATAACAACAACTCCTCTGGAGACTCGAATGAACGTATCCCTGCGTAAAGTTGCTTTAGCCGCTGGCGCGATGCTGATTGCCGGCCAACTCATGGCCGAGCCAAAACGCCCGGAATGCATCGCTCCGGCCTCGCCGGGCGGCGGTTTCGACCTGACCTGCAAACTGGCGCAAAGCGCGCTGGTGAATCAGAAACTGCTGACCAAACCGATGCGCGTGACCTACATGCCCGGCGGTGTCGGCGCGGTGGCGTACAACGCGGTCGTGGCTCAACGTCCGGCCGATGCCGGCACGCTGGTTGCCTGGTCGAGCGGTTCGCTGTTGAACCTGGCGCAGGGCAAATTCGGCCGTTTCGATGAAACCAACGTGCGCTGGCTGGCGGCAGTCGGCACCAGCTACGGCGCCATCGCCGTGAAAAGCGATTCGCCTTACAAGACCCTCGACGATCTCGTTCAGGCCTTGAAGAAAGATCCGGGCTCGGTGGTCATCGGCTCCGGCGGCACTGTCGGCAGCCAGGACTGGATGCAAACCGCATTGATCGCCAAGGCCGCCGGGATCAACCCGCGTGACCTGCGCTATGTCGCCCTCGAAGGCGGCGGCGAAATCGCCACCGCGCTGCTCGGTGGCCACATCCAGGTCGGCAGTACCGACATCTCCGACTCCATGCCGCACATCCAGAGCGGCGACATGCGTCTGCTCGCGGTGTTCGCTGACAAGCGTCTGGACGAGCCGGAAATGAAGGACATCCCGACTGCTCGCGAGCAAGGCTACGACATCGTCTGGCCGGTGGTGCGCGGTTTCTACCTCGGGCCAAAAGTCAGCGACGAAGACTACGCCTGGTGGAAAGACGCATTCGACAAACTGCTGGCTTCGCCGGAGTTCGCCAAGCTGCGCGATCAGCGTGAACTGTTCCCGTTCGCCATGACTGGCCCGGAGCTGGACACCTACGTGAAGAAGCAGGTCGCGGACTACAAAGTGCTGGCCAAAGAGTTCGGCCTGATCCAGTGATCGTCTCTGTCTAGTGGCGGCGTCTCCTTCGCGGGGACGTCGCACAGGAGCTCCCATGCTTATTCAACGTATTTTCGCCGCAGTGTTGCTGCTGGCTTGCGCCGGCCTGGCACTGATGGCGTGGCCGTACCAAGCGGCTTTTTCCTACGAGCCGGTCGGCCCGCGCGCCTTTCCGCTGCTGATGCTCGGCCTGATGGGGCTGGCGCTGCTGTACATGGTGTTCCGTCCGGCGCCGATCAAGCACAACCCGGATGAGCCGCCGCTGGACCGTGAAAGCCTGACCAAGATCGGCCTTTGCGTGGTGCTGTTGCTGGTGTTCGCCGGCACCTTCGAGCCGCTTGGTTTCATCATCGCCAGCATCCTCACCGGCGTACCGATGGCCCGTCTCTATGGCGGCCGCTGGCTGCCGAGCGTGGTGATCATCAGCCTGATGGCGATCGGTCTTTATCTGCTGTTCGACCGTTTGATGGACGTTCCGCTGCCCCTTGGCCTGCTCAGCGTTCTGGAGAACTGAAATGGATACTCTTGGCTATTTGGGTCAGGGTTTTGGCGTCGCGCTGAGCCCGTATAACCTGGTGACCGCGTTGTGCGGCACGCTGATCGGCACCGTCGTTGGCCTGTTGCCGGGCCTGGGCCCGATCAACGGCGTGGCGTTGCTGATTCCGATCGCATTCGCCCTCGGCCTGCCGCCGGAATCGGCGCTGATTCTGCTCGCGGCGGTGTATCTGGGTTGCGAATACGGCGGCCGGATCAGCTCGATCCTGCTGAACATTCCCGGCGAAGCCTCTACCGTGATGACCACCCTGGACGGCTATCCGATGGCGCGCAAAGGCCTGGCTGGTGTCGCATTGTCGCTGTCGGCCTGGAGCTCGTTCATCGGCGCGTTCATCGCCACCTGCGGCATGGTGCTGTTCGCGCCGCTGCTGGCGAAATGGGCGATTGCCTTCGGCCCGGCGGAATATTTCGTGTTGATGGTGTTCGCGATTGTCTGTCTCGGCGGCATGGCCGGGGATCGACCGCTGAAAACTTTTATCGCGGCACTGATCGGCCTGTTCCTTTCCACTGTCGGCATCGACGCGAACAGTGGCGTGTACCGTTTTACCGGCGACAACATTCACATGACCGACGGTATCCAGTTCGTCGTGTTGGTATTGGGTCTGTTCTCGATCAGCGAAATCCTCCTGCTGCTGGAAAAAACCCACCACGGCCAGGAAGCGGTAAAAGCTACCGGGCGCATGATGTTCAACTTCAAGGAAGCGGCGTCGGTATTCACGGTCAACCTGCGCTGCGGCGTGCTCGGCTTCATCATGGGCGTATTGCCGGGTGCGGGCGCGACCCTCGCCAGTGCCGTGGCCTACATGACCGAGAAGCGCATCGCCGGCACCAGCGGCAAATTCGGTGAAGGCGACGCCCGTGGCCTCGCCGCGCCGGAAACCGCCATTGGCGGCGCAGCATGCGGTGCACTGGTGCCGATGCTGACCCTCGGCGTTCCGGGTTCCGGCACCACTGCGGTGATGATCGGCGCGTTGTCGCTGTACAACATCACTCCGGGCCCGCTGCTGTTCCAACAGCAACCGGACATCGTCTGGGGCCTGATCGCGTCGTTGTTCATCGCCAACATCATGCTGGTGATCCTCAACATTCCGATGATCCGCGTCTTCACCCGCATCCTCGCCGTGCCGAACTGGGCTCTGGTGCCTGTCATCGCGATCATCACCGGGATCGGCGTCTATGCGGTGCACGCCACCACCTTCGACCTGTTCCTGATGATCGGGATCGGCATCTTCGGTTACATCCTGCGCAAGCTGGATTTCCCGCTGTCGCCGCTGTTGCTCGGTTTCATCCTGGGCGAGTTGATGGAGCAGAACCTGCGTCGTGCCCTGTCGATTTCCAACGGTGCACTGGAAATCCTCTGGTCGAGCCCGATCACCCTCGGCTGCTGGATCCTCACGGCGATCATGCTGCTGATGCCGATCCTGCGCATCTGGCGTAAACGTTCGGCTGCGCGTCGCGCCCTCGCCGATGTTTGATCGCTCGGCCCTCAAATCCTGGTGGGGAACACCGCTGGTCGGTCTGCTTGGCGGTTTCCTCGCCAGCCAGATCGGCTGGCCGTTGCCGTGGATGGTCGGCTCGTTACTGGCGATCATCCTCGTGCGCTGCCTGACCCCTTGGCAGCTCACGGAAATCCCTGGTGGACGCAAGTGCGGCCAGTGGATCGTCGGCATCGGCATCGGCCTGCACTTCACCCCGCTGGTGATGGAGCAGGTGCTCAGTCATTTCGGTCTGATTTTCTTCGGTGCGCTGGTCACCAGCCTGTCGGCGGTGGTCGGCGTGTGGTTGATGCGGCGCACCGGCGAGGACCGCGCCACGGCATTCTTTTCCAGCATGCCCGGCGGCTCGGGCGAGATGGTCAACCTCGGCGCGCGCAACGGCGCTTTGCTCAGCCACGTCGCGGCGGGGCAAAGTCTGCGGGTGCTGGTGGTGGTGTTGTGTGTGCCGGCCGCGTTCAAGTATCTGCTCGGCGACGGCACGCCGATTTCTCATGCGGGCAGCGTCGACTGGCGCTGGCTGGCGATTCTGTTTCCGGCGGGCGCCCTGCTCGCCTGGCTCTGGCAACGTCTGCGCCAACCCAATCCGTGGTTGTTCGGGCCGTTGCTGGTGAGTGCGGCGGTGAGCATCGGCTGGGACCTGCACATCGGTTTGCCCAATGGCGGCAGTCAGATCGGCCAGTGGCTGATCGGCAGTGGCCTGGGTTGTCATTTCAACCGGGAGTTCTTCCGCCGTGCGCCGTCATTCATGGGGCGCACGTTGATCGGCACGGCGCTGACCATGTTGATCGCTTCATTGGCAGCCCTGGGTTTGAGCGCCTTGACCCATCTGGATCTACGCTCGCTGACCCTGGGCATGATGCCCGGCGGGATTGCCGAGATGAGCCTGACCGCAGAAACCCTGCAATTGTCGGTCCCGCTGGTGACGGCGATGCAGGTGATGCGGCTGTTGTTCGTGCTGTTTCTGGCGGAGCCGTTGTTCAAGTACTGGAATCGTCAGCCCGAGTCCTGACTGACTGATCGTCAATTGATCGTTAACTGATCGTTCCCACGCTCTGCGTGGGAATGCAGCCCGGGACGCTCTGCGTCCCAAAAGCGGACGCGGAGCGTCCATTGAGGCATTCCCACGCGGAGCGTGGGAACGATCTTATGCGAGAGGCGGCAGGCGCCACTCGATCGGCGTCTCGCCATTCTGCTCGAGAAACTTGTTCGCCCGGCCAAAGTGCCCGCATCCGAGAAACCCGCGATAAGCCGACAACGGCGAAGGATGCACCGAAGTCAGTACCAGATGCTTGGTGGCATCGATCAGCTTTTGCTTGCTCTGCGCATGCGCGCCCCAGAGCATGAACACCAGATGGGGCTGCCGCTCGCTGACCACTTCGATGATGCGGTCGGTGAAAAACTGCCAGCCCTTGTCCTTGTGCGCATTGGCGTTGGCGCGCTCGACGGTCATGGTGGTGTTGAGCATCAACACGCCCTGATCGGCCCAGCTCTGCAAATAACCGTGATTGGGAATGTCGATGTTCAGGTCGCGCTTCAACTCTTTATAGATGTTGACCAGCGATGGCGGCGCCGGCACGCCCGGCTGCACCGAGAAGCACAAGCCGTGGGCCTGACCGGGGCCGTGGTATGGGTCCTGGCCGAGAATCACCACTTTGACGTTATCCAGCGGCGTCGAATTCAGTGCGTTGAAGATCATCGGCCCCGGCGGATAAATCTCCTTGCCGGCCGCGCGCTCCTGCTGCAGAAACTGGCGCAACTCTGCCATGTACGGCTGGTCGAACTCAGCACGCAGTGCCTCCTTCCAGCTCGGTTCGAGTTTGATACGGTCGTCAGCAGTCATGGTCATACCCGGCAAAAACAATGGGGCGAACCCTAGGAAAGCCGACCACGCTTGTCAATTGATCTGACGCAGATCCGGCACTTTCCCCCACAACGATCATACTGATCGTTCAAATTCCCGATCGAGGTCACGATGAATCTGCACTTCGAAGAACTCACCGGCACCGACGGCGCGCGTATCGGCATTGCCAGCCTGGATGCCGAAAAGTCGCTGAACGCACTGTCCCTGCCGATGATCAACGCCCTCGGCGACAAGCTCAGCGCCTGGGCCAATGACCCGCAAATCGTCTGCGTGCTCCTGCGTGGCAACGGCGCCAAGGCGTTTTGTGCCGGCGGTGAAGTGCGCAGCCTGGTCGAAGCCTGCCGCGCCCATCCCGGCGAAGTCCCACCGCTGGCGGCGCAGTTTTTCAGTGCTGAATATCGTCTGGACTACCAACTGCACACTTACCCCAAACCGTTGATCTGCTGGGGCCACGGTTACGTGCTTGGCGGCGGCATGGGGTTGTTGCAAGGTGCGAGCACGCGGATCGTCACGCCGAGCAGCCGTCTGGCGATGCCGGAAATCACCATCGGGCTGTATCCGGATGTCGGCGCCAGTTGGTTTCTCGCGCGGCTACCGGGCAAGCTCGGCCTGTTCCTCGGTTTGACCGGCGCGCACATCAATGGCCGTGATGCGCTGGATCTGGGTCTGGCCGACCGTTTTCTGCTCGACGAGCAACAACCGGAATTGATCAAAGGCCTGTTGCAGCTCAATTGGCAGGAACAGACCGGCATGCAACTCAACAGCCTGCTCAAGGCCCTGCAACAGGAAGCACTGGCGCAGATGCCCGAAGCGCAGTGGCTACCGCGTCGCCAGCAGATCGACGAATTGCTCGATGTCAGCGATGTCACCTGTGCCTGGACCGCCATCAGCCTGCAACGCGACAGCAATGACCCGTTGCTTACCCGCGCAGCGAAGACCATGAGCGAAGGCTCGCCGCTGACTGCGCATCTGGTCTGGCAACAGATCATCCGCGCACGGCACATGTCGCTGGCTGAAGTCTTTCAGATGGAATACACCCTGAGCCTCAACTGCTGCCGGCATCCGGAATTCAGCGAAGGGGTGCGTGCGCGGTTGATCGACAAGGATCAGAAGCCGCACTGGCACTGGCCGGATATCAATAACGTGCCGGAGGCGGTGGTGGAGGCGCACTTTCATAAAGCCTGGGAAGGGCGGCATCCGTTGGCGGATCTGACTCAGTATTGAGATGGCTCGTGGCCCGCGATGGCAACTGGGTCTGCATCGCGGGCTGGCTCATCGTGCGCCTTGTTACTCAGACATTCAGTTCATAGAACTCGATGATTTCCGTGATCGCCTGTTGGGCCTCATCGTCGCCCTTTTTCAAAATGTCTTCGACATCCCTCAAGGGCGGGAGAGGATGTAGTCGTTCCACGATTTGCGTCGCGGTGTAGTCTTGAATCGCTGTTCCTTCGCTGACCCTGATGAATCCGATCGAGCTTCCGACTCCGGTAAAGTGCCCGAAAACCCGAATCTTGGGCGCCATGCCGTAATCCACGACAATCACCAGATCGTCGTGCTCACGGTGAAACTTCAAATTGTCGATCGTCAGCCTGCCTTGGGAAAAATCGATTCCATCCAGGCCGCCGCCGCTGTTGATGATCACATCTCGGCCGAGGCCATCGTATTGGTAAATATCATTGCCAGCGCCGCCGGACAGCGTGTCATTGCCTGGCCCACCTAATAGAAGATCGTCACCCTGGCTACCTGTAAGCACGTCGTCCCCTTGCATGCCTCGGATTTCGCCCGCGCCGATTATCGTGTCATTGCCACGACCGCCCACTAGTGGAAGTGCTCGTCCGTCTCGCAAGGAGGTGAACCGGGTGGGATTGTTGACGATTACGCCAGTCTGAAAAGTGTCGGGTGCTGGGCCCAACTGACTGGACTCCAGAAGCTGCTGCAAACCAACGCTCGTCCCGTCAGCAAACTGGACGCATTCAATTCCTGTTCCTTCCAGATCACCAGCCTCAGACAGGACGATGCGGACTTTCTGCGTTCCACCCCATTGGATATCGAGCGTCGGGTAGAGCATTTTCGCCCGAGGTGGTTGGCGGTAAGCCGCGCGCGCCGGGTCGGGTTCCAGCTCGACACGGGTAGTTTCAATCAGCGCCGCCCCCCAGCGCAATTGCAGCGCATCGCGCTTCGCTTCTGCTGGTAGAACGACTGTATCCTGATCGGCCAATCCGTACTGGTCTTTCCACCCAGCCACGCCGACTTCCGGCCGATGGAAAACAGGGTTCAGCACATCCGCAATCGTGGTGGTCGCGCCGGCATGCGCCTGAATGATGTAGGTGTCGGCGCCGTCTTCACCGTAAAGCCAGTCATCGCCTGATCCACTGACCAGATAGTCCGCGCCTTCGCAACCCAGCAACGTATCGTCACCGGCTCCGGCGGATAAATACGCGCCCGGTGTTCTGTGACCGACAGTGCCGTAGTCGAGCGGAGAACCTGCACAAGCGACGATTAGATCGTTTCCCCCACCACCATGGAAAACATTTTCGACTTCGACATTAATCCGCCCGCCGGCATCGTCGCCCTGGACGATTTTGCGTTTGATGGTTGCCGTCTCCAGGTTGCGGCGAAACTCCTTGCGCTGCGTTTCGCCCGTTCTGAAGCTTTCAGCGGGATAGACGTACCAGCCTTGAAGGGCACCGGAGTCATTTCTGTCTTCGACCAGAACATCTCCGGCGTTGAACGAAAAGCCACCGGCTGAACCGGATCGATAATAGCCCGGCGCCTGGCTTGCGCGTGGTGTCGCGCCCTCGGCTTTTACCTGTTTCTGTTGCGTCTCGGTTGTGACGTTAGACTGCCTTTCACTGAACACTGCTTGCCCGCCATGTATCCCCATCCATGGCGGCGTTTCAGACAATGTTCCCGTTTCGATGCGGTCATCAATCAGCTCGGTGTGGGTGATGTACCCGGTGTCGCTGGTGGTGATATGGCTACGAACCCAGACACCGTGTTCATTCAAGGCAAAACCGGTGGCGTGTCTGCGGGTAGAGCGCTGCGACTCGATCTGCGCGAGGAATTTTTCGCTCCAGTCAACGTGTGGATCGGTTGCAACAGGGCGTTGCGCCGCAAGGGTTTCATCGTCTGGCTGAACGGCAACCTCAACGTGGCCTTCATCGACAACGTCATTGGTTTGCATGGCGGTGACAACTTCAGATGCGGATGACTCAGGCACCGGCATCGGTGGCAGTGTTTTGCGCAACACTTCTTCATAGCCCAGGACAACGCCGTCATTGAAGCTGAAAGTCGAATCCTTCCACTTCTCGTGGTGCTTGATGAGCAGCGCGTCGCCGGTACCGTTGGTCAGCCGCATTACCGTGCCGGTCGTCACTTCAAGGATGTCGGCTTTCAGGCCTTGCGCTGAAAAGCCTGCGCCGAATCTGACGATGTTTCTGCCACCAGAATCAGTGACGACATCCAGGCCATCGCCAGCGCCGAAATAATAGAGGTCCGCACCTTCCAGCCCTACCAGCAGGTCATCGCCTGCCCCGCCATCAAATACGTTATCGCCTGAATCGCCGCGAAGGTGGTCCCTTCCGTCTCCGCCCAATAACGTGTCGTTGCCACCGCCTCCGAGCAAGGTGTCGTTGCCTGAGCCGCCGTCGAGATAATCGGCGCCGTGACTGGTTTCATCCGTTTGGCCATAGTCGCCGACCAGAAGGTCATCGTCGGCGCCGCCATACAGCGTGTCGTCGCCGAAACCACCCAGCAACGTATCATTTCCGTCATCGCCCTGGAGGTAGTCATCGTTGGCTCTCCCTGGTTGCAAATTCGCGGCATCGCCATCCAACGCATCGCGTCCTGCGCCACCGATCAATGTATCGGAGCCCCCCATGCCGCGCAGGGTGTCGTCCCCCTCGCCGCCATCAAGGAAGTCATCACCGTGGTACTCAATCGGATCGGTAAGATAGTCTGCAGTCAGGTCGTCGTTACCTGCTCCGCCGAATAATCGATCATCGGCGCCGCCGCCCCAGAGCGTGTCGTTTCCTGCACCACCTTCCAATAGATCGCGCCCATAGCCATGAGCAGCGTCAACGGCGCTATCGGACGGAGCCCAGTCATCCCCTTTCAGGTCGTCATTTCCAGGCCCGCCATACAACACATCGCTGCCACCGTTGCCTGCGAGTTGATCATCACCAGTGCCGCCCTCCAGCACATCGTTGCCGTGGTGTTCGATTGGAAGTCCACCTGACCAGGCGAGGTTGTCTCCCAATAAAATATCGTTACCGCTTCCTCCGACTAGCGTGTCATCCCCGCCATCTCCGGCAAGCAAATCATCTTCCGTTCCACCGTCGAGCAGATCTGCGCCCCAGCCTCCATTAAGAGCATCCCGACCGCCCTGACCGTAAAGAACGTCACTGTCACCTTGTGGCGGACTAGTCAAAGAGGCCTTGGAAAACACGGTGCGGTGTTGGGAAACATCGCCCACAAGATTCTTGATTTGTTTGAATCCCCATCCCTCATTTACGAAACCGGTCGTCTCGTCTCCGGATAAAACGTCGTCACCTGCTCCCCCAATCAGCGTGTCTTGATTGTTTCCGCCCAACAATACGTCTCGGGTGGCACCGCCGATCAGCAGGTCATCGCCCACACCGCCATCAAGCCAATCGCCGCGGCCCGCTTTGCCCTTTGAATCGCCGGTGGCCAAGGCTTTCTCTAACGTCGTCTGCTTGTCACCAAACAGTCGATCATCGCCAGCCTTGCCGAACAAACGGTCAGAACCACCCATGCCGAGAATGACGTCGTTTTTAGCGGAACCATAAAGTACGTCTGACTTGTTTCGGTGTTTCACATCGGCAAGCAACACGACGTTGCCTAAGTTATCGAAGGAAAGCTGATCGCCGGGGACATCGAGTTCGGCATCTTTAGCTTTCCAGTCCCCCTGAAGCGTCAGGTCCGCGATGGTGACTGACTGCCCCCGGTATTCGGGAAGACGGATGCCAAGTATTCCAGGCTGGAAGTTCCTGATAACAACCAGATCGTTCAGGCCATATTTGATATTCAGCGTGTGTTCAACAAGCGTCATGGTGATGGCCTGGTCCTCGGTAGACCAGATATTGCTCAATGGCGCGCGGCGCTTGAGTGAAGGAATGGGCGAACCGTTGATCCATAGCTGCCCATTTACGTTGGCATCGACAATCTCGTCGATGCCATCGCCGCTGGAAAACGCGTAGCGATCATTGCCCTCGCCTCCGAACAATGAGTCGTTACCCTTTCCACCCACCAGAACATCATCACCGGCCATTGCGTATAGCGCGTCATTGCCGTCGCCTCCGGTCAATGAATCATTACCGCGTCCACCTTCGATAACGTCATGACCCGCTGCACCATTGATCGTGTCATTACCCGAGCCGCCATACAGGTGATCGCTGTTTGATCCGCCGGCGAAAGAGCGCCCGCCGTCATCACCGAACATGGCCAGCGGGTTCAATACACCGGTGGTCATCGGCGCCTGTTTGCCGGATGCGAGATCGGAGTAGGAAAAGCTTTGCAGCGAATGTTCTGCGAACGTGCCCTGGGTTCGGGCGATCAACCGGGCCAGCATCTGCGCACGATCCGCCAGCCACTGCGCGGTGATAAAACCTTCGCCAGTGTGCGGATCGTAAAGTTCGAGTTTGCGGTCGGGATAACCGTCGGCTCGCTCTATGACGATTTCACTGAGTTGCTGCAAGGAATTGCGCAACGCCAAGCCGAGCGGCGTTGTCTCGCCTGCCAGTTTTGCCCATGCATTGGCATTGCCGAACTCGCCTATTGTCCGGGTGACGATGCTTTGCGACTGCTCCGGGGAAAACGCCGAGAAAAACGCATAAGCGTTGGCGGCGAAGGTTGCATCGGTGGTGGGTGGGGCAGAAGAATCGCCATCGTAAGTGCGCTTGAACATGTCGAGAAATTCGTTCTGGCCATAGCGCAATATCAGGTCAACTACGGCGGCAACAGGTGTGCCTTTCACTACATGCTGAATCAGCGGACTCACACTGCCACTGGCGAGCGCGATATTGATTTGCTCGGGTACGACCGAGAGCAGACTTTGCAGTGGATTGACGCCGAAATTATTGATCGCCGCTCGCAGGCCGACGCTGTAGGCGTCGATGGAGAAGAGAATGTTTTTATAATCGTCGAGCCGGTTGGGTTTTGCCTGAAGGGGTGGTCCGTCATCTTCCCCGTTCGAATCACCGGCGGAAATCAATCGCCAGGTTTCATAGGGAGGCTTTCCACCTAACAAGCTGAAACCGACCGTTCCGGACCAACCGGCATTGCGGCTAACGGCAGTGTCGTTCTCGCCGCAATCTTCACTGAAAAGCGCCTTGCCAATTGCACTGGCATCGATCTCTGCAATCTGGCTGATGGACGGGACAGTCCAAGGTGCGAGTCGACCAGCGAGGGAGCCATTGATCAGGGTGTTGATGAAATTAACGGCGACCTGATTGGACGACAATTGCATGAGGTCTTGATCGAAGATTTTATTCAATCTCAGTTCGCCTTGCCGCGAGGTGTAACCGCGAATCAGGGCGGAGTAAGCACCGTTTCCACCGTTGGCATCAATAGCTACGGCCAGCCAGAGTTTGGCGCTTTTCAGAACTTTTCCAGCCTCATCGTCGGCAGCAGCAACTTCAGAAACCTTTCCCTCAATGATATCGAGCAGCTTGCGATAAAGGGGCGCACAGTCAGCTCCTGCAAGCTTCAGCGCCTCGTACTCTATTTTTTCTGAGCGCAGCCTCATACCTTTGCAAATATTGGCCGTGTTAAAAATATTTGTTTTTTCCATATCGTTAAAAACATAACTCATCGTTACTTCCTTGTAATAACAGAGTGTGAAAGATAATCACTGAGATACTTGAGCATCTCAGGTGCTTCGCGTAATGACGACAGGCTGAGATCTACGCTACCGTGCCCCCCAGCAAAGTCAAAGCTATCCAGTTTGACAGTGCAGTAAAAATTCAGCTTTCCAAAATCCAGATTCTCCAATTCGGCTCTGCTGAACTTTGCCAATTTCTCGTCAGTTAGTTTTTCCTCGGAAGCCGGGCGAATCAAGCCGTCACAGTCTATCAACCGAGGTGTACCATCACGCCGCGGCCAGCCAGTAATAACAAATGTTCTGACAGAACCCTCATTCTTGAAATGAGGTGCTGGAGCATTTAGCCAAATCTCCAGCCCCGGATAATTATTCAACTTCACAATTAACTCATCCGGCCAGTTGATGTGGCGATAACCTCGCTCATGGGGCTCGTTGGTTGCTTTTCTTGTATAAAGCCCGGCGTTCAACTTATAGAGACGCCAACTTGCAGGGATCGATTCCAAGCCCTGACTCTGGTACCGATGGATACCCGTCCCGGTCCACCAGAAAAAACCCTTCAGAGCAATCGCCAAACAAGCTTTCTTATTCACCAATTCCGGCATGCCAACGTAAAACTCCGGGACCAGCGTCTTATCCACATAAGCGCCGCCCAATATCGGCACCTGTTTCATGCTCGCCAGCTTCTGTTGACAGGCCTTCTGGTCCCCTTGATAGATTGCCGCCGCCTCAGCGGACTGTTCTCTGCGAATATGAAATTCCGCAATGCAATAACAGACATATACGAACAAGCCAAACTTCAATAACCTTTTAAGCCACTTGACCGCTTGCTTACGCGAGATCACGAGCATTTCAAATCCCCGCCCCAAACCGAACAGCAGTTCGTTTACCGTTAAGCCCCGACGTCGCGCTTTCAAACAGCTCAAAATATTGCTTCGTGCCGGCCACTACATCGAATTTGCTCGCGGTCCGCTTTGCCGCGGCTTGCATAGCTTTATGTACACCGCACGAGTTCAATACCTTGCTGACGCTTTCAGCAATCGCCTGACAGTCAAAGAAATCAACCAGCAGTCCATTAACCCCGTCTTGAATCACTTCCATTACCGGAGCCGTATCCGAAGCGACTACCACGCAACCGGAAGCCATCGCTTCCAATAACGACCACGACAACACAAACGGGTAGGTCAAATAAACGTGAACCGTGGAAAGCTGCAGAATCGCTCTATATGTTTGATAAGGAAGTTTTCCGGTGAAATGCACTCTGGAATGATCGAACTTCACTTCGGCCAGCATTCTGCAACGCCAATTGGCATATTCAGCCGGCATCCGTCCGTAGCTGACTTCATCCCCTCCCACGATGACTATCCGGACGCTGGGACACGCAGCCTGAATACGCGGGATCGCTCGCATGAAACTGTGAAAGCCGCGATACGGTTCAAGGTTTCTGGCGACATAGGTAACGATCGGCTGTCCGGCTTTGAGCTTGGCCCCACAGGGCAACACAACAGACTCGACTTGCACGACGCTCTTGTTCTGAACAACACCTTCGTGGATGACCCTGATTCTGGATCGATAAGCTTCAGGAAAGAGACTGCGCTGCCAGTGCGTAGGCGCGATCGCCAGATCACATTGTTCAAGATTCAACAGATGCATCGAGTTGAGCACTCGAAGCCTTGAGGACTCCCTCTCATCACGTGCAAATTCGGGATCGAACCCGGAGTCGGCGCCGTGGGCCCGATAGTAGTACTCGCAATAGTGGACAAGCGGCGTATCGGCAAAGACGTCTTTGACGAAGAGCGTTTCACCCCAGCCGGGATGAGCAAGGATTACATCGGGTCGATAGCCCGCCTGTTTCAGGCGGGCCAGAATTGCAAAAACCTTCTGACCATCGAGCACCGCTTGCTCGTAGCGGATCAGATAAGGGTGAACGTTTGCGGGTGTTTTTCTGCCAGCTCGATAGCGGAACAATTTCACCCCGGCAAGACCTGGTGCAGTGTCCCGGCCTATCGCCACAACCTCGTCACCGCGGGCAATCGCAGCCAGCACCACATGGCGGAACTGGCCCGGAAAATTCTGGTGAACAACAAGCAGCTTCATCGCGGTAACGTCCGTTTTCGCCGCTATCGAGCTGAGATTTTCTCGCGTCGTTCGGCACCTGCAAACGCTAACAAATGCCCTGAAACGAAAATGTAGGAAGCGTCTGTGAATGGCCTGGGAGATGGCTACCGGAGCGCTTTTCTGGCAGGCAAAAAAAAGCGGCGCTTGATGCGCCGCTTTTTCATTTGCGGGTGATTACCAGCGATTGCCCCGGCCGTTGTAATCACGGCGACCGCTGTGGCGATCGTAGTTGCCGCGACCGCGGTGGTCATTGTCCCAACCGCCGCGACGGTGGCCTTCCCAGCGTCCGCGATCATTGCCGTGCCAGCGGCGGCTTTCGTAATAACGCGGGGCCGGTTGGTAGTAGCGCGGCGCCTGGTAGTAACGCGGTTGCTGGTAATAACGTGGTGCGGGCTGATAGTAACGCGGCGCCGAATAGTACGTGCTGCCGCCCCGGTAATACGTGCCCCCTGTGTTGTAGTAGGCCGGTGCGGGTGAGGTGTAGACCTCGGAATAATACGAGTCCGCGTAGGAGTACGGGACGCAACCGGCAACGGAAAACATCAACGCAGCAAGCAGAAGAATTCGTCTATACATGGCGGCCTCCTGGACCGCGGGTGGGCCACGCCAGCGACGCTGGCAGGCATCAGTCGTTTATCGGTGACTGACGAAAAATCAGACAGCGATTTCGGCATCTGGTGCGTTCTTGCAACAAGTTGAAACAAGTGATCGATGAAAGGTTATTCATCAACGCAAAGCCGTCATTCATGCGCTGATTGATAGCCCTGATCGATAAATCCACCGCACTGATATCGCCGCCCGCAAACGCTGCACGACGGTGCAGTCGCGCACCAACACAAAGCGCAGCGATTGCGCTAACCCAACAGCCATCTTCCGTGAGCCCCCGCGCCAGAGGCCTCGAAGCAACTTGGCACGCCTCTCGCTTTAGCAACCTTGTGCAGGAGTCATCACAGGTTCGCGGCACCACAATTTGCAATGGCTGACTAGGGTTCCGGCTCGCATTCGCGAGTGGCTGGTCCGAGAGTTGGCGACCTCCAGTTGAGGTTACACGGCGGGACAAAAGCCCGGGAGACAAGCCACCGTTCGCGGTGCCGCGTTGCCTTCCTGTCCGCCCTCGATCAACTGGAGAACTCACCATGACCCGACTACGTTTGCCCGCCCTGCTCGCCGCCGCATTCGCCGCGCTGCTCAGCACACAATCCTTCGCCGCTCAAAAAGACCATTTCAGCGTGTGCTGGACGATCTACGCCGGCTGGATGCCATGGGAATACGCTGGCAGCCAGGGCATCGTCGACAAGTGGGCGAAGAAATACGGGATCAAGATCGACGTCGTGCAGCTCAACGATTACGTCGAGTCGATCAACCAGTACACCGCCGGCCAGTTCGACGGTTGCACCATGACCAACATGGATGCGCTGACCATTCCGGCTGCCGGTGGCGTCGACAGCACCGCGCTGATCGTCAGCGATTTCTCCAATGGCAATGACGGCGTCGTCCTCAAGGGCGAGGGCAAGAAAGTCGCCGATCTCAAGGGCATGGACGTCAATCTGGTCGAGCTGTCGGTTTCGCACTATCTGCTGGCCCGCGCTCTGGACTCGGTCGACCTGACCGAAAAAGACCTGAAAGTGGTCAACACCTCCGACGCCGATATTTCTGCCGCTTTCAACACCGATGAAGTCAAGGCCGTGACCACCTGGAACCCGATGCTGTCGGACATCAAGGCCAAACCCGGCGTAACCGAGGTGTTCAACTCCAGCCAGATTCCCGGCGAAATCATGGACATGATGGTGGTCAACAGCGCCACCCTCAAAGACAACCCGGCGCTGGGCAAAGCGCTGACCGGCGCATGGTTCGAAGTGGTCGCGCTGATGAACGCGAAGAACGCTGCGAGCAAGGCCGCACTGGAACACATGGCCAAGGCCTCGGGCACCGACCTCGCCGGATTCCAGGCGCAACTGGACACCACCAGATTGTTCGCCACGCCAGCCGAAGCGCTGAGCTTCGCCACCAGCAAACAATTGCCGGACACCATGCGCAAGGTCGCCGAGTTTTCCTTCGAGCACGGTTTGCTCGGCGAAGGCGCGAAAGACCCCAGCGCGGTCGGCATGAGTTTCGCCAACGGCGTGACCAGCGGCGACACCGGCAATCTCAAGCTGCGTTTCGATCCGACTTACGTGCAGATGGCCGCCGACGCCAAGCTGTAAGCCACGGAGGATTTGGCCATGCGCCTGATCAATCGCCACCCGGATCGCCCGAGTCGCCTGCTGCTGGTGCTCCTGCCGTTCGCCCTGGTGCTGTTCGCCTACTTCACCGGCTCGGCCGAGCGGCTGGCGGACAACCCCAACGACAAACTGCTGCCCAGCGCCGCGCAGATGACCGATGCGGTAAAACGCCTGGCCTTCACTGCCGACAGCCGCACCGGTGATTACCTGTTGTGGCAAGACACTGCGTCGAGTCTGCGGCGCCTGGCCATCGGCCTTGGCATCGCTGCACTGGCCGGGCTGTGCCTGGGCATCGCCGCCGGCACACTGCCGCTGTTTGGCGCACCGTTGTCGCCGCTGCTGACGGTGCTGTCGATGGTGCCGCCGCTGGCGATCCTGCCGATTCTGTTCATTGTTTTCGGTCTGGGCGAATTGTCGAAAGTCATGTTGATCGTAATCGGCATCACCCCGGCCCTTGCCCGCGATCTGGAACAACGCGCCCGAGAGATTCCCGTCGAACTGCTGATCAAGGCGCAAACCCTCGGTGCTTCGACCTGGACGCTGATGCTGCGCGTGGTGCTCCCGCAATTGCTGCCGCGCCTGCTGATCTCGCTGCGGCTGATGCTCGGTTCGGCGTGGCTGTTCCTGATCGCCGCCGAAGCGATCGCTTCGACTGACGGCCTCGGCTATCGGATCTTCCTCGTTCGCCGTTATCTGGCGATGGACGTGATTCTGCCGTACGTGGTGTGGATCACCCTCCTCGCCTGGCTGATGGACTGGGGCTTGAAACGCCTGACGCAACGCGCCTTCCCTTGGTATGAGGGGGCCGGCAAATGAGCTTCATCACGGTGAAAAACGTCTGGCAGCAATACGCCGATCAGGTCGTGCTGGAGGGTTTGAACCTGAGCGTCAACGAGGGTGAATTCTGCACCTTGGTCGGCGCGTCCGGTTGCGGCAAATCAACGTTCCTGCGCCTGCTGCTCGGCCAGGAAAGTGCCAGTCGCGGTGAGATTCTGCTCGACGGTCAGCCGCTGGCCAGCGAGCCGGACGCCAGCCGTGGCGTGGTGTTCCAGCGCTACTCAGTGTTCCCGCACCTGAGCGTGCTCGACAACGTCGCCCTCGGTCTGGAACTGCCGCACGCGCCGTTGCTCGGCCGGTTGTTCGGCAGCGCCAAGCGCGACGCGCGCGAGCAGGCGGCGGCATTGCTGGGCAAGGTCGGCCTCGGTCATGCGCTGGACAAGTACCCGGCGCAGCTCTCCGGCGGTATGCAGCAACGGCTGGCGATTGCGCAGGCACTGATCATGAAACCGCGCGTGCTGTTGCTCGACGAACCGTTCGGCGCACTCGATCCGGGCATCCGCAAAGACATGCATGCGCTGCTGCTGGAGCTGTGGCGCGAGACGCGTTTGACGGTGTTCATGGTCACTCACGATTTGTCCGAAGGCTTCAACCTCGGCACCCGCCTGCTGGTGTTCGACAAGGTCCGCCTCGACCCGCACGCACCCGGCGCCTATGGCGCGCGCATCACCTACGACATCCCTTTGAACAGCGACCGCCGCGCCCAGCGCGCCGCCGTCGACGCCCTGCCGCTGCCCCTGGCCGGCACCCTTCGCACCGCTTGAGAGGACTGCATTGATGAACACGCCAATGACTGATTCGACCCAATTGTTCCCGCCCTTTGCTGAAGAAGTGCTGCCCGGTGGCGGCCACCGCTCGTTCGTGCTCAAGCGCGGCCAACTGCTGCGCCTGACCGACCTGCGCGGCGGCGCCAACGTCAGCCTGACCCTGCTCAATGCCAACGAAAAAACCGAACGGCTGAACCTCCCCGACAGCCTCAAATGCCAACACACCGCCAAGCTCACCAGCGGCCATTGCCTGTACTCGGACATGGGCCGTGTACTGGCCGCGATCACCGCTGACACCTGCGGCTGGAGCGACAGCCTCGGCGGCGTGCTCTGCGCGCAGGAAGTCGCAGAAAAATACGGGCAGGGCCGCTATCAGGAACTGCGCAACGGCTTCTTCCGCAACGGCACCGACAATCTGCTGGTGGAACTGGGCAAGTGGGGTCTGGGCCTGTCCGATCTGCTGATGACCCTCAATCTGTTCAGCCGGGTGAACGTCGATGAGGCCGGACGATTCCACTTCGTCGAAGGCAACTCCAAGGCTGGCGACTACATCGAGTTGTACGCGCCGATGGACACCCTGATGGTACTCACCGCCCTGCAACACCCGATGGACCCGGCGCCAGACTACGCGCCAAAACCGCTGAAGCTCAGCTGGATGAACGCTGACGCCAGCGTCGCCGAGCACTGCCGCACCTCGCGTCCGGAAAACCAGCGCGGCTTCATCAACACCGACCGTTTGTTCGCCTGAGGATCGCTGCCATGTCCGTTGCAATCGCCACTTCGCAAAAACAACCCGACGCTGCGGTGTACCGCGCCACCATCCCGGCGGGCGAGCCGTGGCTGCTGGAGGTCAAGGCCGGCCAGACCCTGCGCATCCTCGATCTGGAAGGCAATCAGGCCATCGACACCTTGTTCTACAGCCTCGCCAACCCCAAGGAACGCTACGACGTGCAGCGCACCCTGCGTCGGCAGAACAGCGTGTATCTGAGCACCGGCAGCGTGCTGTATTCCAACCTCGGCCAGCCGATGCTGACCATCGTCGCCGACACCTGCGGGCGCCACGACACCCTCGGCGGCGCCTGCGCGCAAGAGAGCAACACCGTGCGCTACGCCCTGGAAAAACGCTACATGCACAGCTGCCGCGACAACTACCTGCGCGCCTGTGCGCACGACGGCCGACTGAGCAAAAGCGACATCGGCCCGAACATCAATTTCTTCATGAACGTGCCCGTCACCGCGGATGGCGGGCTGACCTTCGAGGATGGTATTTCCGCGCCGGGCAAGTACGTCGATTTGCGCGCGGAGATGGACGTGATCGTGCTGATTTCCAACTGCCCGCAGTTGAACAACCCATGCAACGCCTACAACCCGACACCTGCGGAGTTGCTGGTATGGAACTGAAAATCAGCCGGTTGCGGCGTTGGCTGTTTGCCCTGTGCCAGGCCCGGTCCGGGCAGTGTGTGAAATCTACCAAACACCACTGAACCTGTGGGAGCGAGCCTGCTCGCGAAGGCGGTGTGTCAGACCCATCAATATTGATTGATTTGACGCGTTCGCGAGCAGGCTCGCTCCCACAAGGGTGTTGTGGTGGTTTGGAGAACGCTTTCCATCCGGGACGGCCCGGATGTCTGTCAAAAAACAGCGGGACGGCCCGCTTCCCCTTCAGGGGTTATGCCATGTTCGAAAAAGTCCTGATTGCCAACCGTGGCGCCATTGCCTGCCGCATTCTGCGCACCCTCGCGCAGCTGCAAGTGCAAGGCGTGGCGGTGTACTCCGAAGCCGATGCCGCCAGCCTGCACATCCTGCAGGCCGATCAAGCCCACAGCCTCGGCGAGGGCGCGGCGGCCAATACCTATCTGGCGGTCGAGAAGATCCTCGCGGTCGCCCGGCAAAGCGGCGCCACAGCGATTCATCCCGGTTACGGATTTCTCTCGGAAAACGCCGCGTTCGCCGAAGCCTGTGAAGCGCAAGGCATCGCCTTCATCGGCCCGACGCCTGAGCAGTTACGCGTGTTCGGCCTCAAGCACACCGCCCGCGCCCTGGCCAAACAGCACGGAGTGCCGATGCTCGAAGGCACCGAGCTGCTCGACAGCCTCGACGCCGCGCTGATCGCTGGCGAACAGGTCGGCTACCCGGTGATGCTGAAAAGCACCGCCGGCGGTGGCGGCATCGGCATGCGCGTATGCCGCAGCGCCAGCGAATTGCGCGAATCCTTCGACGCGGTGAAACGTCTGGGCCAGAACAATTTCAGCGACGCCGGAGTGTTCATCGAAAAGTACATCCAGCGCGCCCGGCACCTGGAAGTGCAGGTGTTTGGCGACGGTCGCGGCGAAGTGATCGCCCTCGGCGTGCGCGACTGCTCGGTGCAGCGGCGCAACCAGAAAGTCCTCGAAGAAACCCCGGCGCCGAACCTGCCGCACGGCATGGCTGAAGCACTTTGCGCGGCGGCGATCAAACTGGCGAAAGCGGTGAATTACCGCAGCGCCGGCACCGTCGAATTCGTCTTCGACAGCGAGGCGCAGCGCTTTTATTTCCTCGAAGTGAACACGCGTTTGCAGGTTGAGCACGGCGTCACCGAACAGGTCTGGGGCGTCGATCTGGTGCGCTGGATGGTCGAGTTGGCGGCCGGTGATCTGCCACCGTTGAGCGAGCTGTATCGTGAACTGCAACCCGAAGGCCATGCGATTCAGGCGCGGCTGTACGCGGAAGATCCGGGGCGCGATTTTCAGCCGAGCCCGGGCTTGCTGACGGCGGTGCAATTCCCACCGGCCAACGGTGTGCAGTTGCGCATCGACACGTGGGTCGAGGCCGGTTGCGAGATCCCACCGTATTTCGATCCGATGATCGCCAAGGTCATCAGCTGGGCGCCGACCCGCGAACAGGCGCGCGCCGAGTTGCATCAGGCGCTGGGTGACAGCGTGCTGTACGGCGTTGAAACCAATCGCGACTACCTGCGGCAGATTCTCCTCGACACGCCCTTTGCCAGCGGTGAGCCGTGGACCCGTTGTCTCGAGCATCTGGTCTATCGCGCAAACACCTTCGAAGTGCTTAGCGCAGGCACGCAAACCAGCGTGCAGGACTATCCCGGTCGCCTCGGTTACTGGGCCGTCGGCGTGCCGCCCTCGGGGCCGATGGACAGTCGCGCGCTGCGCCTGGGCAATCGCCTGCTCGGCAACCCCGACGGCGCGGCGGCGCTGGAAATCACCATGAGCGGGCCGTTGCTGCGTTTCAATTGCGAGGCGGTGGTGGCGGTGACCGGCGCAGCACTGACGCTGACCCTCGATGGCGCAGACGTGCCGATGAACACCGCGCTGTTGATCCCGGCCGGCGCGACCTTGCATCTGGGCAGCATCAGCGCCGCCGGCGCACGTAGTTATCTGTGTCTGCGCGGCGGCTTGCAGGTGCCGGATTATCTGGGCAGCAAAAGCACCTTCACGCTCGGCCAGTTCGGCGGGCATGGCGGTCGTGCGTTGCGTGCCGGCGACGTGTTGCATGTTCCAGCACTCAGCGATCGTAGCAGCGGTCAGCAACTGGCCGAACAGCACGTCACCGTGTTGCCGGACGTGCGTCAGATCCGGGTGATCTACGGCCCGCACGGCGCCCCGGAATACTTCACGGAAAACTACATCGACACGTTTTTCGCCACCGAGTGGGAAGTGCATTTCAACTCCAGCCGCACCGGTGTACGCCTGATCGGGCCGAAGCCGGAATGGGTGCGCGCGGACGGCGGTGAGGCGGGTCTGCATCCGTCGAACATTCATGACAACCCGTATGCGATTGGCGCGGTGGATTTCACTGGCGACATGCCGGTGATCCTTGGCCCGGATGGTCCGAGCCTGGGCGGGTTCGTGTGCCCGGTGACGGTGATCGAAGCGGATTTGTGGCAGTTGGGGCAGCTCAAGGCGGGCGATAAAATCCAGTTCATTCCGGTCGATCTCAAGACCGCACGCGATCTCGCCCTGAAATGGGATCAATGTAGGAGTGAGCCTGCTCGCGAAGAGGCCATGCCGGTCAACATCGATTTGTCTGCTACACCGCTTTCGCGAGCAGGCTCGCTCCCACAGAGTCTGATATCGCCTGTGGTTCTTGACCTGAGCCGTGGCGATCAGCGACTGGTTGCGCGAGTTTCTGGCGACACTCATCTACTGCTGGAAATCGGCGAACCTGAGCTCGACCTGGTCCTGCGCTTCCGCGCCCACGCCCTGATGCAGGCGGTGGAGGGCAAAAACCTGCACGGCGTAATCGACCTCACCCCCGGCATCCGCTCGCTGCAGGTGCACTATCAGCCTGAGCAACTGCCACTGGCCGATCTGCTTGGAATCATCGCCGGCGAGTGGGACGCGGTGTGCGCCGCCAAGGACCTGCAAGTGCCGTCGCGCATCGTCCACCTGCCGCTGTCGTGGGATGACCCGGCGTGCCAGTTGGCGATCGAAAAATACATGACCACCGTGCGCAAGGACGCGCCGTGGTGCCCGAGCAATCTGGAGTTCATCCGGCGCATCAACGACCTGCCGAACCTCGACGAAGTGCAGCGCACAGTGTTCGATGCAAGCTATCTGGTGATGGGCCTGGGCGACGT
This sequence comes from Pseudomonas retamae, assembly GCF_043496865.1. NCBI lineage: Bacteria > Pseudomonadati > Pseudomonadota > Gammaproteobacteria > Pseudomonadales > Pseudomonadaceae > Pseudomonas > Pseudomonas retamae. Next base: position 121,247 of record NZ_JBIEIL010000005.1, read on the forward strand.
CTACCTCGGTGCGCCGGTGGCGACGCCGCTTGATCCGCGCCATCGTCTGGTCACCACCAAATACAACCCGGCGCGCACCTGGACGGCAGAAAACTCGGTGGGCATCGGTGGTGCCTATATGTGCGTGTACGGCATGGAAGGCCCCGGCGGTTATCAGTTTGTCGGGCGCACATTGCAGATGTGGAATCGCTACCGCGACGTCGTCGCCTTCGACGGCAAACCGTGGCTGCTGCGCTTCTTCGACCAGATTCGTTTCTACCCGGTCAGCGCCGAGGAACTGCTGCGCATTCGTCGCGATTTCCCGCTTGGGCGCTTCGAACTGAACATCGAACACAGTCAGCTCAACCTTGCCGATTATCAGGCGTTCCTGAGTCGTGAAACGCCGAGCATCGACGCCTTTCGTGCTCAGCAACAAAGCGCCTTCAACGCCGAGCGTGAGCGCTGGATCGCCAGCGGCCAGGCGCATTTCGACAGCGAAGAAGTACATGCCGAAACCATTGAAGATGCGCCGCTGGCGGCCGGCGAACACAGCGTCGACAGCCACATCGCCGGCAATCTCTGGCAGGTGCAGGTCGAGGCCGGCCACCGGGTTGCCGCAGGCGATGTGCTGGTGATTCTCGAGTCGATGAAGATGGAAATCCCGGTGCTCGCACCGCTGTCCGGGGTGGTCCGCGAGATACGCGTGCAACCCGGTTCGGCGGTGCGCGCCGGCCAACGGGTCGTGGTGCTGGAACTCGACTGAAGCCCATTCTGAACAAGGAATAACTGATGAATCTGCAACTCGATGCCCTGCGCCAGGCCTACCGCAATGGCGACACCACACCGCGGCAACTGCTCCTGCAGCTGCGCGAAAAAGCCGCCGCGCTGAACCCCGATTATCACCTGTTCATCCACCTGCTCAGCGCCGCAGAACTGGAACCGTATCTTGCCGCCCTCGACGGCCGCGACCTCGACAGTCTGCCGCTGTACGGCGTGCCGTTCGCGATCAAGGACAACATCGATCTGGCCGGCATCCCGACCACCGCCGCGTGTCCGGAGTTTGCCTACGTACCGCAGCGCTCGGCGACCATCGTCGAACAATTGCTGGCGCTGGGCGCGATTCCACTGGGCAAGACCAATCTCGACCAATTCGCCACCGGCCTCAATGGCAGTCGCTCGCCCTATGGCGCCTGCCCGAACAGTGTTTTGCCTGAATTCCCCTCCGGCGGTTCCAGCGCCGGTTCTTCGCTGGCGGTGGCATTGGGCGTGGCGAGTTTTGCCTTGGGCACCGACACCGCCGGCTCCGGGCGAGTGCCGGCGGCGCTGAACAATCTGGTTGGACTGAAGGCGAGCAAAGGCCTGATCTCGACGGCCGGCGTGCTGCCGGCGTGCCGCACGCTGGACTGCGTCACCACGTTTACCGCGACGGCACGTGAGGCCAGTCAGTTGCTGGCATTGAGCGCAAAACTCGATCCGCGTGACGAGTACAGCCGCCGCAACCCGACGTGGAACGACGGCTCGGCGTTCGGCGCGCCACGGCCGTTTCGCTTTGGCGTGCCGCGCGCGCAGGACCTCGAGTTCTTCGGTTGCACCGAAGGTCCGCGGTTGTTCGAGAACGCCGTCGAGCGGCTCAAGGCGCTGGGTGGCGAAGCGGTGGAACTCGACCTGTCACCTTTCCTCGAAGCGGCGCGTTTGCTGTATGACGGGCCGTGGGTTGCCGAGCGTTACAGCGTTGCCGGTGAACTCATGGAGCAGAATCCGCAAGCAGTCTTGCCGGTGATCCGCGCCGTTCTGGCCAAGGCGCCGGCGGTGACCGGCGTGCAGACGTTCCGCGCGCAGTATCGGCTGCAGGCGCTGAAAGCGATCTGCGATCAAGCGCTGGAGAACCTCGACTGCGTGCTGACTCCGACGATCGGGCGCCCGGTGACACTGGCTGAACTCGACGCCGAACCGGTGCTGCGCAACTCCGAACTGGGTTACTACACCAACTTCATGAACCTGCTTGATTATGCCGCCGTCGCCGTACCGAGCGGGTTCATGGCCAATGGATTGCCGTGGGGCGTGACGCTGTTTGGCCGGGCGTTTACCGACCAGTACCTGTTGAGCGTGGCGGATGCGTTGCAGCGTCAGCAGGATGCAGACTTGCCGGTACCGGCCACCGTGGCGCGCAACGATCAAGCGCGCATCGTGGTGTGCGGCGCGCACCTGCAAGGGCTGGCATTGAACTGGCAATTGACCCAGCGTGGCGGGCGCTTGCTGGAGTCCACGTTCAGCTCACCGGACTATCAACTGTTCGCGCTGGCTGGCGGCCCGCCATTGCGCCCGGGCATGGTGCGCGTCAAGGACGGCGGTGTGGCGATTGCCGTCGAGGTGTGGGAGTTGCCGAGTAGCGAGTTGGGTTCGTTTCTCACCGGCATACCGGCGCCGCTCGGGTTGGGCAAGGTGCAACTGGCGGATGGGCGCTGGGAGAGCGGTTTCATCTGTGAGGCGTATGGGTTGGAGGGTGCGCTGGATATCAGCCATTTGGGGGGATGGCGGGCGTATCTGGCTTCTCGGGGCTGATCCGAAGGTCGCCCTCACCCTGGCCCTCTCCCCCAAGGAGAGGGAACTGACTGCAGTGCTTTTCAATTCGTCGCCATTCGCTGATACCGAGCCGAGTTCAGATCTGGTAGTCGCCACAATCAAGCCCCCTCTCCCTCCGGGAGAGGGCTGGGGTAAGGGCCTGCGATCTAACTGACACACCGCAGAGTCAGATCCCGCGCCATTTCCGGCACAAATCCCGCAGTCTTTTCCTGGCCATGCCACTAAAATGCTTGCCATCGGGCCACTGCCAACGGATCTGCCATGCCGCTTCGTTCACCGCTGTACTCGCAACGCTCACTGGTGCTGACCCTGGTCGCGCTGCTCGGCGCCGGCTTCCTCGCCACCTCGCTGCTGAGCTACTACGCCTCGCGGGCGTCGATCCGCGACAACATCGTCAACACCGAACTGCCGCTGACCTCCGACACGGTCTATTCGGAAATCCAGAAGGATCTGGTCCGGCCGATCCTGATTTCTTCGATGATGTCCCGCGACACGTTCATGCGCGACTGGGTGGTTAACGGTGAGCAGAACCGGGAACAGATGACCCGCTACCTCGACGAGGTCATGACCCATTACGGCGCCTACACAGCGTTTTTCGTCTCCGACAGCACGCACACTTACTACCACGCCAAGGGCGTGCTCAAGCAGGTCAAGGTCGACGAGCCGCGCGACGCCTGGTACTTCCGCGTGCGCGACATGAAAGACCCGTACGAGATCAACGTCGACCCGGATCTGGCCAACAAGGACAACCTGACGTTTTTCATCAACTACAAGGTTTACGACTACCACGATCGCTTCATCGGCGCGGCGGGTGTCGGGCTGACCGTCGACGCGGTGATCAAGCTGATCGACAAATATCAACAGCGCTATCAACGCAGCGTGTACTTCGTTGACACCTTTGGGCGCCTGGTCCTGACCGGCGCCGAGGGCGGGCCGCAAGGTGCGCACATCGGCCAGAGCCTCGGCGAACTGGACAGCATGAAGAGCCTGATCAGCCAGTTGCCGAAACCGCACAGCGGCAGTTATGAATATTCCACCCACGGCCAGGGGCATTTCCTCAACGTGCGGTTTATTCCGGAGCTGAACTGGTACCTGTTCGTTGATAAACGTGAAGACGGCGCGTTGAGTGAAATCCGTCAGTCGCTGTACCTCAATCTGTTGATCTGCCTGCTGGTGACGTTGATCGTGCTGGTGCTGCTCAACCGCGTGATCAAACGCTACCAGAACAAAATCCAGGCATTGGCTACCCTCGACAGCCTCACCGGCCTGCCCAACCGCCGCGGCTTCGATATTCTTGCCGCGCAGGCTTTGCACGAAGCCCAGCGCGAGACGAAACCGCTGACTGCGCTGCTGCTCGACCTCGATCACTTCAAGGCATTGAACGACACCCATGGTCATATGGCTGGCGATCAGGTGTTGCTCGGCTTCGCCCGTGATCTGCAAAGCTGTCTGCGCCATGCCGACATTGTCTGCCGCTGGGGCGGCGAGGAATTTATCGTGTTGTTGAAGGACACCGACGGCGACACCGGTCAGAAAATTGCCGAGAAGATCCGCCAGCACGTCGAGCAACACGAATATGCCTACAACGGCCACAGCCTGAATCTGACCGTCAGCATCGGCGCCACCACCGTGCAACGCGATGACACCTTGCATAGTCTGCTGTCGCGGGCCGATCATGCGATGTACCGGGCCAAGCACACCGGCCGCAACCGCACCTGCGTGGAAATGCCTCACTCGACTTATGCCTGATGACATTGCAAAACCCGACCTTTGCCCGGCCTGCGGCGCTCGCAACGACTGCAGCCTGGCCGACCCGCGCACGGCCGACCGCGCATGCTGGTGCTACGGCGTGACGATCGACCCGGCGGTGCTCGAGGCACTGCCGCCAGCGCTGCGCAACCAGTCCTGCCTGTGTCCACGTTGCGCGCAGGTCGAGGCGCAACTGCAAGCAGGCCGGCGCCCGATCCCGTAAGATGCGCGGCCGTTTAGCCGTTGAATGCTGACCATGCGCGTCGATCGCTTCCTCAGTAACCTGCCCCGCTATAACCGTCAGCAGGTTCGCCTACTGCTGGTGGAAAAGCGCGTGCGCGTTGACGGAAAAGTCGTCAACGACCCGCACAGCGAGGTGCTGGAATTCAGCCGCGTCGAAGTCGACGACGAAGTCCTGCAAAGCGGTAAACCGGCGCGCTACTTCATGCTGCACAAGCCACCGGGCTGCGTCAGCGCCACCCGCGATCCGCAACACTCGACCGTGCTCGACCTGCTCGATGAACCGGACAAGGCCGACCTGCACATCGCCGGGCGCCTGGACTTCAACACCACCGGGCTGATGCTGATCACCAACGACGGCGCCTGGTCGCGGCGCCTGACTCAACCGCAGACCAAGCTGCCAAAAGTCTATTACGTCGAAACCGAGCAAGAGATTGATGCGCGCTACGCGCTGACCTTTGCCGAGGGGATCTATTTCGCCTTTGAAAATCTGACTACGCAACCGGCGCACCTGCAGTTGCTCGGCCCGCGTTCGGCGCGGCTGAGCATCGTCGAGGGACGCTATCATCAGGTGAAGCGCATGTTTGGTTTTTTTGACAACAAGGTGCTGCGTCTGCACCGCGAATCGATGGGCGAACTGGTCCTCGATAGCGCGCTAAAACCGGGCGAATACCGCGCTTTGCGCACCGAAGAGATTCATTTATTTTAACTCAGCGACCGCTCAGCCGAAGTTGTCGAACAATTTACCAACGGCACTTGCGCGATCCAGACTCCCCTGCTTGAATCAGGTCGTCGGCCGAAATGTGACCGATGAGTCACCACATACTTCCAAGAAACTTTTTGTCGGTCGCACGCCCTCGGGGCTGCACTGCAACCGGCAGACTGCCCGCCAATAACAACACCCGTCGACCTGCCTTACCGGATCGACATGGGCCAACACATTCCAGGCGTATGCCTACCTGTCACAAAGCTCGTGCAATCTTCGTTGCGCGCATACCCGCTTGCTTGCCAGGAGTCTTACGACATGAGGCCAGAAATCGCTGTGCTGGATATACAGGGTCAGTATCGGGTTTACACGGAGTTCTATCGCGCAGACGCCGCAGAAAAGACCATTATTCTGGTCAACGGCTCGATGGCCACGACTGCGTCGTTTGCCCAGACGGTGAAAAACCTGCACCCGCAATTCAACGTGGTCTGCTACGACCAGCCCTACGCCGGTCGCTCGAAAGCCCACAACCGTCACGAGAAACATCTGACCAAGGAAGTCGAAGGGCAGATCCTGCTGGAGCTCATCGACCACTTCGCCGCCGAACACGTGCTGTCGTTTTCCTGGGGAGGTGCCGCCACTTTGGTCGCTCTTGCCCAGCAGCCACGACGCATCGAAAGAGCCGTGATCAGCTCATTCTCGCCGGTGATTAACGCACACATGCTCGATTACCTTGAGCGCGGCGTCGACTACCTAGGCAATCTGGACCGCGACCGCGTCGGCCATCTGGTCAACAACACCATCGGCAAACACCTGCCATCACTGTTCAAGCGCTTCAACTACCGCCACGTCAGCAGCCTGGCCGAACACGAATACGGGCAGATGCACTTCCACATCAACGATGTACTGCACAGCGACCGCCAGTGCTACTTGAACGCGGCGAAGAAGATCAACGTACCGGTACTGTTTCTGAACGGCGAGTGGGACGAATACACCGCCGCCGAGGATGCGCGCCTGTTCGGCAACCATGTGGTGCAGAGCACGTTCACCACCCTGCAAGCCACCGGGCATTTTCTCGACATGGAACACAAAGCCGCGTGCCGCGACAGCCAGAACGCCTTGCTCGGTTTTCTGAAACCGGCGCAGCAGGCCAATCGAACGCGTTACTCGTTTGTGCAGGGCCAACATGCATTGGCTATTTGAAAGGACGTCAGCGCGGGCAAGGATGCAGGCTTGAGGTGTTCGTTTCGCACCGTTGCAGCCCTTGCCCGCGACTGACCGGTTTCTGCGTAAAAAGTCGTCGGAAAGAAAAGAAAACTTCAAATCCGTGGCCGAGTCTGGTACAAAGTCAGCCGCTCTGAGCGGGTATAGTTTAGTGGTAGAACGAAAGCTTCCCAAGCTTTAGATGAGGGTTCGATTCCCTCTACCCGCTCCAACCGAATCTTGTCTCACGTCATGCTTTTTGACGGGGGACGCAGGAACGAAAAAACCGGCCTACAGGGCCGGTTTTTTTGTGTGTAGGATTTGAAGTTTCACCGCCAACAACCTGCGAGTTCAATGCTGCCTCACGTCTGCGGGTTACTTCTCGAAATCCTGATGCAGCTTCATCAGTACATTAAAGATCGGCTCCCCTGCTTTGTGCGGGACATTCAATCGAGTGAATACCTTCTCCCACTCGGCGAGCGCAACGAGAGTCTGCTCGATGTACTCCTCGGCCTTAAGGTATTTGTAATCCTTGCAAATCTCCATGATTCGCTTGCGTGTAGGTTTCCCAGGTGTACGGCCTCCGAAGTCAGTGGTGTGCTCGCCCATGGCATTTGCGAATGTCAGGTCGTATGCCGGAGACAGCCTCCAGGTTTCCTTCTCACCTTTTTTTTGGGAATCGTGGCAAAGAAAGGCAAAGTTTTTCGCATGGTCGTCATGGTTGTGTGACAGCGCATTGAAGATCATCAACCTGGCCATTTTTTCCACATCAGCTGAGCTTTTGGTCAGCACCTGCGTGAGTTTCAGCAGGTTCGGATAATCGATGGATGACAATGCGCGGTAGTCCGCGTACATGAGTGCCGAGACGGTCACCATGTGAATCTTGCGCTCGCCGTCGCGGTCGAAGCGCTTGGTTGCGAAGAAACGCTCAACCTCGCCGCCAGGCATCTGCAGATCCATAAGATCCGATTCAGCCATGGTCACTCCGGCGGCGCGAGCCATCTCGGCGTAGGCAAGTTCGATGCCGCCAGTTTCAATCGGTTCGTACAATGCCCTGAACTTGACGATCCAGTGTGCATAGCCTTCGGGCAGGGCATCGAAGGCTGAGGTTGCATGGGCCTTGTCGGCAGACAGTGCCACAATTGCCTTTGGTCGTGCGCCACCCGGTGAGCCACCGGCAAGTCGTAACTTGGTGAGCACTGCTGGGGTCTCGCCCTTTTGAACCTCAATGGAAGCTTCGTAGAGCTGGCAAATATCCAGAGGGCCCGTGAGCTCTGTTTTTTCCGCCTTCGGCTGATATTCAAACGCGCCCATGCTGCGGTCCCCCATATAAGCAAGGCGATCAAGCGCTGTGACTGTAAGGTGGGTGCCGTCACCGAAAGTGCTGTTGAAATAGCGATCCATCAGCAACATCCCCCAGCCGTCAGGCAGTGAATCGGCAAACGGCCCGTGTAGCCCATCGAAGAGGTTGGTGTTCCTGGCTAGCTGTGGCTTCTCGTCCCAAGCCATTGTCAGCGGTGAAACATTGTAGCCCGTGGCCAGCCAACCCTGATCGTAAGCGAAGTAAATTCCTCGGCCCGCGACTTTGATCAGCTCGCCAACTTTGGCTCCCTCTTTCAAAACAATCAGCGCTTCTGTGTGTTTGAAAGGTTTGATCATCAACGCATCCCCCGCTTGCGCCTGGCATTTTTCAGCTCATCTATCGAGTTAGGTTGCTCTGGCTTGAACAGTCGGGTTACGGCGTAGAGTTCATCCAGCGCAGTGGCTATCAAGATCAAAGCCTCCAAAGTCACGAGCCCGGTCGCTTCGAATCGCTTGATCGTGGATTCGGAAACCCCCGCCTTTACAGCCAGCGTCTTGCGGGACAGGTTTTTGGAGAGGCGCAGGGTTCTGGCGTTCTCTCCGACATTTTTAGCGATCTCGGCAGGCGAGTGAAGCAGATGCATGAAAGACATGGCGGCTTCCGTCAACTTCTAATGGGTCTTTTCCAGACCATTGTAGGCTTGTATTGGCTTTTAAAGGTCTTTTAAGAACCATTAAAAATTTTCATAAGCTTGGTGGGCCAGTACATATCTTGCAATTCAATGTTGAAGGCCCGCTCTCAAAGCACATCCAAGATTGCCTCTCTACTCAGCAGCGACTAGGATCTCCCTCATTGGGAGGAGGCATGGATGCGGATAATTGCAAGAGCGACGCTAAGACACTTTTGGGAAAGCAAACCGGCTCATGCTGATGCTCAGACACCTCTTGTTGAATGGTACCGCCACATGGAAAAGGCGATTTATCGAACGCCGCAACAGGTCAAAGCCGACCTGCGAACGGCCAGTATCCTCAAGGGAGCCAGGGTGGTATTCAATATCGGCGGAAATAAATATCGAGTGATTCTGGCTATCGACTACCAGCGGCAGCTGGGGTTTATCCGCTTCGTTGGGACACACGCTCAATACGACCAGATCAATGCGGAGACCGTTTAATGAACATCAAACCCATTCGTAACCCGGAAGACCTGACCGCAGCGTTGCTGCGCATGGAACAGCTGTGGGGTGCTGAGATCGACTCGCCGGAGGGTGATGAGTTGGAAATTCTCGCGCTGCTGATCGAAAAATATGAGGAGCAGCAATTTCCGATGCCGCCTTCTGATCCCATTGAAGCAATTAAATTTCGCATGGATCAGCAAGGTTTGACGCCGCGAGATCTTGAGCCTTTTATCGGTACTAGCGGCCGTGTTTCGGAAGTGTTGAACCGCAAGCGCAAGCTGAGCCTGGCGATGATCAAGCGTCTGCACGATGGATTACGCATTCCTTATGAGTGCCTGCTCGCGAGTGCCTGAAGCTGAAAGGTGTCGCACAAAAAACCGGTCGCAACGACCGGTTTTTTTTACCAGAAAATCAGCGCCCGCTAACTCACCGGCACAACGTTACCTTGCCCCTGATACGCCACCAGTTCCCCCAGCATGACGAACTGAACCAATGCGTCGAACGCGGCACATAAAGCGAGCCGGCTGAAGAATGGTTCAACGCGTTGCAACAATAAACAAGCGTGGAAACGGCAACAGCACCGAGCCGTCGGCCAATGCTGGATAAGCCTCAGCAACCGCCGCTAGATAGTGCTGCAGATACTGCGCCCGTTCCTCTTCGGTCAACGGGCTCAAAAACGGAATCAACCCGCTCCCCTTGAACCACTCAACGACCCCCGCCGCCCCACCAGACAACTGATGGTGATAAGTCGTACGCCACACATCCACTCGCGCACAGTGCGGTCGCAGCATTGAAAAGTATTCGCTGGCACTGGCCATGTCGGTACGTTGCCCTGCCGCGCCAGCGAGTTTGCTCGCCCATGGGCCACTGGCGGCGACTTCGCGCATCAATCGGTGTGAGGGTTCGTTGAGATTGTCGGGCATCTGGATGGCCAGGCTGCCACCCGCTGAAAGCTTGCTTGCCAGTGCTGGCAGCAACGTCGCGTGATTCGGCACCCACTGCAGCACGGCGTTGGCGAAGATCACATCGAACGGACCTGCATCCGCCCATTTATCAATCTCGGCAACATCGAACTGCACCTGCGGCAAGCGCTGACGTGCTGCATCGATCATGTCTGCCGAGCTATCGAGACCACGGACCTTTGCTGCAGGAAACCGCTGCACCAGCAACTCCGTGGAGTTACCGGGACCGCAACCGATATCGACCACGGCACGCGCATCAGCCGTGGGAATCGCCGCCAGCAGATCGCGGGCCGGGCGGGTGCGTTCATCTTCGAAAGTGACGTATTGCTTGGCAGACCAGCTCATTGCGTTCTCCTGTCGGGGCAGTCTAGCGGCGGTCACCATACCGCGATCCGGCGCACCTGCCTTTCCTACCAACGTCCAGTATTCGCAGCTCAATTGTAATTAGAATTTTCCAAGCGCAGCGACTGTCTGAATTTCAAGCTCGCTGAAAAAAAGGAACGCAGTCATGAAATTCGCAAAAATCGCCCAAAAACTGGCCCTGTGGGCCGGTAGCCCGAAGACCTTTATGGGCGCGTTGATCCTGATTGGGTTATGGGGTTTGAGCGGACCGATTTTTGGTTACAACGACACCTGGCAACTGATCATCAACACCTCGACCACGATCATCACGTTCCTGATGGTGTTCCTGATTCAGAACACGCAAAACCGTGATACCGACATCCTGCACCTCAAGCTCGATGAGCTGCTGCGGGTCAACAAGGAAGCGCAGAACGCGATGCTCGGGCTGGAGGCGCTGGACCTCAAGCAGCTTGAGGAATTGCGCAAGCATTACCGCTCGCTGGGTGAAAACCAGGTATTTGATCTTGAGGGGCTCGGTGACAAGAGCAAGCCAAAGCAGGATTTGAATGAGTGCTGAGCAATCTGCATATAACCCCTCCCCTGTGGGAGCGAGCCTGCTCGCGAAGACGGAGTTTCAGGCAATACATGATTGGCTGACACACCGCATTCGCGAGCAGGCTCGCTCCCACTGGGGACGCGTCGCAGCCATAAAAAAACCTTCGACAGTGCCTGCATCAAGCAGGCCCTGCGAAGATTTCGGTGATGCCTGGATCAGCTTGAGATTTAACGACTGGCCTGCAGCGCGCGGGCCTTCTCCAGATGGCTTTGCAGCTTAGGCAACGTCTCATCGGCAAACGCTTTGATTTCCGGCACGTCGGTGGTCTGTGCCTGTTGCTCGATCTGGGTAATGGCTTCTTCGGTGGCCTTGACCTGACTGGCCGCGTACGCCTGATCGAAGGTCGCGCCATCCTTGACTTCCGGCATCAGCTCTTTCGCCTTATCGGCGAGCTCTTCGCGGGGTGCGACAGGCAGGTCGAGTTTCTTGGCGATTTTTGCCAGGTGCTGATTGGCCGTGGTGCGGTCGTTGATGACGACGATGGTGTAATCCTTGACCTCTTTGGATTCGGTCTTGCCGTGGGCCAAACGGCTGGCTTCGATGTCGGCCATGCCTTTGGCGGAGGCATCGTTGATGAATTCGGCAGGCGACTGGGCGAACGCACTGCTGGCGCACAAGCCGAGCAGGGTTGCGAAACTGACGGTACGTAAACGGGTGGCCATCCGGCTCATGGTCGCGCCCTCCTTCGTTGAAAATTCAAGCGGGCCGTGATTTGCCCGCTGCTTAAATGCACGCTGCGGACAGCCGTCCGCCTCAGTTAGGAATGTTTTAACGGTCAAAGGTTTAGAAAAACTGGCCCAGGCGCGACGAACGGTGCGCCGTCAAACCTTGTTCGGCATCAACCCCGGCAGCGCATGCATCAAAGCGTTTATGGCGAAACCGATAAACATCACGCCGCACAAACGGGTGATCAGCAATTCGTGACGCTGATATACGGTGCGCACTCGCTGCGCGCCAACCACACCGATGAGAATCGCGTATGCCAGCGCTCCACCGATGAAACTCAGAGCGATCAGCGCCGGCAGCATCGACCAGTTAAGCAACTCTGCGCGGCTCGACAGCAGCGCAGTGAACGTCGCCACGGCCACCGGGTAGGCCTTGGGATTGGTCAGGCCGAACACAATGCCGTGCCAGAACGGCTGGCGCGCCGCGCCTTGCGCTTCGTCACCATTGCGCCGCTGCGCCCGCACTGCGCGCCAGCCGAGCCAGAACAGGTACAGCGCACTAAGCACGCCAAGTACATCGAACGCCGTGCTGCCGATTTCACGGGCGCCGACAATCGCGATCAACGCCGTGCTGCACCAGACCACATCACCGAGCAAATGCCCACAAAGAAACCCCGCCCCGGCCCGCCGCCCATGCGCTGCACCGATGCCGAACACCGCGAGCACGCCGGGTCCTGGAGTAATGCCGTAGATGAAACCCGAGGCCAGCACGGCCATAAGCAACGATGGAGTCATGGGGAACCTGCAAGCGCCAGAACACGTGGCGGCCAGTCTATATCAGCCGCGAGGCGAGGTCGCCGACCGGTGGGAGATCATCAATCAATAACCTCTGAAATCCTCGGGAACGACATATTGCTCGCCGTCGTAAGTCAGGGTGATGCGGGTCTGTTTCAGTTGCGTCGTGCTGGAAACACATGCCTGGCCCGACCGGGTATTTTTCGTCTTGCTGCCACGGGTGGTGACAATCAGGTCGGCCAGGCCATGGTGGCTGGAGGGGCCGATTTCCACGCTGCGGCGAATCTTATTCTCGTAGCCTTCGCAGTCCACAAACTCACCGTTGCTCTTGGCAATCACCAACCCCTCCAGCACCGGGCGCAGCGCATTGCCTTCGCGCACATACAGGGCCAGATCGGTTTTTTCGTAAGGATTGGCCTGGGAGCTGTGCGAAAACCTCGAACGCAGGCCAAAAGCCCGAGTCTCCGGCGCCAGTCGATAGCGGGCCGTGTCGATACGCAGGTCATCAAAGCGCACGGCATCGGAGTTGTACGCTCCCGGTTTGCGGTAGGTGGCGATGGGTTTGGCGCTGCTCGCATCGACGATCGCCAGGTCCAGATCGAACACGCCAGCCTCGTCGTCACCGGGGTCGGCCAGATACGTCGAGGTCACGGCGATGGCCTGGTTCTGCACCGCAGGCCAGACCTTGCAGCGTGACAGGGACTTGCCGTCGAAGGCCTTGCTGTCGCAAGCGGCCTGGGCCTGGAACGTGCAAGCGAGGATACCCATGGCGATAAGCAGTCTGGTGAGTGGGAGCATGGTTCTTCCTTGATAAAAGTCGTATGAATACAGGCCGGTTAAAGGCCTTTGAAACCTTGTGGCAGAACGTAAGACTTGCCGTCATAACGCAAGATTGTCGAAACGGGTTTGGACTCGGTGATCTTATCCTTGCAAGCATCGCCCCTGCCCACACTGGAAGTACCTGTTTCCCTCGTTTTCACGACAAGGTCCGCGTAACCATGGGAGCTGGTTTTGGCGATCTCCACGGTTCGGGTGATTTCACTGCGCTCGCCCTCGCAATTTCCGTCCCACTCGCCGCCATACTGATAGACCAGTAACTGCTGCAGCACAGGGCGCAGCGTTTGACCTTCTCTGACGTAGAGGGTGAGCTGAGTCTCATCCAGTGGATTGAGCCGAGAGCTATTGGTAAACCGGGTGCGAACGCCAAAGGCGCGGATATCGGGAGTGACCGAATAGCGGGCGGTGTCCAGCGTCAGCTCATGCAACGCGACGCCGTTTGATTCGAAGGCGCTGTCCTGGTGAAAGGTCGCGATCGGCACCGCTTGCCCGTCCTGAACAACAGACAGGTCGAAATCATAAAAGCCGCTCGTTTCTACATCAGAGCCGGCGGCACGCGCGAACGTGGCTTTGGCACTGATGGACTGCCCCGGATAAGCTGGCCAGTCCTTGCACACAGCGAAATCAAGATCACCCGAAACGGCTGACGGCGTGCATTCGGCAAAAGCCTGCCCTGCCATCAACGCTACACACAATGCCGCACATCCGATCCTTGCAGACTTCAATGTCACACCGCTCTCCTTGATAACGTTTCAGCCGCGCACTATCCCTTTCCCCTTCAGCCGTTTCAACCCGTTCGATGCGTGATCAACCATCCAGTGTGAGCAATTCATCCCCGGAATCAGTCGTTCCTGCAACATGACTGGGATTCGTGCGGGTCGGCAGGATAGCCCGAATCCAGTCACGTCCATCGTGTGATTGCCCTGCCGTCAGCCAACTGCAGCGGTCAACAATCGCACCACACAAGCCGCACCTTCCTTGTGCCCCAGCACCAGCACACAAGAGTTCTGCAGGCAGGCCGCCTGCGCAGTCCATTCGACCCGGGCAGTGCCTTCGACATCGAACGCTGGGTCCACGGCGCCATCGACCAGGAAGCCTCCTGTCAGCAAGCGTTGTTCGCCGTGCGAGGTCTGTCCGACCGTGACGATTCGCTTGCCGTCGTTATCGTCCAGCGCAAAACCCGCTCTCCAGCTACGCAGGTCCAGTGCGTCGGTTGCCGCGGTGATGACCGGTACACCGGCGTTGAAGTCGCGGTCGAATGTGCCATTGTTCAAGATTCCACTGATGAACGCGTGCTGAACCCCACCGGCGTTAACCGCCGAACCGATCAAGAGCAAGCGCTCCGCCGATTGCACAATGATATGGTTCACTGTGCTTTTGAGAGGTGCATCATCCTTCTCGATCAGCAAACGCAACACACCTCCCTCGCCAAATTCCGCGACCGCTCCGCTCTGGTCGAACCCCATGACCAAACCCTGGCCGATCTCTTCGAGTCCGCCGTTCACAAAAATCAGCCCATCGTTCAACTGCGTGACTCCACGCAGGGTAATGGCAAGCTCGGGGACTTGCAGGTGTTTCCAGCCTTTACCGTCGAACGTGTCGTCATCCTTGCCATCGAGATGGAACCGCGCCAGCAGTCCGTTGCCGTTTCGCGAAATCATGAACAGCAACCTGTCAGGCTCCGCAAGCTGAGGATCCGATTTTGCCAAAATCAGGCTGCCACCCGTGGCACCGAACAGTGAGGCAATGCGCATGGGCACTTCGCGATAACCTGACTCCGTACCACCAAAATGGACATCGGGCGAGCCGTCAGAATTGAACCGAGCGATGACCTGTTGGTACTCGGTGGCTATGCCGCTTTTCACGCCACACATCCAGATGCGCTCATGCTTGTCAACGAACACCTGCCCGCCCTGCGAGGCCGCATCATGATTGAATTGGCCGGTAAGGTAGCCCGCCGTACCAAAGTTCAAATCTGGATGACCTTCGGCGTCCAGACGCGCAAGGCCGTAACTGGATTTTCCCTGCGCATCGATGACAGTCGCGCTGACGATAATTTGCCCCGACGGCGTCGTCGCCATACCCTCGGCTATCGTTCTGACGGCGCCTGAAAAACGCAGCGTGCACAAACCTGATGTGCCGAAGGAGATATCCACCTCCCCTGCTGACTGTGCGATTGGGACTTTGTTGTTTGACATGTGGTGCGCTCCTCGAAAGATCGATTGCGTTCCCGCTGTGCAGGACATTCGATCCGAAGCACTCACGTCCGACAACTGATAGAAGTGACAGTTTTTAAGAACCTAAAGCGATAGCGAATCTATCGACTTGATCTAAATGACTGGTACTTCTTACAGGTTCCAAATCCGCGCAAACCTGTAACGCTGACACTTCTCTGGTCCCAAGTGAGCAATCCGGTCATGAGTAACAGACATGAATCAGGCAGCCAACCGGTTGTTTTGACGATCGTATTCCCTTTCGAAGGCAGCAAAACCGCACGCCGCCCGCATCTTTTCGGCACGGGCCAGGCAGGCGGTCTGATCGAGATATGGGACGCCAGGGAAAACTTTCACTATGCGTCGGGTCCGATCGATTCCGACGGGCGCTGGACAGTTGATGTGTTTGAAGACCTCTCCCCCGGGCCTCATCAAATCCGCGCACGGGTGATCGCCGGAAACACGTCGGACTGGTCTGCCGACCGCGCATTCGAAGTCACCGCCACGGACGATGCGCCTGTGATCGTTTCTCCTGAAGAACACGAGAGCGTCAGCAATGTCGTGACGTTTACAGGAACAGTGCCGCGCGAAGGCGGTTACGTCGATATTGTCGATTTGAACAACGGCCGTCACCTGGCCGAAGTGATAGTTGAGGCCGACTGCACCTGGTTTACACAACTGACCGATATCGACGCTGCGCAACAGCACCGGATCTGCGCCAGTCATCGCTTGAGTGGCATCGCGTCGAACTGGTCCCGCGTGCGCACATTTACCGTGCTTGTGGAAGCACGCGAAGGACTGTTCGACCGCGCTCGCCTTCGCGCCTTTTATCAAAACGCGTTGCGAAAGATCTCCTCGATCTGGCGCTGATCCGCCGCCCGTGGATTGGTCAATCCACAAGCGTCTTTCAAGGCGTTGGCCGCCAGCAGCGGAATATCGCTGAGTCTGGCGCCCAGTTCACGCAGGCCGCCGGGAATCTCGACGTCTCTGGCCAGGCTGCGGATCGCGTTGATCGCGGCCTGCGCGCCCTCCTCCGCGCTGAAGCCGCGAATGTCCGCGCCCATCGCGTGTGCGACATCTCGCAATCGCTCAGCACACACTTGCGCATTGAACGCCTGCACATGCGGCAGCAGCACGGCATTGCAGACGCCGTGCGGCAAGTCATAGAAGCCACCCAATTGGTGCGCCATCGCATGGACGAAACCCAGCGAGGCGTTGTTGAAGGCCATGCCGGCGAGGAACTGCGCGTAGGCCATGTTTTCCCTTGCAGCGAGGTCGCTGCCGTCACGCACGGCCAGGCGCAGGTTGTTGCTGATCAGGCTCATGGCCTTGAGAGCGCAGGCATCGGTGATCGGGTTGGCGGCGGTCGAAACGTAGGCTTCGATGGCGTGGGTCAGCGCGTCCATGCCGGTGGCCGCAGTCAGGCCTTTGGGCATGGCGACCATCAGTTGCGGGTCGTTGACTGATAGCAGCGGCGTGACGTTGCGATCGACGATGGCCATTTTCACGTGGCGCGATTCGTCGGTGATGATGCAGAACCGGGTCATCTCGCTGGCAGTGCCGGCGGTGGTGTTGATCGCGACCAAAGGCAGTTGCGGCTTTTGCGATTGATCGACGCCTTCGTAGTCGCGAATGTGCCCGCCATTGGTTGCGCAGAGGGCGATGCCTTTGGCGCAGTCGTGGGGCGAACCGCCGCCCAGCGAGACGATGAAATCGCAGCCGCTGTCCTGCAAAAGCACCAGCCCGGCCTCGACATTGGCGATGCTCGGGTTGGGTTTGGCGCCGTCGAAAATCACTGAGTCGATGTCCTGCATCGCCAGTTTCTCGGCCACCAGAGTGGCGACGCCAGCCCTGGCCAGACCGCTGTCGGTGACGATCAACGCCTTGCCGAAGCCATAGTTGCGGATCGCGTCCATGGCTTCGTCGAGGCAGCCGCTGCCCATGATGTTGACCGCCGGAATGAAGAAGGTGCTGCTCATCGTGTGTCTCCTGACTAGGGCCGGCTCGAGCGCTGCGCTCCGGCGGATGCACACAGGATCGACCGATCGGTCACGACGGATGTTGATCTGGCTCAATGCCCGCTCGTGATAAAGTCGCCGCCCATCCGCCCCTTTGTTTTGAGACGCCTGCGCAATGACTGATTTTCTGAATGTCGACGCCACCCTCGAAGACTGGAACGCTCTGCGCGCCGCGACCGATTTCAACGGTTTGCTGGTGGGCAACGGCGCCAGCCGCGCGGTATGGGACGACTTCGGCTACGACTCGCTGTTCGAAAACGCCCGCACCGTGGAAGAAAAACCCCTGAGCGCCTCGGAACTGGCGGTGTTCGACGCGCTGCAGACGCGCAGTTTCGAGCAAGTGCTCGGTTCGCTGAAAACCACTAGCCGGGTCAACAAGGCACTGGCCGTCAGCTCGGCGGCGCCGCGCAATCGCTACTACGCGATCAAGGAAGCGTTGATCAACACCGTGCACGCCATGCACATCCCGTGGCGGCTGGTGCAGCCGTCGACGCTGACGACGCTCAATGAAGAACTGGCGCGCTATCGCACGGTGTTCACCACCAATTACGATTTGCTCAACTACTGGGCGCTGCAACACGACAGCGCAGTGATCGATGATCTGTTCAATGGCCCGAACGCCAGTTTCGACCTGAGCGACAGCGCCACTGACAAACCGCGTCTGCTTTACCTGCACGGTGGCCTGCACCTGGTGCGCAACCAGGACGGCACGGCGCGCAAACTGACCTCGACCGAGGGCACGCTGCTGGGCAGTTTCGCCATCAACAACACCCTGAAAACCCTTGATGACGTGCCGCTGTTCGTCAGCGAAGGCCCGAGCGCGGACAAGCTCAAGACCATCCGCAGCTCGGATTATCTGTCGTTCTGTTATCAGCAGTTATTGGGCCACGCCGGCAGTTTGTGCATCTTCGGCCATGCCTTGGGTGAGCAGGATGCGCACATCGTCCGCGCGCTGCGCCTGGCCAAACCGGCGAGCGTGGCGATTTCGATTTACCCGCGCAGTGCAGCGTTCGTCCAGCATCAGAAGCGCCATTACATCAAGCTGTTCGACGGCACCGGGGTCGAGTTGCGGTTCTTCGATGCCAAGAGCCACGCGCTGGGCGATCCGAAGTTGTCGGTGCCGGTCGAGGTTTAGCGGCGAGGCTACCGACGCCATCACGAGCAGGCTCACTCCTACAGGGGATCGTATTTCAACTGTAGAAGTGAGCCTGCTCGCGATAGCGGTCTATTGTTCGGCATCTCTATCGAAGCCGATGGCCTCATCGCCAGCAGGCTCGCTCCCGCAGGGACCGTGTCGTATTCAGAGGACGGGCACGGTCTTGTCCTTGATCACCTTGGTCGCGCCGTTGCTTTTGACGCTGGCGATTCCTTTATCGCAGGCGGCGTCGGATGAGTACGCCTCGCTGCTGCCGATGACCTGATGGTTGGCCGCTTTCAGATTGAAATAAGGGTGGCCGTCCTTGGTCGACTTCTTCTCGTAGCGCTCGTCCACCGCGCTGTTGCTCTGCACGGCGGCGATGCCGCCGTCGGCGCCGGCGCGCGTGGTGTACAGCTCGCTGGTCAGAATCGTTTCGGCATTCGCCGCTTTGAGCACGAACCTGAATTGGCCGTTGCTGCTCTTGCTGACTTCGTACCATCCGGACATGCGTGTTGCTCCTTGGCGATTTAGGCAGAGTGCGCTTCACAGTAAAGACCAGCGCGGACTATCTGTCGCCTGTTGCGGCCCCATCGCCAGCAGCCTGGCTCCCACATTGAAACGCATCCCCTGTGGAAGCGCGCCTGCTCACGAAAGCACCTGTCCGCTCACTACAAAATGATTTGCGTGCCGAGCAACCCGAGGAACCCGGCCAGCCAGTTCGGGTGGGCCGGCCATGCCGGTGCCGTGGCCAGATTGCCCTGGACGTGGCCGTCGGTGACTGCGATGTCGATGTAGGTACCGCCGGCCAGCCGCACTTCCGGCGCGCAGGCCGGGTAGGCGCTGCATTCGCGTCCTTCGAGCACACCCGCCGCCGCCAGCAGTTGCGCACCGTGGCAGACCGCGGCGATCGGTTTGCCGGCGTTGTCGAAGGCGCGCACCAGTTCGAGGACTTTCTCGTTCAGCCGCAGATACTCCGGCGCGCGCCCGCCGGGGATCAGCAGCGCGTCGTAATCGGCTTCGCTGACCTTGGCGAAGTCGAAATTCAGGGCAAACAGATGGCCGGGTTTTTCGCTGTAGGTCTGATCGCCTTCGAAGTCATGAATCGCGGTGCGCACGGTTTGCCCGGCGGTTTTGTCCGGGCATACGGCATGCACGCTGTGGCCGACCATTTGCAGGGCCTGGAACGGCACCATCACTTCGTAGTCTTCGACGTAATCGCCGACAAGCATCAGGATTTTTTTGGCGGGCATGGGGAGGTCTCCTGTGAGAAAGATCCGGGAGTATTCAAGGTAGACCGAGTCATCGTTCATCGCGAGCAGGCTCACTCCTACATTTGGAATGCGTTCCCCCTGTGGGAGCGAGCCTGCTCGCGAAGAGGCCAGCAAACTGTACGCCTGAATTTGTGTCTGGCTGTAACAGCCTGAACCGTGCGGTTTATGGCTAGATGGTGGACTCCCAGCCACCGTCAATTCCGGTCCTCCTCATGTCCTCGCGCGAAAACACCGGCATGGCCCTCGGCCTGCTCGGTGTGGTGATTTTCAGCCTGACCCTGCCCTTCACCCGCATCGTGGTGCAGGAACTGCATCCGCTGCTCAACGGTCTGGGGCGGGCGCTGTTCGCGGCAATCCCGGCGGCGCTGCTGCTGTTGTGGCGTCGTGAGAAGTGGCCGAGCTGGCAACAAGTCAAAGGCCTGAGCCTGGTGATCGCCGGGGTGATTCTGGGTTTTCCGGTGTTGTCGGCGTGGGCCATGCAAACCTTGCCGGCGTCCCACGGTGCGCTGGTCAATGGTTTGCAACCGCTGTGCGTCGCGTTGTACGCGGCGTGGCTATCCCATGAACGCCCATCGAAAGCCTTCTGGGCCTGCGCCGCGTTGGGCAGTGCGCTGGTGCTCGGTTATGCCTTGTACACCGGGGCGGGCAGCATTCAGGCCGGTGATTTGTTGATGCTCGGCGCGATTGCTGTCGGCGGGCTGGGTTACGCCGAGGGCGGCCGCTTGGCCAGAGAGATGGGCGGCTGGCAGGTGATCTGCTGGGCGCTGGTGCTGTCGACGCCGCTGCTGATCGGGCCGGTTGTGTACCTGGCGTTGCAACATCAGGGCGCAGTGTCGGCCAAGGCCTGGTGGGCGTTTGGGTATGTTGCGCTGTTCTCGCAGTTTCTCGGTTTTTTTGCCTGGTACGCCGGGCTGGCCATGGGTGGCATCGCCCGGGTCAGTCAGATTCAGTTGTTGCAGATCTTCTTCACTATCGCTTTTTCTGCGCTGTTCTTCGGCGAACACGTCGAGCCGGTCACCTGGGTGTTTGCTTGCGGCGTGATCGCCACGGTGATGCTCGGGCGCAAGACGGCAGTGAAAACCAATGTGGGAGCGAGCCTGCTCGCGAAGGCGGACTGACAGTCAACTATGATGTTGGCTGTTATGGCCCCTTCGCGAGCAGGCTCGCTCCCACAGGTTTCGCGTCAGGCCAGATAGCCGTCGGCGCGCAGCAGGGTTTCCAGGCAGTGCTCGCTGATGTGGTAGAAAGCTTTCAGTTCTTCAATTTTCGCCAACAGCTGCGCCGGGTTCACCGGCTCGGCGCGTTTCACCGCCAGGATCATCTTGTTCTTGTTGGTGTGTTCCAGCGAGATGAACTCGAACACTTTGGTCTCGTAACCGCAGGCTTCGAGGAACAACGCACGCAGGCTGTCGGTGACCATTTCCGCTTGCTGGCCCAGGTGCAAACCGTATTGCAGCATCGGTTTAAGCAGCGCCGGACTCTGGATCTGCAGGCGGATCTGCTTGTGGCAGCACGGCGAGCACATGATGATCGACGCACCCGAGCGGATGCCGGTATGGATCGCATAATCGGTGGCGATGTCGCAGGCATGCAGGGCGATCATCACATCCAGCTCGCTCGGTGCGACGCTGCGCACGTCACCGCACTTGAACACCAGCCCCGGATGCTCAAGTTTGGCCGCTGCGGTGTTGCACAGGTTGACCATCTCCTCGCGCAGTTCAACGCCGGTGACTTCGCCCTCGGCCTTGAGGGTGTTGCGCAGATAATCGTGGATCGCGAACGTCAGATAGCCCTTGCCCGAACCGAAATCCGCCACCCGCACCGGCTTGTCCAGCGCCAGCGGTGACGAGGTCAGCGCGTGGCTGAACACTTCGATGAACTTGTTGATCTGCTTCCACTTGCGCGACATCGCCGGGATCAGCTCGTGCTGGGCATTGGTCACGCCGAGGTCTTTGAGGAACGGCCGGCTGAGTTCGAGAAAGCGGTTTTTCTCGCGGTTGTGCTCGGCGGACGGCGCCTCGCGCAATTGCTGAGATTTGCTCTTGAACAGCGAAGACTTGCCCTTTTTGCTGTATTCCAGCTGTGCTTCGTCGCTCAGCGCCAGCAAATGCGCATTCTTGAACGCGGCCGGCAACAGCCCGGCAATCGCCGCTACGCCTTCAGTCAGGGGCAGGTTCTTGGTGATATCTCGGGTCTTGTAGCGGTAGACGAACGACAGGTTCGGCTGCGCCTTGACCGTCACCGGTTTGATGATCACCCGCTGCAGATCCGCCTCGTCACCGACGTACTTGGCCAGCACCAGTTTGATGAAACCGTTCTGTTCGAGGCTGGCTTGCAGCAGCTCGATGAACTGGGCGTGATGGTCGGGCGCAGACTTTGTGGACGGCGCAGATGGGGCGGTGACGGACATGAAAAAGCGGCCTCGGACGGGCGAAATCGGGAATGGCGGGTATTTTAGGGGGGATGGGGGTTGGGGACACGTGCTTATTTGCTGAACGGTTGGTTTCAACAGCTAAAAGCTACCCTCACCCCAGCCCTCTCCCGGAGGGAGAGGGGGCCGACCGAGGTGTCTTGCGCTCGACATTGACCTGAACGACCGAGTCGACTCTGGATTTCCCGACTTGAGTTCGACTCGGTATTCAGGTCGGCGATACTCGATAGAACAACGCGGTCGGCTCCCTCTCCCTCCGGGAGAGGGCTGGGGTGAGGGGCTTTTCAGCCCAACACCACCAACCGATTCGGCAACTCGTTCCTCACCTGCGTCACCGGCACATGCACTTTCAGCAACTGCCCACACGCCTCGATACAGGTGACAAACCCCTCCAGCGTGCGCCCCTGCCGCACCTGCTCGGTAAACGCCGCAACAATCGCATCCCAGTTCTTGTTGTCCAGACGCCGGGAGATCCCCTCATCCACCAGAATCTCCACATACCGCTCAGCCTCGCAGACAAAAATCAGCATGCCGGTGCTGCCCACGGTGTGGTGCAGGTTCTGTTCAAGAAACTGCCGCCGCGCCAGATTCGAAGCGCGCCAGTGGCGCACGCGGCGCGGGACCAGATGGGTGGTGATTTTAGGCAGACGGAACAGCAGGCACAGCACAATGAACAACCCCCATTGCACCATCAGCAGGCTGCGCAGGGTCAGCCAGCCGGTCAGGTAATGCACGACACCCGGCAGCACCAGCGCCAGCAGGCTGGCCCAGAGCAGCGGGATGTACGCATAGTCGTCGGCGCGGGCGGCCAGCACCGTGACCAGTTCGGCGTCGGTGTCGCGTTCGACCCGGGCGATCGCCTCGGCGACTTTGCGTTGTTCGTGTTCAGTCAGTAATGCCATTCGAAAAATGCCTGCTCGTTATTGTTCTGTGCTCACCAGCCGCCGGACGAACCACCGCCGCCGAAACTGCCCCCGCCACCGCTGAAGCCGCCTCCGCCGCCACCGCCCCCGCCGAATCCACCGCCACCCAAGCCGCCCCCGCCTCCGGAGCCGCCACGGCCGGCCGGCAGGATACCGAGCATCTGGCAGACAAACACCGTCAGGATGAACAACATCACCAAAAACATGAACAGCGCCGGATGTCGCGAGATGAAATCGTCGGCCGGGTCGCCGCTGGATTCGTACACCGTAGATGGCTCGTCCAAAGGGTTGCCGCCCAGCACCACCAGCATCGCCGCCACCCCGTCGCTGATGCCTTTGCTGAAGTTGCCAGCCTTGAACGCAGGCGTGATGACCTGATGAATGATCACCGAGGCCTGCGCATCGGTCAGCCGGTCCTCCAGACCATAACCGACTTCGATGCGCAGCTTGCGCTCGTCACGAGCGACGATCAGCAGTGCGCCGTTGTTCTTGTCCTTCTGGCCGATGCCCCAGTGCCGGCCCAACTGAACGCCGAAATCTTCGATGGTGGTGCCCTGCAGATCGGGCAGCGTGACCACCACCAACTGCTCGCCGGTCGCCTGTTCGTGGGCCTGCAATTGCTGGCTCAGTTGCGCGCGCAGCGACGGCTCAAGCATCTGCGCCTGGTCGACCACGCGCCCGCTCAGCGCCGGGAACGTCAATTCGGCCTGGGCGCTGACGGCAAACAGCCAGAGCATCAGCACCAGGCCCGTTTTCAACACGCGCATGGTCAACCTCATCGCCAGCATCGGATCAGAACTTCACTTCCGGGGCTTTTTCCGCACCGGGCGTGGTGGCTTCGAAGGTTTCGCGCATTGGCAGGTCGCTGTACATCACGCTGTGCCACAGACGCCCGGGGAAGGTGCGGATCTCGGTGTTGTATTTCTGCACCGCCAGAATGAAATCGCGGCGCGCCACGGCGATGCGGTTTTCCGTGCCCTCGAGCTGCGATTGCAGGGCGAGGAAATTCTGGTTGGCCTTCAGGTCCGGATAGCGTTCGGAGACCACCATCAAGCGGCTCAATGCGCCGGTCAACTGATCCTGCGCCTGCTGGAACTGCTTGAGTTTCGCTGGGTCGTCAAGGGTGCTGGCATCGACCTGGATCGACGTGGCCTTGGCCCGCGCTTCGATCACGGCGGTCAGGGTTTCCTGTTCATGGGCGGCGTAGCCTTTGACGGTTTCCACCAGATTGGGAATCAGGTCGGCGCGGCGCTGGTACTGGTTCTGCACCTGGCCCCAAGCGGCTTTGGCCTGTTCGTCGAGGGTCGGGATATTATTGATGCCGCACGCGGTCAAGAACGTAGCCAGCACCAGCAGCGTGGCTACTTGCAAACGTGAGCGGTAGGTCGGGTTGATCGTCATTGCGGTGATGCTCCTTGGATTAAAAACCGCGCGCTGAACATTCCGGCACGGCGGTTGGGGCATAATCGGCCCCGCCACTGGATTGCGACGGGCTTATGGGCTAAAAAGTGCCCTTCGTGTTCACGCTGCCGCTGTCGACTGTGGTTTTTTGGCTCTGAATATTCGAGCCGGCACCCGAACAACAATAGTCGCTCCTTACATTTTGGCTGGCCGGTGTTTCGTCACCGCTTGGGCCCTTGAGAAAAAACATTCATGAAGAAGCTGTGTTTGCTGGGCCTGTTCGTCAGCCTGGCCAGTCACCAGGTACTGGCCGCCACGACTCCGGTCCCTCTGGAAAACAAGGACGCGTTCATCAGCAACCTGATGGGCCAGATGACCCTCGATGAGAAGATCGGCCAGTTGCGCCTGATCAGCATCGGCCCGGAAATGCCTCGCGAGCTGATCCGCAAAGAGATCGCTTCCGGCAACATCGGCGGTACCTTCAATTCGATCACCCGTGCGGAAAACCGGCCGATGCAGGACGCCGCCATGCGCAGTCGCCTGAAGATTCCAATGTTTTTTGCGTACGACGTGATCCACGGTCACCGGACGATTTTCCCGATTCCGCTGGCCCTCGCCTCGAGCTGGGACATGGACGCCATCGGCCAGTCCGGTCGCGTCGCTGCCAAAGAAGCCGCCGCCGACAGCCTCGACATCACCTTTGCGCCGATGGTCGACATTTCCCGCGACCCGCGCTGGGGCCGCAGCTCCGAAGGTTTCGGTGAAGACACCTACCTGACCTCGCGCATTGCCGGGGTCATGGTTCGCGCCTACCAGGGCGCCACTCCGAGCGCCGCCGACAGCATCATGGCCAGCGTCAAGCATTTCGCCCTGTACGGCGCGGTCGAGGGCGGTCGCGACTACAACACCGTCGACATGAGCCCGGTGAAGATGTACCAGGATTACCTGCCGCCGTACCGCGCCGCGATCGATGCCGGCGCCGGTGGGGTGATGGTCGCGTTGAACTCGATCAACGGCATTCCGGCCACGGCCAATACCTGGTTGATGAACGATCTGCTGCGCAGGGATTGGGGCTTCAAGGGCCTGGCGGTCAGTGACCACGGGGCAATTTTCGAGCTGATCAAACACGGCGTCGCCCGTGACGGTCGTGAAGCGGCGAAGCTGGCGATCAAGGCCGGCATCGACATGAGCATGAACGATACCCTGTACGGCAAAGAGCTGCCGGGGCTGCTCAAGTCCGGCGAGATCGAACAGAAAGACATCGACAACGCGGTGCGTGAAGTGCTCGCCGCCAAGTACGACATGGGCCTGTTCAAGGACCCGTACCTGCGCATCGGCAAGGCCGAGGATGATCCGGCTGACACCTACGCCGAAAGCCGCCTGCACCGTGCCGAGGCCCGAGAAGTGGCGCGGCGCAGCCTGGTGCTGCTGAAGAACCAGAATGAAACCCTGCCGCTGAAGAAGAACGCGAAAGTCGCGCTGGTCGGCCCGCTGGCCAAAGCGCCGATCGACATGATGGGCAGTTGGGCCGCCGCCGGCCGCCCTGCGCAATCGGTGACGTTGTTTGACGGCATGAGCGCGGTGATCGGCGACAAATCGAAGCTGATCTACGCCCGTGGCGCCAACATCACCGGCGACAAGAAGGTCCTCGACTACCTGAACTTCCTCAACTTCGATGCGCCGGAAGTGGTCGATGATCCGCGCCCGGCCAGCGTACTGATCGACGAAGCGGTGAAAGCCGCCAAGGATGCCGACGTGGTGGTTGCAGCAGTGGGCGAATCCCGTGGCATGTCTCACGAGTCCTCCAGCCGAACCGACCTGAACATCCCGGAAACCCAGCGCGAGCTGATCCGCGCGCTGAAAGCCACCGGCAAACCGCTGGTGCTGGTGCTGATGAACGGCCGCCCGCTGACTATTCTCGAAGAGAACCAGTCGGCTGACGCGATTCTGGAAACCTGGTTCAGCGGCACCGAGGGTGGCAATGCGATTGCCGACGTACTGTTCGGCGACTACAACCCGTCGGGCAAACTGCCGGTGACCTTCCCGCGCTCTGTCGGGCAGATTCCGACCTACTACAACCACCTGAGCATTGGCCGGCCGTTCACCCCGGGCAAACCGGGCAACTACACCTCGCAGTATTTCGATGACACCACCGGGCCGCTGTTTCCGTTCGGTTATGGCCTGAGCTACACCACGTTTGCCTTGAGCGACATGGCCTTGTCGTCGACCACGCTGAATGCCACCGGCAAGCTCGACGCCAGCGTGATGGTCAAGAACACCGGCAAGCGTGACGGCGAAACCGTGGTGCAGCTGTACATTCAGGACGTCACCGGCTCGATGATCCGCCCGGTCAAAGAGCTGAAGAACTTCCAGAAGATCATGCTCAAGGCCGGCGAACAGAAAGTCGTGCACTTCACCATCACTGAGGATGATTTGAAGTTCTACAACGCCCAACTGAAATACGCGGCAGAACCCGGCAAGTTCAACGTGCAGATCGGCCTGGATTCGCAGAGCGTGACGCAGCAGAGCTTCGAATTGCTGTAACTGCATAACACTGCAAAACCCTGTGGGAGCGAGCCTGCTCGCGAAGGCGGTGTGTCAGTCAGCATTTGCTTGGCTGACGGACCGCTTTCGCGAGCAGGCTCGCTCCCACATTGGTTTCATGTCGTTTTCGACAGTGGGCTCAGCCGCGTCTATCGAGAATATTCACCACCAACCGATCCACCCAGCCCCACACCCGCTGTTTGACCCGCCGCCACAACGGCCGGCGCTGCCATTCCTCAAGGCTGACCAACTGACTCAGCCCGAAATCCCTGACAAAACTCGCCTCTACCGCTGCCGTCAACGACGGATCCAGTGCTTCCAGGTTCGCCTCCAGATTGAAGCGCAGGTTCCAGTGATCGAAGTTGCACGAACCGATGCTCACCCATTCGTCCACCAGCACCATTTTCAGATGCAAAAAGCACGGCTGGTATTCGAAGATCTGCACCCCGGCCTTGAGCAGTCGTGGGTAGTAGCGGTGCCCGGCGTAGCGCACTGACGGGTGATCGGTGCGCGGCCCGGTCAGCAGCAAACGCACGTCGACCCCACGTGCGGCGGCCTTGCGCAGGGAGCGGCGGATTTTCCAGGTCGGCAGGAAATACGGCGTGGCCATCCAGATGCGTTTCTGCCCGCTGTTCAGTGCGCGAAACAGCGATTGCAGAATATCGCGATGCTGGCGCGCATCGGCATACGCCACGCGGCCCATACCCTCGCCCTTGTCCGGCACACGCGGCAACCGCGGCAGGCCGAAATGCGCTGCCGGACGCCAGGCGCGGCGGTAGCGGTTGGCGATCCACTGGCGGTCGAACAGCAATTGCCAATCGATCACCAGCGGGCCGCTGATCTGCACCATTACTTCGTGCCACTCGCTGGTGTCATGGCCCGGGGTCCAGAACTCATCAGTGACACCGGTGCCGCCGACCACCGCCAGACATTGATCGACCAGCAGCAGTTTGCGGTGATCACGATAGAAATTGCCAACCCAGCGCCGCCAGCTCAAGCGGTTATAGAACCGCAGTTCAACCCCGGCAGCGGTCAGGCGCTGACGCAAGTGCAAGGTAAACGCGAGGCTGCCGTAATCATCGAACAGACAGCGCACGCGCACATCGCGCTCGGCCGCCGCCACCAGCGCCTGGACGATGGCGTCTGCACAGGCGCCGGCCTCGACCAGATACAGTTCCAGTTCGATCTGTTCTTTGGCGGCGGCGATGTGCTCGAGCATCCGCGGAAAGAATTGCGGGCCGTCGATCAACAGCTCGAAGCGGTTGCCGTCGCGCCAGGGAAATACTGCGCCGCGCATGTCAGCGCGCCGTGAAGATCAGCACCGCACCCACCGGTACCGACAGACTGATGGCTGAAAGATCGGCGAGTTTGCGCAGACTTTCGAGCCCCGGCGCGAGGTCGAAATCCGCGGCGTTGATCACCAGCGGCTCCAGCGTCACGACTTGAAAACGCCGGTCGTCGAGGCGTGTTGCCAGCAGCTCGGCGGGATATTCGTGTTGCTTGCCATGCAGCTTGACGGTCAGCGGCAGGCGCAATTCCAGCTGCGCGCCGGGGGCCAGATCGTTGATCGGGCGCAGGTCGATCTGCGTGGTGATCGTCGCTTCGGGGAACTGCTCGATCTGGAACAGCTCCTTGCGCATGCGCTCATCGCGCAGCGGAATGCCGCTGTTGATCGACTCCAGCTCGACTTCGACTTCGGCACGCCCATTGGGGTCGACCTTGCCGTGCAGCACCAGAAAGCGCTGCACTTCGGAAACACTGGCGTTCTTGGTGCTGACGAACGACAGCCGCGACGACTCGCCGTCCAGATACCAATTGGCCTGGGCCGGCAATGCGGCGGCGGCCAGCAGCAGGCTAGAAAGGGTTGTGTACAGGGAGCGGTTGAACATTGAGCACTCGTGGGGGCGATAAACCTGCACGAACCTTAACCGCCCATCATGTTATTGGAAACCCTGTGGGAGCGAGCCTGCTCGCGAATGCAATGCTCGTCGCACGGCATGTATTGCGGCTGGCGACGATTTCGCGAGCAGGCTCGCTCCCACAGGGGTGATCCGGAGTCTCAGGGAATGAGGCGGCAACCGTGGCGTTCGTTTTGCCACTGCGCGCTATTGCTGCGGCCCATGCCGCTGACGGTGATGGTTTTGCTGGCCGGGTCATCGGTGAACTGGCTGATCGGCAGCCACTGCTTTACATAGCCACGGCAGTATTGCGCGTCGTTGTTCGTCACATACCGGCACGAACAATATTCCTTGGCGGTGTAGGCGCTGATGATGTCCGGGAAGGCCCATAGATTTTCCCGCTCGTAAGCCATCCAGCCGAGCAGCACGGCCAGCAGCAACAGCAATAGTCGCTTCATGGCTGCACCGCCTTGAGCACGCGCGCGAGCAGTTCGTTGTGGCGGTAACCACCGTCGCGGTCATCGGCGTAGCGCACAATGACCAGTTTCTGGCTGGGAATCACGTATAGCGCTTGGCCCCAATGGCCGAGCGCGGCGAAGGTGTCGGGCGGCGCGGCGGGCCATGGCGATGGCGCGCCGGCAATCGCACGATTGAGCCACCAGTGGCCGCCGGGCACGGCTTCGTCCTGACCGGCCTTGTAGCCCGCGAAGGGTTCGCGGTTGAACGCCACCCAGTCCTTGGGCAGCAATTGCCGGTCCTGCCAGCGCCCGTCGCGCACCATCAGCAGCCCGACCCGCGCCAGATCCCGCGCGGTGAGATAGGCGTAGGACGAGGCGACGAACGTGCCGCTGGCATCGGTTTCCCAGACGGCGTGACGAATGCCCAGCGGTTCGAACAATGCCGTCCACGGGTAATCGGCATAACGCTGCGGGCCGAGCATGCCTTTCAATGCGGCGGCGAGCAGATTGCTGTCGCCGCTGGAATAACGAAACGCCTGACCCGGTTCAGCGTAGCTCGGATGATCAGCGGCGAACGCGGCCATGTCGCGATGACCACGGGTATAGAGCATCGCCACCACCGAGGATTTCAGCGGCGCGTATTCGTAGTCTTCCTGCCAGTCGATGCCCGAGGCCCAGTGCAGCAGGTCGGCGATTTTCAGCGCCGGGCGGTTTGCCAAGGGCGAGTAAAACTGCGCGGCCGGGTCGTCGAGTTTAAAGCGGTTCTCGCCATACGCCACGCCGAGCACGGTGGCCATCAGGCTTTTGCTGATCGACCAGGTCAGGTGCGGGGTTTGCGCAGTGGTCGGGCCGGCGTAGCGTTCGTAGATGATCTGGCCGTCGCGGATGATCAACAAGGCGTCGGTGCGGATGCCTTGGCGGGTGCTGTCGTCGCGCGACGGGAAGGCGTAGGTTTCCAGCGCCTCGACGGCTGGGCCGGTGATCTTCGGGCCGGTAGACCATTGCTCGCCGGGCCATTGTTCGGCGCGGGCGGTGAGGCTGACGAGCAGCAAGAACAGCAACAGGCCTTTGCGCATGGTCGGGGCTCTGGGGAATGAACCTGCTGAGCCTAGTTGGGGTTTATGACAGATGTGTGGTGCTCTTGCGGCCGCCTTCGCGAGCAGGCTCGCTCCCACAATTCGACCGTGTTTCAACTGAACAAACGCGGTTCCCTGTGGGAGCGAGCCTGCTCGCGAAGAGGCCAGTCAGATCGCCGCCAATGCCTTGGCCAACCGCTTCGCCCGGGCCCCCGCCGCCAATAGCATCACGCCCTTGTCCCGCTGCCACATTTGCGCCCACTCCACCGGGCCACCGGCCAGCGCCTGATCCACCTCCCCCGCCAGCGCCTCGAACTGCGCAAACAACCCGCCCAGCAACACATGCCCGGCCGGATTATCCGGCGCTTGCCGGCTCGCTTCGGCACACCCGGCCAATAGCGCCAGCAAACGCAATTGCAGGGGCTGCGGCCAGTCGCTGTCCTGGCCGATGCCATACAGCCAAGCGGTCATCGCGCTCAGCACATAGACGTCTTCAAGGGTGCGAAACGGTTTGACGTAAGCATCCCAGCCATCGCCGGCGAGCAGTTCGCACAGTGCGCCGTCCAGGTGCAGACGTCCGTGGCTGATGTCGGGCATCAACGGCAGCGCCGGCAGTGTTTCCACGCTCACGCCGGGCTCGCCGGGGTAGACCACCGCCAACGTCAGGCGCGGCGTTTCGCCGGGTTGTTCACTGCGTGCAGCCACCAGCAGCCAGTCAGCCGCATCGCCAGCCGTGACGAAATCCTTGCGCCCGCTCAGGCGCAAGCCGTTCAGACGCGTTTGCATATCCGCCGGGCGCAGGCTGCGCTGTTCGGTGGCGCACAACGCGCCGAGGCTCAATGGCGCGCTCGGCCAGAGCATGCGCAACGCCGCTTGATAGCCGACCAGAAAGGCCAGCCCCGGCGTCGCCATGCGCCGCCCACCCGCGACCGCCAGTTCAAACGGCGAGACATTGCCCAGCGTCTGCAACAGCGTCGCGAAACCCTCCGCGAGGTCGGCGACGACGGGCAAGCGTTCACTACGTTGCAGCAGATCTGACCAGGGCACGGGCGCCTCCTTGTGGGCTGTCATATAAGCATCACCGAACGTTCATGGCGATGACACCGGGGCTACATAGCCTGACTTTGCACAACACGGCTGCATAAAGAAAGTCGATCGGCTGCAACCCACGACGGGTTCAAGGCCCGTACGGAGATTCACATGACGCAAATCGCCCGCATCAGCGACACCGGCAATGAACGCCGCCTGCAAGCCGAACGCCTGGTCGGCGCCGAAGCCTTGCAGCAAGCCCAGGCCCTGCGCTTCGCCGTTTTCAGCGGCGAGTTCAACGCCAAATTGAAAGGCGCTGAACTGGGTCTGGACATGGATGACTATGATGTTCACTGCAGCCACATCGGCGTGCGTGACTTGAACACCGGGCGCCTGGTGGCAACCACCCGTTTGCTCGATCACACCGCGGCCAGCAGCCTGGGCAAGTTTTACAGCGAAGAAGAATTCAGCCTGCACGGTCTTGCGCATCTGCAGGGCCCGATTCTGGAAATCGGTCGCACCTGCGTCGATCCGG
This sequence comes from Pseudomonas retamae, assembly GCF_043496865.1. Taxonomy (NCBI): domain Bacteria; kingdom Pseudomonadati; phylum Pseudomonadota; class Gammaproteobacteria; order Pseudomonadales; family Pseudomonadaceae; genus Pseudomonas; species Pseudomonas retamae. The sequence goes on from NZ_JBIEIL010000005.1 coordinate 153,336, forward strand.
CCTACCGCAACGGCGGGACCATCGCCGTGCTCTGGGGCGAACTGGCCGAAGTGCTGAATCAGGGCGGCTACAGCTACCTGATGGGGTGCGCGAGCATTCCGATGCAGGACGGCGGCATTCAGGCCCACGCGATCATGCAGCGCCTGCGCGAACGTTATCTGTGCACCGAACACCTGCGAGCCGAGCCGAAAAACCCGCTGCCGACCCTGGATATCCCTTCCAACGTGATCGCGGAAATGCCGCCGCTGCTCAAGGCCTACATGCGCCTGGGCGCGAAGATTTGCGGCGAGCCGTGCTGGGACGAAGATTTCCAGGTCGCCGACGTGTTCATCCTGCTCAAGCGCGACGAACTCTGCCCGCGCTACGCCAAACACTTCAAGGCGGCCGTCTGATGAGCCGGTTGCGGGTGTACGCGCGAATCGCGCGGGTGCTGTTGGTGGTCTCGCTGGGCTTGAGCATGGCCAGCGTGTTCGGGGTGTTCGAGCGCATCGGCCTGGCGCATTCGATGGAGCGGCGCCAGCGCTGGTCGCGCTTTTTCATGGCGCGCCTGAGTAATGCCCTGCCCTTTCGCGTGAGCGTACACGGCGAGCTGCCGAAACAGCCGATGCTGTGGGTCAGCAATCATGTGTCCTGGACCGATATTCCGCTGCTGGGCATGCTCACGCCGCTGTCGTTTCTGTCCAAGGCCGAAGTGCGCACCTGGCCGGTCGCGGGTTGGCTCGCGGCCAAGGCCGGCAGCCTGTTTATCCGTCGCGGCTCGGGCGACAGCCAGTTGATCCGCAAGCAGATGACCCGCCATCTGCAAAGCGAACACGCCTTGCTGATGTTCCCCGAAGGCACCACCACTGACGGCCGCTCGCTGCGCACGTTTCATGGCCGCTTGCTGGCGGCGGCGATTGATTCCGAAGTGATGCTGCAACCGGTGGCGATTCGTTATCTGCGCCATGGTGAAGTCGATACGTTGGCGCCGTTCATTGGCGACGACGATTTGCTCTCGCACCTGATGCGCCTGTTCAGCAATGACTGCGGCGATGTCGAGGTGCATTTGCTCAAGCCGATTGCCTGTGAAGGCCGCGAGCGTGCGGCACTGGCGTTCGAAGCGCAGCAGGCGGTGCAGAGGGCGTTGTTTGGTGAAGTGGCTAAACCCGCAGAACCGCGTCGCGCAGGCGAATTGATAGCGGCGTGAACATCCAATCCCCTGTGGGAGCGAGCCTGCTCGCGAAGGCATTGTGTCAGTCACCGAATGTGTTAACTGATGGGACGCTTTCGCGAGCAGGCTCGCTCCCACAGGTCAAATCTCCGATGGTTTCGAGTTTTGGGCAAAGTCTTGCAGTTGTGGGTAAAACAGACTGAAGTCTTCACTCAGCGGTTCATACAATCGCCGCAATTCCTGCATTGCCCCGGCCAACTCTTCGGGCCGGGTCAGCCGCCGCGAAATCCCACGCAACACCTGCTCCAGCACCTCAAACTCGCGATACGAGCCCAGCCAGTCATTGGCAACCATGTGCGGCGCAATCTTCGCTAGCCGTTCCGGCAATTGACGTTCGCGAGACAGCACCTGATAGACGTCTGCGGTGAACTGCTCCAGCGGCCGGTCGGCATATAGCCCCCAGTCCCGCGCCAGGCAATGATCGAAAAACACATCGAGGACGATTCCGGCATAACGCCGGCGGGTTTCGGTGAAGCGTGCAAGGGCAATGTCCACCAGCGGATGGCGGTCGGTAAATACATCAATGCGGCGATGCAGCTGGATGGCCGCTTCGACCTCCGGGGCAAACTGCCCCTGCAGCCGACCTTTGACGAAATCGCCATACAGGCTGCCGAGTAGCTGGCCAGGTCGCTGACCACCGAGATGCAAATGTGCGAGATAGTTCATGGGCGCAGCTTAGCACTGCGCCAGGCGGGCCGGCAGCCCTATATCGTTATAACCCGATATAGCGATTCATGCGCTGATCAGAACGAAATCATATTGGTATATCGCGATCCAACGATTTAAAGTTCGCCTCATCGCGATATATCGCCACTGCCAACACGAGCCCTGCCATGAACCTTGACCTCGACGAAATAATAAAAGCCCTGGCGCACCCAGTACGGCGAGACATCCTCAACTGGCTGAAAGACCCCAAGAACGAATTCCCCGAGCAGTTGCACAACCACGAGTACGGCATCTGCGCCGGGCAGATCGATCAGCGTTGTGGCCTGTCGCAATCGACCGTTTCCGCGCATCTGGCGACCCTGCAACGCGCCGGGCTGATCAGCAGCCAGAAGGCCGGGCAATGGCACTTTTTCAAACGTAACGAGGACGTGATCCAGGCGTTCCTCAGCACCCTCAGTAAAGAGCTCTGACCCTTGACGTCAGTCAGCCGCAAGGAAACCCGCATGCCCCTTTCGCTTCTCATCCTCGCCTTGAGCGCCTTCGCCATCGGCACCACCGAGTTCGTCATCATGGGCCTGTTGCCCGATGTCGCGGCGGATCTCGGTGTGTCGATCCCTGGCGCCGGCTGGCTGGTAACTGGTTACGCCCTCGGTGTGGCGATCGGTGCGCCGTTCATGGCGATGGCCACGGCGAAGCTGCCACGCAAGGCGGCACTGGTCGCGCTGATGGGCATCTTCATCGTCGGCAATCTGCTTTGCGCCATTGCCAGTGATTACAACGTGCTGATGTTCGCCCGCGTGATCACCGCGCTGTGCCACGGTGCGTTCTTCGGCATCGGCTCGGTGGTGGCGGCCAATCTGGTTGCGCCGAACAAACGCGCTTCCGCCGTAGCGCTGATGTTCACTGGCCTGACCCTGGCCAACGTGCTCGGCGTGCCACTCGGTACGGCGCTGGGTCAACACGCGGGCTGGCGTTCGACCTTCTGGGCGGTGACGGTGATTGGTGTAATCGCGCTGATCGGTCTGATCCGTTTCCTGCCAGCCAAGCGTGACGAAGAAAAACTCGACATGCGCGCCGAACTCGCTGCCCTCAAAGGCGCCGGCATCTGGCTGTCGCTGAGCATGACCGCGCTGTTCGCTGCCTCGGTCTTTACCCTGTTCACCTACGTTGCGCCGCTGCTCGGTGAAGTCACCGGTGTCTCGCCGCGTGGCGTGACCTGGACGCTGATGCTGATCGGCCTCGGTCTGACCGTCGGCAACATCATTGGCGGCAAGTTGGCCGACAAAGGCATGGCTGCCACGCTGATCGGCGTATTCATTGCCATGGCCGTGATCTCTACGGTGCTGAGCTGGACCAGCGTCGCGCTGATCCCGAGCGAAATCACCTTGTTCCTCTGGGCTACTGCGTGTTTCGCCGCGGTGCCGGCGCTGCAGGTCAACGTGGTGACCTTCGGCAAGGCGGCACCGAACCTGGTGTCGACCCTGAACATCGGCGCGTTCAACGTCGGCAACGCGCTTGGCGCCTGGGTCGGTGGCACGGTCATCGCCCACGGCTATGGCCTGACTCGCGTGCCACTGGCCGCCGCTGCACTGGCGGTGCTCGCCCTGCTGGTGACCCTGATTACTTTCCGCCAGAACGGCAACGCCGAGCTGGCCGCTGCATCCAACTGATCAACTTATTTCCATTCAAGAGGTTTAAGACATGGCGACTATTTTTGACCCGATCAAACTCGGTGACATCGAGCTGAGCAACCGCATCATCATGGCTCCGCTGACCCGTTGCCGCGCCGACGAAGGCCGCGTGCCGAATGCATTGATGGCCGAGTATTACGTACAGCGCGCTTCGGCCGGCCTGATCCTCAGCGAAGCCACCTCGGTGACGCCGATGGGTGTCGGCTACCCGGACACCCCGGGCATCTGGTCCAACGACCAGGTGCGTGGCTGGGCCAACGTGACCAAAGCCATTCACGGCGCAGGCGGCAAGATCTTCCTGCAACTGTGGCACGTCGGCCGCATCTCCCACCCTTCGTACCTCAACGGTGAAGCGCCAGTGGCGCCGAGCGCGATTCAGCCAAAAGGCCACGTCAGCCTGGTGCGCCCATTGGCCGATTACCCGACACCGCGTGCGCTGGAAACCGCTGAAATCGCCGACATCGTCGACGCCTACCGCACCGGTGCCGAGAACGCCAAAGCCGCCGGTTTCGACGGCGTGGAAATCCACGGCGCCAACGGCTACCTGCTCGACCAGTTCCTGCAGAGCAGCACCAACCAGCGCACCGACCAGTACGGTGGCTCGCTGGAAAACCGTGCACGTCTGCTGCTGGAAGTGACCGACGCCGCGATCGAAGTCTGGGGCGCCGGCCGTGTCGGCGTGCACCTGGCACCGCGCGCTGACTCCCACGACATGGGCGACGACAACCTGGCGGAAACCTTCACTTACGTCGCGCGGGAACTGGGCAAGCGCGGTATCGCGTTCATCTGCTCGCGTGAAAAAGAAGGTGCCGACAGCCTGGGTCCACAACTGAAAGAAGCGTTTGGCGGCCCGTACATCGCCAACGAAAAATTCACCAAGGACAGCGCCAACGAATGGCTGGCGGCTGGCAAGGCTGACGCGGTGGCATTTGGCGTGCCGTTCATTGCCAATCCGGACCTGCCGGCGCGGTTGAAGGCCGATGCGCCGTTGAATGAGCCGCATCCTGAAACATTCTATGGCAAGGGGCCGGTGGGTTATATCGATTATCCGACGTTGTAAGCCGGATCGCAGAGATGCAAAAAGCCCCTGACTTGTGAGAGTTGGGGGCTTTTTTGTGTTCGGTGGAAAGTGGTTGTGTTGCTTGAGACGTAGCCCCTCATCGGAACGCCGCCCGCCCAGCCCTCTCCCGGGGGGAGAGGGAGCCGATCGGGGAATATTCGAAATTTGGGTTCGGCTGGATATTTAAGGTCGGCGTAGATTGAATCAACAACGCGGTCAGTCCCCTCTCCCTCCGGGAGAGGGTTAGGGTGAGGGCAAGCGGCCAACTCCATTTCACAAGAGCGACACAATTTCCCTACAAAATGCGCAGCCTGCTACGTATAAACTCCCCGCCGCCCACCTATATAAAGGGAGGCCAATTGACATAAGCTGTGTCAATTACGCATTTTGTTTCATTTGCGCAGGCTGGGGCTCAGGCGCAGCATATCCAGCCCGGTGTCGACCCAACGCTCGGCCTCGGCGTGCAGTTCGAAGCTGTCCGGCGCGAGCAGCCAGCCGTACAGCAGGCCATCGATATAGGCGTGAATGCTGACAGCCGCACGGGCGGTGTCGAGATCTTCCGGCAACTGGCCGCGATTTACCGCATTACGCAGGGTCAGGCCGATGCGCACGTTGCATTCGAGACTGGCCGTCCGGCGCTGCTGGCGCAGATCGCACATTTCATCGGTGAATTCGCACTTATGAAACAGAACTTCGTTGATGCGCCGGGTTTTCGGGTCCAGCGCAACTTGATGAAACAAATGAATCAGCAATTGCCGCATACAGCCCAATGGGTCCGGTTCGTCCTCGCTTTCACTGGCCTTGGCCAGTTCTTCCAGCGGCTCGTGCAGACTGTCGAGCATGGCCTGGACCAGATCGGCCTTGTTGCTGAAATGCCAGTAAATGGCACCGCGCGTCACACCGGCCAGGGTCGCGATGTCCGCCAGGGTCGTACGGGCAACCCCCCTTTCATAGAAGGCTTTCTCGGCCGCTTCCAGAATCTGGCTGCGGGTTTCCTGAGCTTCTTCTTTGGTACGACGGACCATGGCAGTAAAACCTCAAACAGGATGTTTCAGGGATGGCTGAATATCCGCTGAATAAAGAGGGGGCGATCTCTCGTGAATCGTCTCCCCGGCCTACAATTTCGAACCTTGCGACGACTTTTGTAACAGGGTGGGTACGCGGCGAAGGTATTTACAAACAACCATGAACGTAAGTATATTCCTTAGCAAGCTACTTATCCACCCGGTACGAATTTTTTACCCTTTCACACTTCTTGTGCGCTTTGTGCGCGCCTGACCCGAGGATCTTCATGCAATTCAAGCCAGCTGTTACCGCTCTGGTCACTGCCGTCGCCCTGGCATCGCTGCTCAGCGGATGTAAAAAGGAAGAAGCGGCACCGGCCGCTCCGCCCCCTCAGGTCGGCGTCGTCACCCTGCAACCTCAAGCCTTTACCCTGACTTCCGAACTGCCGGGCCGCACCAGCGCGTTCCGCATTGCCGAAGTGCGTCCACAGGTCAACGGCATCATTCTCAAGCGTCTGTTCAAGGAAGGTGCCGACGTCAAAGCCGGCCAGCAGCTGTACCAGATCGATCCGTCGGTCTATGAAGCGACCCTGAAAAGCGCCGAAGCCAACCTGCGTTCGACCAAGTCGATCTCCGACCGCTACAAGCAACTGGTCGATGAGCAGGCCGTCAGCCGTCAGGAATACGACACCGCCGTGGCCAACCGCATGGAATCGGAAGCGTCGTTGCAGACTGCGCAGATCAACGTGCGTTACACCAAGGTGTACGCGCCGATCTCCGGCCGTATCGGTCGTTCCGCAGTTACCGAAGGCGCGCTGGTCAGCAATGGCCAGGCCGATGCGATGGCGACGATCCAGCAACTCGATCCGATCTACGTCGACGTGACCCAGTCGTCGGTTGAACTGCTGCAACTGCGCCGCGAGCTGGAAAGCGGTCGCCTGCAGAAGTCCGGCGACAACGCCGCAGCAGTGAAGCTGACCCTGGAAGATGGCACCCAGTACAAGCTGGATGGCAAGCTGGAATTCTCCGAAGTGACGGTCGACCCGACCACCGGCTCGGTGACCCTGCGCGCCGTGTTCCCGAACCCGGATCACACCCTGTTGCCGGGCATGTTCGTACGCGCCCAGTTGCAGGCCGGTGTCAACTCCGCGGCCATTCTGGCGCCGCAGCAAGGCGTGACCCGCGACCTCAAAGGCACGCCGACCGCACTGGTCGTCGGCCCGGACAACAAGGTCGAACTGCGTCAGCTCAAGGCCAGCCGCACCGTCGGCAGCCAGTGGCTGATCGAAGACGGCCTGAAGGCCGGCGATCGTCTGATCACCGAAGGCTTGCAGTACGTCAAACCGGGCGCCGAGGTCAAACCGACCGAAGCGACCAACGTCGGTACCAAGAACCCGGCCCCCGCACAGGCAGCTGACAAAGCCGCCGGCGGCAAAGGGGAGTAATCCATGTCAAAATTCTTTATCGACCGTCCGATTTTCGCCTGGGTAATTGCCCTGGTGATCATGCTGGTCGGGGCACTTTCGATCCTGAAATTGCCGATCAACCAATACCCGAGCATTGCGCCACCGGCCATTGCGATCTCCGTGACCTACCCGGGCGCCTCGGCGCAAACCGTGCAGGACACCGTGGTCCAGGTGATCGAGCAGCAGCTCAACGGTATCGACAACCTGCGTTATGTGTCTTCGGAAAGTAACTCCGACGGCAGCATGACCATCACCGCGACCTTCGAGCAAGGCACCAACTCCGACACCGCGCAGGTACAGGTTCAGAACAAGCTGAACCTGGCCACCCCGCTGTTGCCGCAGGAAGTGCAGCAACAAGGTATCCGCGTGACCAAGGCAGTGAAAAACTTCCTGCTGGTGATCGGCGTGGTATCGCGTGACGGCAGCATGACCAAGGACGACTTGTCCAACTACATCGTGTCGAACATGCAGGACCCGATCTCGCGGACCGCCGGTGTCGGTGACTTCCAGGTTTTCGGTGCCCAGTATGCGATGCGCATCTGGCTCGATCCGGCCAAGTTGAACAAGTACAACCTGACCCCGGGCGATGTCAGCACGGCGATCTCGGCGCAGAACGTTCAGGTCTCGTCCGGTCAGCTCGGCGGTCTGCCGGCGCTGCCAGGCCAGCAACTGAACGCCACGATCATCGGCAAAACGCGTCTGCAGACGGCCGAGCAGTTCAAGGCGATTCTGCTGAAGGTCAACCAGGACGGCTCGCAAGTGCGTGTCGGCGACGTCGCTGACGTCGGTCTGGGCGGTGAAAACTCCAGCATTTCTGCGCAGTTCAACGGCAGCCCGGCTTCTGGTCTGGCGGTAAAACTGGCCAACGGTGCCAACGCCCTCGACACTGCAAAAGCGCTGCGCAAGACGATTGACGACCTCAAGCCGTTCTTCCCGCAAGGCATGGAAGTGGTATTCCCGTACGACACCACTCCGGTGGTGACCGAGTCGATCAAAGGTGTGGTTGAAACCCTGGTCGAAGCGATCGTGCTGGTTTTTTTGGTGATGTTCCTGTTCCTGCAGAACTTCCGCGCCACCGTCATCACCACGATGACCGTGCCGGTGGTATTGCTGGGTACGTTCGGCATCCTCGCGGCCTTCGGTTTTAGCATCAACACCCTGACCATGTTCGGTATGGTGCTGGCCATCGGCTTGCTGGTGGATGACGCCATCGTTGTGGTGGAAAACGTCGAGCGGGTGATGAGCGAAGAAGGCTTGTCACCGAAGGAAGCGACCAAGAAATCCATGGGCCAGATTCAGGGCGCCCTGGTCGGTATCGCCCTGGTACTGTCGGCGGTACTGCTGCCGATGGCGTTCTTCAGCGGCTCTACCGGTGTGATCTATAAGCAATTCTCGATCACCATCGTCTCGGCCATGGCCCTGTCGGTGCTGGTGGCGTTGATTTTCACCCCGGCCCTGTGCGCGACCATGCTCAAGGCGATTCCGAAAGGTGAGCACGGCACGCCGAAGAAAGGCTTCTTTGGCTGGTTCAACCGCACGTTCGACAGTGGTGTCAGAAGCTACGAGCGCGGTGTCGGCAACATGCTGCAGCGCAAGATCCCGTATCTGCTGGCCTACCTGCTGATCGTCGTCGGCATGATCTGGCTGTTCACCCGCATTCCGACCGCGTTCCTCCCGGAAGAAGACCAGGGCGTACTGTTCGCCCAAGTCCAGACCCCGGCCGGTTCGAGCGCCGAGCGTACTCAGGTGGTGATCGACGAAATGCGCAGCTACCTGCTGGATAAAGAAGCAGGCGCAGTGTCCTCGGTGTTCACCGTAAACGGCTTCAACTTCGCCGGTCGCGGTCAGAGTTCTGGCCTGGCGTTCATCATGCTCAAGCCGTGGGATGAGCGTAACGCGGACAACAGCGTGTTTGCCCTGGCCCAACGTGCCCAGCAACACTTCTTCACTTTCCGCGATGCCATGGTTTTCGCTTTCGCCCCGCCTGCGGTATTGGAGTTGGGTAACGCCACCGGTTTCGACGTGTTCCTGCAAGACCGCGCCGGTATCGGTCACGACAAGCTGATGGAAGCGCGTAACCAGTTCCTCGGCCTCGCCGCTCAGAGCAAGGTGCTCTATCAGGTGCGTCCGAACGGCCTCAACGATGAACCGCAATATCACCTGGAAATCGACGACGAGAAAGCCCAGGCCCTTGGCTTGAGCCTCACCGACATCAACAGCACGCTGTCGATCTCCTTCGGTAGTAGCTACGTCAACGACTTCATCGACCGTGGTCGTGTGAAGAAGGTTTACGTACAAGGTCAGGCCGGTGCTCGCATGAGCCCTGAAGACCTGAAGAAATGGTACGTGCGCAACAGCGCCGGAACCATGGTGCCGTTCTCCGCGTTCGCCAAGGGCGAGTGGATTTACGGTTCGCCGAAACTGGCGCGTTACAACGGTGTGGAAGCGATGGAGATCCTCGGTTCTCCGGCGCCGGGTTACTCCACCGGTGAAGCGATGGCCGAAGTCGAAGCGATCGCCAAGAAGCTGCCGGCCGGTGTCGGTATCTCCTGGACCGGCCTGTCCTACGAGGAACGTCTGTCGGGTTCGCAAGCGCCGGCGCTGTATGCCCTGTCGCTGCTGATGGTGTTCCTGTGTCTGGCGGCGCTGTACGAGAGCTGGTCGATTCCGATCGCCGTCATGCTCGTGGTACCGCTGGGGATCATCGGTGCGCTGCTGGCCACCAGCCTGCGCGGACTGTCCAACGACGTGTACTTCCAGGTGGGCCTGTTGACGACCATCGGTCTGGCGGCTAAAAACGCCATTCTGATCGTCGAATTCGCCAAGGAACTGCATGAGCAAGGACGCAGCCTGCGTGACGCGGCGATCGAAGCCTGCCGCATGCGTCTGCGACCGATCATCATGACGTCGCTGGCTTTCGTCCTTGGTGTTGTACCGTTGGCGATCTCCACCGGCGCCGGTTCAGGCAGTCAACATGCGATCGGTACGGGCGTGATTGGCGGTATGCTCACGGCCACGATCCTGGCGATCTTCTGGGTCCCACTGTTCTTCGTTACGGTTTCGTCCATCGGCCAGCGCAAAAACGCTGACACGGATGAAACGCCTGAAACTCCTAAAGAGGCTGGCCAATGAGCAAGTCGCTACTCTCCATCGCAGTCGCCGCCTTCGTGCTGAGCGGTTGCTCGCTGATACCTGATTATCAGCAGCCTGAGGCTCCGGTCGCAGGCCAGTACCCGCAGGGGCCGGCGTATTCGCCGGCCCAGGCTCCGGCGCAGACGGCTGCCGAGCAGGGCTGGAAGCAGTTTTTCCATGACCCGGCGCTGCAACAGCTGATCCAGGTGGCCCTGGAAAACAACCGCGACCTGCGTGTCGCGGCGCTGAACATCGACGCGTACGCGGCGCAGTACCGCATCCAGCGCGCCGATCTGTTCCCGGCAGTGTCGGCCAATGCGGCCGGCAGCCGTCAGCGGGTTCCGGCCCGTGCCTCGCAGACTGGCGAATCGGGCATCACCAGCTCGTACTCGGCCACTGTCGGCATCAGCGCTTATGAACTTGACCTGTTCGGTCGGGTGCGCAGCCTGAGCGAACAAGCGCTGCAACAATATTTCGCCACCGAAGAAGCGCGGCGCAGCACGCAGATCAGTCTGGTCGCCAACGTCGCCAATGCGTACCTGACCTGGCAAGCCGACAAGGAACTGCTCAAGCTGACCCAGGACACCCTCGGTGCCTTCGAAGAAAGCTACAAGCTGACCAGCCGCAGCAACGAAGTCGGTGTGGCCTCGGCGCTGGATCTGGCGCAGTCGCGCACTTCCGTGGAAAACGCCCGGGCGCAACTGGCGCGTTATACCCGCCAGGTCGCGCAGGATGAAAACAGTCTGACCCTGCTGCTCGGCACCGGTATCCCGGCCAATCTGCAGACCGCCAAACCGCTGTCCGATGACCTGCTCAGCGATGTGCCGGCCGGTCTTCCTTCGGATCTGCTGCAGCGGCGTCCGGACATCCTTCAGGCCGAATACAACCTGAAGGCCGCCAACGCCAACATCGGCGCGGCGCGGGCAGCGTTCTTCCCGAGCATCAGCCTGACCGCCAACGCGGGCAGCCTGAGCCCGGACCTGTCCGGCCTGTTCAAGGGTGGTTCGGGGACGTGGTTGTTCCAGCCGCAGATCAACCTGCCGATCTTCAACGCCGGCAGCCTGCGCGCCAGCCTTGATTACGCCAAGATCCAGAAGGACATTGGCGTGGCGAACTACGAGAAGTCCATTCAAACGGCTTTCCAGGAAGTCGCCGACGGCCTCGCCGCGCGCCAGACCTACACCGAGCAGCTGCAAGCGCAGCGTGACTTCGTGCAGGCCAACCAGGATTACTACCGCCTGGCCGAACGTCGCTACCGCATCGGCGTCGACAGCAACCTGACCTTCCTCGACGCCCAGCGTCAGTTGTTCAGCGCGCAACAGGCACTGATCACCGACCGCCTCGCGCAGTTGACCAGTGCGGTCAACCTGTACAAGGCACTGGGCGGCGGCTGGAATGCGCAGACCGCGCAGAACGAACCGCTGAAAGAAGAAGCACCGAAGATGAAGCTGTTCTGATCATCATCCGCTGAACAAAAAGAGCCCGCCAATTAGGCAGGCTCTTTTTACATAAATAGAAAATCAAATTAAACAAAAAATATCACTTTTTAAATTCTACCCAGAAATTTACAGCTTCCACTTCAACCTCGCTTCCGGAAGCGTCTACATAACCAAATGAAAAACTCCCTTCAATACGCTGCCTTTCCTCATCATCAACGACAAGATCAACTTTAAGTTTACCTTCACCAAATGCATCCCCCGCAATACCCCCATTAGGCCTGCCGGCACCGAAGATAGCGCCAACCTGCCAATCATCGTCGAAGGGGTTTTTTATTTCGTAGTTCTTCTGCTCCAGCTTATGGTTCGCCAGCAACGCCACTGCTGGGACCTTTGCGCCAGTATCATCTCCAAAATAAGCCTCGACTACAGTACGCCAGCTCTGAATATAGAAATTGAACCATTCCGTTTTCAGCTCTTCAACCGGTAGACCCTTGCGGATAATTCGAAGGTTGATTTCACCACTTGTAGCTCTGACCTGGTTTAGATTTTCACCGAATTTCTTGATTAATCCAATATGAACGCTATTCATAGCAAGCCCTTCCTGCATCGCGAGTTTTATATGCACTTACAAGTAACAAAACCTACACCCCGGCAATCTCTTCTACAACTGTCATAGTTGACAGTTGACAAAATAAAAGAACTTCTACCGGACTGACAGGCCCGATTAGACAATGGTTAATTCCAGCAACCACTAACAACTGTCTGAAACTTTTTGTTGCCTCTTGGAGTTCTTTTGTACAGGCTTGCCTGCAAAGGCCCTACTGACTCAAAAATCAAGTTCAATCTTGCGTTCGATAATCGCCCAAAACCCGCTTTCCCCAATTGAATCCAGCCCCGCGCGCCCCGCACCATTCACTCAATAAAACCAATAACATCAGGTTCGACGCCATGCTCCAGCGCCCTGCCCCGCCCGGCTGATCAATCCGTTTCATCTCCCAATGCAATTCCCGCCTGCGCCCTGAAAAACCGGCGCCAGCGCCCTCGTTCGCCCAAAAAAACAAGAGAGACCCACGCCCATGAAAGCTTCCCCTGCGCCCTACGCACTTCCCGGTCTGATCGCTTTGGCCCTGGCCGGCGCGGCCCTGCCCGCCGCAGCCGAAGAAGCCGGTTTCGTCGAAGGCGCCAAGGTCAACCTGAACCTGCGCAACTTCTACATCAACCGCAACTTCACCAACCCGACCAAGGCCCAGGGCAAGGCTGAAGAGTGGACGCAAAGTTTCATCCTCGACGCCAGATCCGGCTTCACCCAAGGTACCGTCGGCTTCGGCATGGACGTGCTTGGCTTGTACTCGGTCAAGCTCGATGGCGGTAAAGGAACAGGCGGCACGCAACTGTTGCCGCTCGATCGCGACGGTCGCCCGGCCGATAACTTCGGCCGCACCAACGTCGCCTTCAAAGCGAAGTTTTCCCAGACTGAAGTGAAGGTCGGCGAGTGGATGCCGGTGCTGCCGATCCTGCGTTCGGACGACGGCCGCTCGCTGCCACAGACCTTTCGCGGCGGGCAGATCACATCGAAGGAAATCGACGGTCTGACTTTGTATGGCGGCCAGTTCCGCGCCAACAGCCCGCGTGACGACAGCAGCATGAGCGACATGTCGATGACCGGCAAAGCCGCGTTCACTTCCGACCGATTCAACTTCCAGGGCGGCGAGTACCTGTTCAACGACAAGCGTACGCAGATCGGCCTATGGAACGCGCAGCTCAAGGACATCTACAGCCAGCAGTACCTGAACGTGCTGCACAGCCAGCCGCTCGGCGACTGGACGCTGGGCGCAAACCTCGGCTTCTTTTATGGCAAGGAGGACGGCAGCGCCCGTGCCGGCGATCTGGATAACAAGACCTGGTACGGGATGTTCTCAGCCAAATACGGCGGCAACACCTTCTACGTCGGCCTGCAGAAACTCACCGGCGACAGCGCGTGGATGCGGGTCAACGGCACCAGTGGCGGCACCTTGGCCAACGATAGCTACAACGCCAGTTATGACAATGCACAGGAACGCTCCTGGCAACTGCGCCACGACTACAACTTCGCCGCCATGGGCATTCCCGGCCTGACCCTGATGAACCGCTACATCAGCGGCGACAACGTGCACACCGGCGCTATCACCGACGGCAAGGAATGGGGGCGCGAATCGGAACTGGGCTACACCGTGCAGAGCGGCACGCTCAAGGATCTCAACGTCAGATGGCGCAACTCGACCATGCGCCGGGATTTCAGCAACAACGAGTTCGATGAGAACCGCTTGATCGTCAGCTACCCGATCAGCCTGCTCTAATCACCGATCCAAATTGCAGGAGTGAGCCTGCTCGCGATCGCGGCAGGTCGGTCGAATCATCTTTGACTGACACACCGCTTCGCGAGCAGGCTCACTCCTACAAGGGCTTTGCGTTGTACCCATATCCTGCGGCCAACAACTAATCCTGTGGAAGCAGGCAAAGCCTGAAGTGAAATGCATAGCCAATGTGGGAGCGAGCCTGCTCGCGAAGGCGGTGGGCCGGTCAACCGCTATTCCCGGGATTCAACACCGAGTTCATTCCACACCGACTCAGCCAGATGAAACGTCGCATTCGCTGCTGGTATCCCACAGTAGATCGCGCTCTGCATGATCACTTCCTTGATCTCGCCGCGGCTCACGCCGTTGTTGGCGGCGGCGCGCAGGTGCAGTTTCAGTTCGCCTTCGCGGTTCATGCCGATCAGCATGGCGATGGTGATCAGGCTGCGGGTGTGGCGTGGCAAGCCCGGGCGTGTCCAGATATCGCCCCAGGCGTGGCGGGTGATCATCTCCTGAAATTCGGAGTTGAACTCGGTCAGCGTGGTCAGGCTGCGATCGACATGGGCATCACCCAACACCGCGCGGCGCACTTGCATGCCGTCGTCGTAACGTTGCTTCTCATCCACGAAAATTCCCCTTATCAAGCGTTCAGAAACGCCACAACACGATCACTGAAATCAGCGCCAGCCTGCACGTTGGACAAATGCGCCGCATAGAACTCGGTGTACTCGGCGCCGCGCACATGGTCGCGAATGAAATGCCCACCGGACGGCGGCGTCACCGCATCTTCGCTCCCGGCAATCACCAGCAACGGCACGTTGATCGAAGCCAGTTGCTCGCGGAAGTCTGCATCCCGCACCGCCGCGCAGTTGGCCGCATAACCCTGTGGATTGGTCGCGGCGAGCATGTCGGTAATCTTCTTCGCCGCCTCGGGATGCGCTGCGGAAAAGTCAGGCGTGAACCAGCGCGCAATCGACGCATCGCGCAGTGCAACCATCGCCGTTGGGCCATCACGCAGCACGGTTTCGATACGTGGATTCCACACCGACGGATCGCCGATTTTCGCCGCCGTGTTGCAGACGATCAGCTTGTGCAAACGATGCCCGGCATTGATCCCCAGCCACTGACCAATCAGCCCGCCCATCGACAAGCCGCAAAAATGTGCGCGCTCGATGTGCAGCGCATCCAGCAGACCGAGTACGTCGTGACCCAGTTGCTCGATGCTGTACGGCCCCGGCGTAACCAGTGATTGGCCGTGACCACGGGTATCAAGACGCAGCACGCGAAAATGCTCGGTGAACGCCGGCATCTGCGCGTCCCACATGTGCAGGTCGGTGCCCAGCGAGTTGGACAGGACCAGCACCGGCGCCTGCGCCGGCCCTTGAATCTCATAGTGCAGTTCGCCATCGGCGAGTTGAACGAAAGCCACAGCCCTCTCCTTCAGACAGTCAAAGCGTTGTGTTCGGCCACCGCGCGCTCGACCCAGACGTGAGCCTGACCGAGGTAACGCGCGGGGTTGAGAAGATCATCGAGCTCAGCGCTGCTCAGCTGCGCAGTGACCTGCGGTTCGTCTCCGAGTACCGCACGCAGGTGTCGTTGCTCGGCCACGGCGCGTTTGCAGCATTGTTCGAGCAGGTGATGCGCCGTGTCGCGGCCGACGCGTTGCGCGAGCACGATGCTCACCGCTTCGGCCAGTACCAGCCCTTGAGTCAATTCAAGGTTGCGGCCCATGCGCTCGGCATCGACTTCCAGGCCGTCAGCCAGCAAGCGCGCCTGTTGCAGCGAACCGGACACCAGGCAGCAGATCTCCGGCAGGGTTTCCCATTCGGCATGCCACAAACCGAGGCTGCGTTCGTGTTCCTGAGGCATGGCGCTGAACAGCGTCGAGACCAGCCCCGGCACCCGCGTCGCCGCACCGATCAATACCGCCGCGCCGACCGGGTTGCGCTTGTGCGGCATGGTCGACGAACCGCCCTTGCCCGGCGCCGCAGGTTCGAAGACCTCAGCGGCTTCGGTCTGCATCAACAGGCTGATGTCGCGGCCGAGCTTGCCAAGGCTGCCGGCGATCAATCCCAGCACAGCGCCGAACTCGACGATGCGGTCACGCTGGGTGTGCCACGGTTGTTCCGGCAGGCGCAGTTGCAGCTCTTCGGCCAAGGCTTCGGCGATTGGCAAGGCGTGTTGACCCAACGCCGCCAGCGTCCCCGACGCACCGCCAAATTGCAGGACCAGCAAGCGCGGTTTCAATTCTTGCAGCCGTTGACGACTGCGCGTCACCGCGCCGAGCCATCCAGCGATTTTCATGCCGAGGGTCACCGGCGTCGCGTGCTGCAGCCAGGTGCGCCCGGCCAGCGGCGTCGTGGCAAAGCGTTGGGCCTGAACGGCGAGCGAATCGGCCAGTTTCGCGAGCTCGTTTTCAATCAACACCAGCGCCTGGCGCAATTGCAGCACCAGTCCGGAATCCATCACGTCCTGACTGGTCGCGCCCAGATGCACGTAGCGCTCGGCCTCGGCATTGCTCGCGGCAATCTGCTTGCCCAACGCCTTGACCAGCGGAATCGCCGAATTGCCGGCCGTGGCAATCGCCTCGCCGAGTGCGGCGAAGTCATACAACGCTGCGTCGCATGCTGCCGCAATCGGTGCCACGGCAGACGCCGGAATCAGCCCGACCCGCGCCTCGGCCCGGGCCAGCGCGGCTTCGAAATCGAGCATTGCCTGCACGCGGCCCTGATCGCAGAACACCTCACGCATATCGCGGGCAGTGAAATAGGCATCGAACATTTGATTGCCCGGTCGCTGAGTCATAAAAATCCTTGCCGGCGCGGGCCTCGCAGCCCGCGCACATGGGTTTACAGATCGTGGTGCAAATACTTCGCCTGCTTGGGCAAACGCAGGCTGAACAGGAAAGCCACCGCCATCATCGCCGTGACGTACCAGTAGAAGGCGTTTTCCATGCCGCCGGCCTTGAGGCTCAGGGCCACAAACTCTGCCGAGCCACCGAAGATTGCATTGGCCACCGCGTAAGCCAGGCCGACGCCGAGGGCGCGGACTTCCGGCGGGAACATTTCGGCTTTCACCAGGCCGCTGATCGAGGTGTAGAAGCTGACGATCGCCAGCGCCACGGTGATCAGGACGAAGGCGAGGAACGGGCTGCTCACGCTTTTCAGACTGAGCAGAATCGGCACGGTGAACAGCGTACCGAGGGCGCCGAACCAGAGCATCGAGTTACGTCGACCGATCCGGTCGGCGAGCATGCCGAACAGCGGCTGCATGCACATGTACAGGAACAGCGCGCCGGTCATGATGTAGCTGGCGGTCTTGGCGTGCATGCCGGCGGTGTTCACCAGATATTTCTGCATGTAAGTGGTGAAGGTGTAGAAAATCAGCGAGCCACCGGCGGTGTAACCGAGCACGGTGATGAACGCGGCTTTGTGATCGCGGAACAGCGCGCTGATGCTGCCGGCGTCTTTGTGCGCGCGGGTTTCCTCGTTGGTGGTTTCTTTCAGCGAGCGCCGCAGGAACAGCGAAATCAGCGCCGCCACCGCACCGACCACGAACGGAATCCGCCAACCGTAGGCTCGCAGTTCGTCTTCGTTGAGAAACTGCTGCAACACCACTACCAGCGACACCGCCAGCAGTTGCCCGCCAATCAGCGTCACGTACTGGAACGAGGCGAAAAATCCGCGCTGACCCTTGAGCGCCACTTCGCTCATGTAGGTTGCAGTGGTGCCGTATTCGCCGCCCACCGACAGGCCTTGCAGCAGACGCGCGAACAGCAACAGGATCGGCGCCCAGACGCCGATGGAGTTGTAGGTCGGCAGGCACGCGATCAGCAGCGAGCCGAAGCACATCATCAGAATCGAGATGAGCATCGATTTCTTGCGCCCGTGCTTGTCGGCGACCCGACCGAAAATCCAGCCGCCGATCGGGCGCATCAGGAAGCCGGCGGCGAACACGCCAGCGGTGTTGACCAGTTGCACCGTCGGATTGTCGGAAGGGAAAAACGCCGGTGCGAAGTAAATCGCGCAAAAGGCGTAGACATAGAAGTCGAACCATTCGACGAGGTTGCCCGACGAGGCGCCGACAATGGCAAAGATGCGCTTGCTGCGCTCCTCACCCGTGTAATGGGAAGTAGTGGTTGTCATTGTTTTTCACTCGAAAGGGACAGTGAGAGTCTAGACATACTTTGCAACAGTCCCGTTCCACATCCGGTATCGATTGTTCCCCTGTGGGAGCGAGCCTGCTCGCGAAGAGGGAGTGCCAGACGACATGTGTGCTGGCTGACCCAGCGCTTTCGCGAGCAGGCTCGCTCCCACAGGGGATTGGCGGTATTGGTCAGTAATCGAAGAACACCGTCTCGGCCTCGGTGCCCTGAAGAATCACATTCCACTGGTAAACACCCGAGGCATCCGGCTTGGCCAGCAACGTCTGACGGCGTTCGGCGGGTACGCATTCGAGCAGCGGATCATCGACGTTGGCCGGTTCGCCCTCGAAGTAGATCCGCGTGAGCAAATGCTTGACCAGGCCACGAGCAAACACCAGCACCACCAGATGCGGCGCCTGGGTCGTGCCTTTCAGACCCGGCACAGTGCCCGGTTTGATCGTGGTGAAGCGGAACCGCCCTTCGCCATCCACCGGCACCCGGCCGAAACCTTCGAAGTGCGGATCCAGCGGCTTGTCCTGATGATCTTCCGGGTGGTCGTACTTGCCGGCGGCGTTGGCCTGCCAGACTTCAAGCATGGCGTCGTTGACGACATCGCCATTGCCGTCCACCACTTGGCCGGTGATCGCCACGCGCTCGCCGAGGGTCTGCTCGACAGTAAGGTCTTCGCGGTTCAGCCAGGTCAGGCCGATGTGGTAATACGGCCCGACGGTGTGGGACGTGGTCGCATTGAGCGTCATCTTATTTCTCCATCGGCGTGGCTTCACGCCCGCGCAGCACGATGTCCCAGCGGTAAGCGAGGGCGTAGGACGGAATGGTTTTTTCCAGATCGAAAGCAGCGATCAGGCGTTCCTTGGCCGAGGTGTCCGGCACGCAGTTGTAGATCGGGTCGTACGCCAGCAGCGGGTCGCCGGGGAAATACATCTGCGTGACCAGACGGGTGAGGATGCTCGGCCCGAACAGCGAAAAGTGGATATGCGCCGGACGCCAGGCGTTGTGGTGGTTGCCCCACGGATACGCGCCGGGCCTGATGGTCTGGAACTGATACCAACCGTCGGCGTCGGTGACGGTGCGACCGGTGCCGGTGAAGTTCGGGTCCAGCGGTGCGTCGTGCAGATCGCGCGCATGGTTGTAGCGACCGGCGGCATTGGCCTGCCAGATCTCCACCAGAATCCCTGGCACCGGCAAGCCGTCTTCATCGAGCACGCGACCGTGAATGATGATGCGTTCGCCCAACGGCTCGCCTTCGTGCTGCGCGGTCAGGTCGTGGTCATTTTCCACCAGGCGCTCGGCGCCAATGGTCGGCCCGGTGATTTCCGACAGCGAGTGCGGCAGGTGCACCAATGGCTTGGACGGCGAGCGCAGGTTGGTGGATTGGTAAGTCGGGTGCAGGTAGTCAGGCTGGGTGCCTGCCTGTGGGCGACGGTAACCAGGCTTGTCAGTCATTTCGCTTTCCTCAGTTCTTTTAGATGCCGCAACGCGTCAGACGCGTTCGATGGCCAGGGCCAGACCTTGGCCAACACCGACGCACATGGTCGCCAGACCTTTCTTGCCACCGGTCTTTTCCAGATGATGCAGCGCGGTCAGGACCAGCCGCGCACCGCTCATGCCCAATGGGTGGCCGAGGGCAATCGCGCCGCCGTTCGGGTTAACCTGCGCCGCGTCGTCCGCCAGCCCCAGTCCACGCAACACCGCCAGACCCTGGCTGGCAAACGCTTCGTTGAGTTCGATCACGTCGAAATCGCTGACCGCCACACCGAGACGCTCGGTGAGTTTGCGCACCGCTGGCACCGGACCGATCCCCATCACCCGCGGCGCGACGCCGGCGCTGGCCATGCCGAGGACTTTTGCGCGGGCAGTCAGGCCGTGTTTCTTCACTGCCTCGGCAGAGGCCAGAATCAGTGCAGCGGCGCCATCGTTGACCCCGGAAGCATTGCCGGCGGTGACGGTTTTGTCCGCACCGTTGACCGGCTTAAGCCTGGCCAGCGCTTCAATCGTGGTGTCCGCGCGAGGATGTTCGTCCTGGCTGACCACGGTTTCACCCTTCTTGTGGGCAATGCGCACTTCGACAATCTCTTCAGCAAAGTAACCGGCAGCCTGCGCCGCGGCGGTACGTTGCTGGCTGCGCAGGGCGAACGCGTCCTGATCTTCGCGCGAGACTTGATGGTCGTCGGCGACGTTGTCAGCGGTCTGCGGCATCGCGTCGACGCCGTATTGCGCTTTCATCAACGGGTTGATGAAACGCCAGCCGATGGTGGTGTCTTCCAGTTTCATGTTGCGCGAGAACGCCGCGTCAGCCTTGCCCATCACGAACGGCGCGCGCGACATCGACTCGACGCCACCGGCAATCGCCAGCTCCATCTCGCCGCTGGCAATCGCCCGGAATGCGCTGCCGATGGCGTCCATGCCCGAGGCGCAAAGACGATTGAGCGTAACGCCGGGCACGCTGTCCGGCAGACCGGCCAGCAGCAGGGCCATGCGCGCAACGTTGCGGTTGTCTTCGCCGGCCTGGTTGGCGCAGCCGAGGAACACTTCATCGACGGCGTTCCAGTCCACCGACGGATTGCGCTCCATCAGGGCCTTGATCGGCACGGCGGCGAGGTCATCGGCGCGCACGGCCGACAAGCCGCCGCCGAAACGGCCAATGGGGGTGCGAATCGCGTCGCAGATATACACGTCACGCATCATGCTTCTCCCGGTGCCTGACCGTGGGCGGCAGCGGTGCGCGCTTCAAGATCACGCAGCGCCGTCAGCTCGACGTCGGTCGGCTCAGCAGTGGTTTCAACGGCGTCGGCAAAACGGATCGCCCAACCGGTGGCGGCGACCACTTGCTCGCGGGTCACGCCCGGATGTAGCGCGGTGACCACGAATTCGTGGGTGCCCTCTTCCGGCTCCATGATGCACAGGTCGGTGATGATGCCGACCGGCCCGGCGCCCGGCAGGCCCAGACGCTTGCGCGAATCGCCGCCCTCACCGTGGCCGACCGAAGTGATGAAGTCGAGTTTGTCGACAAACGAGCGCGCCGACTGTTTAAGGATGATCAACACGCTTTTCGCCGAGCCGGCAATTTCCGGCGCGCCACCGGCACCTGGCAGGCGCACTTTCGGCGAGAAGTAATCGCCGACCACGGTGGTGTTGATGTTGCCGAAACGGTCGACCTGCGCGGCGCCGAGAAAACCGACGTCAATGCGCCCGCCCTGCAGCCAGTAGCGAAAAATCTCACCGGTCGGGACCACGGTGTCGGCGGTTTCCGCCAGTTCGCCATCACCGATCGACAGCGGCAACACACTTGGCTTGGCGCCGATCGGGCCCGATTCGTAGATCAGCACCACATCCGGCGACGAAGTCAGACGCGCGAGATTGGCGGCTTTCGATGGCAGGCCGATGCCGACAAAGCACACCGAGCCGTTCTTCAGGCGACGGGCTGCGGCGACGGTCATCATTTCATTGGTGGTGTAAGCCATTACTTGGCCTCCGAAGCAGCGGCCAATTTGGCCTGGAATTCGCTGAAATCAGCGCAGCCATGGATGTATTCGTTGATCCACGCGGTAAACGTCTCACGGTCGCGGGCGATCGGGTCCCACGCCTGATAGAACCGATTGTCACGCTCGGTGTAACCGTGAGCGTAGGACGGGTGCGCGCCGCCGGGAACGTGGCAGACCGCGCTCAAGGCCCAGGTTGGCAGCACGCAAGCGTTCATCGGTGCGTTGAGGTCGTCGACGATTTCTTCGACGGTGACGATGCAGCGCTTGGCCGCCAACGCTGCTTCCTTCTGCACGCCAAGAATGCCCCACAGCAGCACGTTGCCCTTGCGGTCGGCTTTCTGCGCGTGGATCACGGTGACGTCCGGGCGCACCGACGGCACCGCCGCCAGCACTTCGCCGGTGAACGGGCAGGTAACGGTTTTGATCAGCGGGTTGACCTTCGGCAGATCAGAGCCGGCGTAGGCACGCAGCACCGCGAATGGCAGGCCGGAAGCACCGGCGACGTAGGCGTTGGCCAGGTCGGCGTGGCTGTGTTCTTCGATTTCCAGCGCATGCGGCCACTGTTTCTCGACCGCATCGCGCAGGCGGTGCAGCGAACCGACGCCCGGGTTACCGCCCCAGGAGAAAATCAACTTGCGTGCGCAACCGGCGCCGATCAGTTGGTCGTAGATCAGGTCGGGGGTCATCCGCACCAGGGTCAGATCTTTCTTGCCCTGACGAATGATTTCATGACCCGCTGCCGTAGGGATCAGGTGCGTGAAGCCTTCGAGCGCGACGGTGTCGCCATCGTTGACGAATTGCTTCACCGCGTCGTGCAGCGAAAGGATCTCAGCCATGGAGCGGGCTCCCGTTTTTAGAGTGAATCGCCAGTGATAAAAAGGCGCGAGGTTCAGCGCCGGAGTCACTGAAGATTAAGCCTGGGGAAATGGCCAAACAATCCGATAATCGACTGAGTGTTCGTTTATCGAACAGATTGTTGTTTCCCTAACAACCAAGAACAAAAGCTTCGCGAGCAGGCTCGCTCCCACAAGTGGAATGCATTTCAAAATGTGGGAGCGAGCCTGCTCGCGAAGGGGCCGGAACACTCATAGAAGATCCTGCTCTGGGAGACTCAGGTAGCATCCGCATGACTGACCATGCCCTTGATCACTACCGCTGCCGTCGCCAACCCGGCCGGAATCACCAGTGCGGTCAGCACCTGCTCGAAGTTCCAGCCAAGGCCCAATAACGTCGCGCCCATCCACGCGCCAAGAATCGCGCCGAAGCGGCCAATCCCGAGCATCCACGACACGCCGGTCGCCCGCCCCTGGGTCGGATAAAACCGCGCCGCCAGCGATGGCATTGCCGATTGCGCGCCGTTCACGCACATCCCCGCCACCAGCACCAGGGTTGCCAGCAGAGTGATGTTGCCCAGGCTCTGCCCTACCGCGTAGGCAAACACCCCGGCCAGCAGGTAGAACGTGCCGATGACCTTGTGCGGGTTGAAGCGGTCCATCGCCCAGCCCACCGCCACCGCGCTCAATACGCCACCGAACTGGAACAACGCACCGATGAAGGCGGCCTGCTCCATGCTCGCGCCGCTGTCGCGCATCAGCGTCGGCAGCCAACTGGTCAGCAGGTAAACGATGACCAGGCCCATGAAATAGGTCAGCCACAGCAGCAAGGTGCCGGTGCTGTAAGTGCCTGAGAAGATCACCGCAAACACGTTGCGCGCCTTGACCGTCTTCTGTTCCGGCACGCTGAAGCTCGAGGCTTGGGCCACGGTCACCGGGTCGATCGGCGCCAACGTCTTGCGCACTTTGTCGGTGCCACGATTGCGCACTACCAGGTAACGCGCCGATTCCGGCAGCCAGAACAGCAGGACCACGGCGAGAATCAGTGGCAGCACCCCGCCGATCAACAGCAGGCTGTGCCAGCCGAACGCCGGAATCAGCTTGGCGGAAATGAATCCGCCGCCCGCCATGCCAAGGTTGAAACCGCAGAACATGCTGGTCACCAGCAGCGATTTCTTGCGCTCCGGGGTGTATTCCGAGAGCAACGTGGTGGCATTCGGCATCCCCGCGCCCAGGCCGAGACCGGTCAAGAAACGCAGCACCAGCAGTTGTTCGACGTTGGTGCTGTAAGCCGAAGCCAGACTGAAAGCGCCGAACAGCAGCACGGCGCCGACCAGCACTACTTTGCGGCCGAAGCGGTCAGCCAGCGGGCCGGAACCGAGGGCACCGAAGACCATGCCGATCAGCGCGGCGCTCATCACCGGGCCGAGGCTGGCGCGGTCGATGCCCCAGTCCTGCGACAGCGCCGGGGCGATGAAGCCCATGGCGGCGGTGTCGAGGCCATCGAGAAAGACAATCAGGAAACACAGGATCACCACGCGCCATTGATAGCGCGAGATCGGTTGGGCATTGATGAAGGTCTGCACATCGAGGCAGTTACCCACAGCGGACTGAGGCTGGTTCATTATTTTTATTCCACGCAAAAAACGCAGTCGAACGATGGCCGGCCAACGGGCAGCACGGTCATGAGAATAGAGGTTTGAATCAGGCGTCGCGTTGCATCCGGCAACAGAGTCGGCAAGGCGGACAGTCGGAGAACATGCGCATGGTGAGGTGCCTCTTGTCATTATTATCGGAGTCGGCAGTCCGGGCTGACTCTGCTGGTCAGCGCCGGATGACGCTGCCGCGACATTAATGATCCGAGGGTTTTAGCGTCAATTCGATAAACGCAACACTGTGCGTTTATCGAACAGCTTCATCAGGCAAACAATTGCGCGCTGAGGTCGCGACTGGCGCTGAGCAGGCCCGGCAGAAAGCGCTGCTCCAGCTCGCTACGACTGACCCGCCCGGCATGGGTACTGACGTTGAGTGCTGCGACCACCTGGCCGGACGCGTCATACACCGGCACAGCAATCGAACGCAGGCCCTGCTCCAGTTCCTGATCGACGATGCACCAGCCCTGCTGCCGCACCTCTTGCAGGCAGGCGAGCAAGGCGTCAGGGGTATGGATCGTGCGGCTGGTCTTGGCCACCAGTTCCGCGTGATCGAGGTATTCGCCGAGCGACGTATCGTCGAGTGCCGCCAGCAGAATCCGCCCCATCGACGTGCAATAGGCTGGCAGCCGCCCGCCGACCGACAGGTCAACCGAAATCAGCCGCTGAGTGGTCGCCGAACGGGCGATGTACAGAATGTCGTCGCCTTCGAGCGTGGCCATGTTGCAGGCTTCGTGCACTTGTTCGCTCATGCGATCGAGGTACGGCTGGGCAGAAACGGCCAGCGGTGTCGACGACAAGTAGGCATGGCCGAGGGTCAAGACTTTCGGCAACAATGAATAGGTGCGACCGTCGGTCGTGGCGTAGCCGAGTTTGATCAGCGTGTGCAGGCAACGGCGCACCGCCGCGCGCGGGATTTCGGTGCGGTGGCTGATCTGCGCGATGGTGAGATGGCGCTTGCGCTCCTGAAAGGCCTGCACCACGGCCAGACCGCGGGCCAAAGAGGTCATGAAATCCGGATCGCCGGTCAGGGCCTGAATGCGCTTGGCCGGCGAAGCGACGATCGGCGGCGCCACGGAAGTGAAGGAATTGCGCATTTGATCGTTCATCTAAGGTCCTTGGTCCGGCTCGGATCAGTGGTTATACAAACGGCTCGCACCCGAATGCACAAGCGCTGGGCGCGCAACATTGGGCGATTATCGAACCGTCGACCGATAATCGCAATCGATTGCCTATCCCCTCTCGAGCTGCCTGAATCAACCTCACCACCGTCTCGATGACCGCCTTAGTTGCTCGACTTAATGGCGCCAAAAACTCATCACACGGTAAATAGTCCTTGGCTTGTGCCACAACTAATAAACTTCTGCGCAACAAAACAATCACACATTCAGAACCGTTTTTAACTTGGCAAAGATAGTCATTCCTGAATCGATGGCTATAATGCACCTCAGTGGCGCCGTGTTTCCTTCGACCGGGATCGCCACCCGCTGAGGTGATGTCCATCATCGACAGCCCGGCCAGCGCCAGACGCCATTACTCATGCAACGCCTGCGTTCGCCGAAACAGGAAACTGATGCTGCGTCAGTTTTATCTGGTGCCGTAGCCGCCTGACATACGCAAGTCCCGATCGCCCAACGATTGAACTAATGCCAGTTCGGCATTGAGATTGCGAGGGTGCTCGAGCGATTCGTTGCCATGCGTTTCACCAGACTTACAACTCAACTCATACAGGTAGCACTGTGACGAAAGACGAACTGCGCGCGGAACTTGAGCGCCAGGAACAACGTTACAAGGAAGTTTACGGCGGGGAAGTCACCACCTACGCCGCTCAGCCCGAACCGGAACGCAAAGCCTGGCGCAAGCGCCCGACCGTTCAGGATCAGGTATTCAAGCAGGAAATCGAAAAAATCGAAAAGGAACTCAAAGCCGAGGAGCCTTGAATACAGGCGCCGGTTTTTGAAGGTTTGCGTCCGCACCGTTTACAAGCGCGGTGAAACGACGATGCCTCGCGCGCCCGCTACCCGCGGGCAGCGGCTATCCCGAGGTCTGACAGGCTGATGACAGACGTCCTACAGGTTTCACAGATATTTCAGACAAGCGTTTGAGCGCTCACCCAGTCTTTGAAAATGCCGGCAAATCTCGGGTTTTATTAATAGAATCAATTACTTGAAAAACCATGCGCACCGCTTGGTTTTAACGCGCTGCAACAAATTAACTTGAAGAAGAGTGTGACCAGTGAGCAGACAGGGCATCGATTTCCTGTCTTTTCTGGCATAATCGCGCCCCCTTACGACCGGGTCAGAAAACCTTCATGATCGATTTATTCAGCGGACTGGATGCTTGGGTGCTTGTGAGCCTCTTGCTCGCCCTGACGTTTGTCCTCGCCTTCGAGTTCATCAATGGATTTCATGACACCGCTAACGCGGTAGCCACTGTTATCTACACCAAAGCCATGCCGCCACACCTGGCAGTGTTCTTTTCCGGCGTGTTCAATTTCCTCGGCGTGCTGCTGGGCGGTGTGGGCGTGGCGTATGCCATCGTCCACTTGCTGCCGGTGGAGCTGCTGATCAATGTGAACACCGGCCATGGCCTGGCAATGGTCTTCTCGTTGCTCGCGGCGGCCATCGCCTGGAACCTGGGCACTTGGTACTTCGGTATCCCGGCTTCCAGCTCGCACACCCTGATCGGCTCGATCCTCGGTGTTGGTTTGGCCAACGCGCTGATCAACGACATCCCGTTGAGAGATGGCGTGAACTGGCAGAAAGCGATCGACATCGGCGCCTCGCTGGTGTTCTCGCCGATGGCCGGCTTCCTGATCGCCGCCCTGGTGCTGATCGGCCTTAAGTGGTGGCGCCCGCTGTCGAAGATGCACAAGACCCCGGAACAGCGCCGCAAGATCGACGACAAGAAACACCCGCCGTTCTGGAACCGTCTGGTCCTGGTGATCTCGGCCATGGCCGTGAGCTTCGTACACGGCTCCAACGATGGCCAGAAAGGCATCGGCCTGATCATGCTGGTGCTGATTGGTATCGTGCCGGCGCAGTTCGTGCTCGACCTGAACAGCACCACCTACCAGATCGAACGCACCCGCGACGCGACCCTGCACCTGAGCCAGTTCTACCAGCGCAACGCCGATTCGCTGGGTGAGTTCCTGGCCCTGGGCAAAAGCGTGGAAGGCGACCTGCCGGAGAAATTCCGCTGCAACCCGCAGCAGACCGAACCGACCATCTCCGCCCTGCTGCACACCCTCAAAGGTGTAGCGGACTACCACTCGCTCTCGTCGGAAAGCCGTATCGAGGTACGTCGTTACCTGCTCTGCCTCGACGACACGGCGAAGAAAGTCGGCAAACTGCCAGGCCTCGAAGCCCGTGAAAAGGCTGACCTCGACAAGCTGCGCAAAGACCTGACCACCACCACCGAATACGCCCCGTTCTGGGTGATTCTGGCGGTTGCACTGGCCCTGGGCCTGGGCACCATGGTGGGCTGGAAGCGTGTGGTGCTGACCATCGGTGAGAAGATCGGCAAGCAGGGCATGACCTATTCCCAGGGCATGTCGGCGCAGATCACCACCGCCAGTTTGATCGGCATGGCCAACATCTTCAGCCTGCCGGTGTCGACCACACATGTGTTGTCTTCGGGTGTAGCCGGCACCATGGTTGCCAACAAGAGCGGCTTGCAGGGCGGCACGGTCAAGACCATTTTGCTGGCGTGGGTGTTGACCTTGCCGGCGACGGTGGCGCTGTCGGCCGGGTTGTTCTGGCTGGCTTCCAAGGCGTTGGGTAGCTGATCTTCAGCTGCTTGTGAAGGAGGCGCGATTCTTTGGAATCGCGCCTTTTTTGGTTTAGGGGGATGAGATTTGTGAGCATATCCGTTGCTGCGGTAACGGCTTCTTATGGTTTCGCTCTTACAGCGAGTCCCTTTTTCAAACGCCAAAAAGGAACCAAAAGGCTTTGCCCCGGCGTTCGGCCCCTCGCTGGGGCTCGGGGTTCCTTCGTTACGGAATCGCTCCGGGCGCAGCGGCTACGGTTTGCTTCGCTGCACCTCCTTCCGCTGTGTACGACTTCGTCGTACGGTCGCTACGCTCCCACACCCGGATCGATCCCTTCACTCAGCCTGCCGAAGGGGCAAAAGATCAAAAGCCAGATCAAGAGCTAAAGCCAGAGCAAAATCAAAAGCCGGAGCAAAATCAAAAGCCCCTCACCCTAGCCCTCTCCCGGAGGGAGAGGGGACTGACCGTGGTGAATGTGAGAGATATGCCGACGTTCGATACCGAGTCGTATTCAAATTTTGAATGGCACGCAGATCGGCTCCTCTCCTCGGGAGAGGGCTGGGGTGAGGGGCGAATCCACCGAAAATCTCAAGCCATGCGACGCTTCTAACCACTCAACAATGAGCGTTAGCTCGCGTGCCCTTGATCTTGATCTTGCCTAACCAGCGACATCGGAAGGCTGAGCGCAGGGATCGATCGGGGCGTGGGAGCGCAGCGACCGTCTGGCGCAGCCAGACACAGCGGAAGTAGGTGCAGCGAAGCAAACCGTAGCCGCTGCGCCCGGATCGATCCCGGAGCGAAGGGACCCGAGCCTGCGAGGGCCGTACGTAGGAGCAAAGCCTTTTGGTTCCTTTTTGGCGTCTGAAAAAGGGACTCGCCGTAAGGGCGAAACCGCCAGCCGCAACACCCGAAGCAACGGATATTCACCCAAAACCCCAAGAGCTTGGTCGGCCCAAAGGCCGCCAAGGCGCCAAGGCCAAAAAAAAGGGGCAACCGAAGTCGCCCCAAAATGCCTTGCGTGCCCATCAACCCAGAAGAACTTACTTGCGCCGCTTATGCGCATCCTTCCAGATAAAAAACCCAAACCCTGCAAAAAACAGCACCATCAGCCCCACCGTCAGGACCCCGGCAAACACCACGTTATCGAAAAACATGACTGGCCTCCTGGCCCCTGCTTTGCTGCGATGAGTGCAAATTAGCAGACACACGGACACGCACATTGACCAGGATCAATGTCCGCGACAAAGAGAGAAAAGAGGGGAAATTAAATGACCTGCATCAAGGAATGCAGAGGGAGATCAGCGCTTTTTCGGCTTGTTCTTCGACTTTTTCTTGGCTTTTCCCAACGGCATCGCCTGCTCGAACGCCTGGCGCACTTCGTTCAGGCGCTTCTCGTTGAGGTCATGCACACGCTTGGCGCGCTCAGTGCTGAGGTCGATCAGTTTGTCGTCTTGGCTCATGGCATCAGTACATCGCAGAAAAGGATCACAACTGCCACATCACCGGCAGGACTGCGCCAATCATGCCGCCTGACGCGAGCGCTGACCAGCCGCACCGGCACATTCAGATTTCGATATCGACCCACAAGCCCTGACGCGGCTGATCTTCCATCAGCGGCACTACCGGCACGGTGTTGTCGGCATTGAGTTCGGTACCGGGTACGGCCAGATGTTCTTCCGGATCTTCATCAGCCTCGCGACGCCGACGTTCGCGCTCATGCTGGCGGCGCTGTTCCTCGCGCAGCAACAGGCCATCCTCTTCGGGATTGCGTTTTTGCAGATCGATCGTGCTTTCGTTGGAGCTTTCCTGCACCGGTACCACCGGAGGGATGTCCGGCCGCTGGCGGATCGGATCCTGCTGGGAAGTGATCGGCACGGCGCTCAAGGGGAGCATCGGTGGCAACATATATAGGTCTCCTGTGTGCAGGCTATCGGCTGCGGTACAGGCGCCTTGAGCCGCCCGTCGCAAACTTGTGACCCGGTTGGCACCCACAGGTGCCCGCATCCTTGATAAAACCGACGCATGACCGCCACCGGCTTCGCCTTGCAGCCAGCAGCTAAAAGCTCGCCACTGCTCCTATTCCTTTGGCCCTGAGGCCGTCATTCCGTTAAGATAGCCCGCTTTTTCAAGGTGGGAGTCAGGCAGCATGGCGCAGCAGTATCAACCGGGGCAACGCTGGATCAGTGACAGCGAAGCAGAGCTTGGTTTAGGCACCGTTCTGGCACAGGACGGCCGCTTGTTGACCGTGCTTTACCCGGCCACTGGCGAAACCCGCCAGTACGCGCTACGGAATGCGCCCCTGACCCGCGTGCGGTTTTCGCCGGGTGACAGCATCACCCACTTCGAAGGCTGGAAGATGACCGTGCAGCAGGTCGACGATGTCGACGGGCTGATGGTTTATCACGGTCTCAACGCGCAGAACGAAGCCGTCACCCTGCCGGAAACCCAGCTGTCGAACTTCATTCAGTTCCGTCTGGCCAGCGACCGCCTGTTCGCCGGGCAGATCGATCCGCTGCCGTGGTTCTCCCTGCGCTACAACACCCTGGAACACACCAGCCGCCAGTTGCAGTCCTCGCTCTGGGGCCTGGGTGGCGTGCGCGCGCAACCGATCGCGCACCAGTTGCACATCGCCCGGGAAGTCGCCGACCGCATCGCGCCGCGGGTATTGCTGGCGGACGAAGTGGGTCTGGGTAAAACCATCGAAGCCGGTCTGGTGATTCATCGCCAACTGCTGTCCGGCCGCGCCAATCGCGTGCTTATCCTCGTTCCGGAAAACCTCCAGCACCAGTGGCTGGTGGAGATGCGCCGCCGCTTCAACCTGCAGGTCGCGCTGTTCGACGAAGAACGCTTCATCGAAAGCGATGCCACCAACCCGTTCGAAGACACGCAACTGGCGCTGGTCGCGCTGGAATGGCTGGTCGCCGATGAAAAAGCTCAGGACGCACTGTTCGCTGCCGGTTGGGATCTGCTGGTGGTCGACGAAGCGCACCACCTGGTCTGGCACGAAGAAAAGGCCAGCCCGGAATACTCGCTGGTCGAGCAACTGGCCGAAGTCATCCCCGGCGTGCTGCTGCTCACCGCCACCCCGGAACAACTCGGGCAGGACAGCCACTTCGCCCGTCTGCGCCTGCTTGACCCGAACCGTTTCCATGACTTGGCCGCATTCCGCGCCGAGAGCGACAACTATCGCCCGGTGGCCGAAGCCGTTCAGGAACTGCTCGACAAGGGCCGCCTCTCGCCCGCAGCGCACAAGACCATTCACGGTTTCCTCGGCAACGAAGGCGAAGCCTTGCTGACCGCGGTCAACGATGGCGACACCGAAGCCAGCGCGCGTCTGGTGCGTGAACTGCTCGATCGTCATGGCACTGGCCGTGTGCTGTTCCGTAACACCCGTGCTGCCGTGCAGGGTTTCCCGGAGCGCAAGCTGCATCCGTACCCACTGCCATGCCCGGACGAATACCTCGAACTGCCGCTGGGCGAACACGCCGAGCTGTACCCGGAAGTCAGCTTCCAGTCCCAGCCAGAGGCCAGCGAAGAAGAACGCTGGTGGAAATTCGATCCGCGCGTCGAGTGGCTGATCGATCAGCTGAAAATGCTCAAGCGCACCAAAGTGCTGGTGATCTGCGCCCACGCTGAAACCGCGATGGATCTGGAAGACGCCCTGCGCGTGCGTTCCGGCATCCCGGCCACGGTGTTCCACGAAGGCATGAACATCCTTGAGCGTGACCGCGCCGCCGCCTACTTCGCCGATGAAGAGTTCGGCGCGCAGGTGCTGATCTGCTCGGAAATCGGCAGTGAAGGTCGCAACTTCCAGTTCGCTCACCACCTGGTGCTGTTCGATCTGCCGTCGCACCCGGACCTGCTCGAGCAGCGTATCGGTCGTCTCGACCGGATCGGCCAGAAACACATCATCGAACTGCACGTGCCTTACCTGGAAACCAGCCCGCAAGAGCGCCTGTTCCAGTGGTACCACGAAGCGCTCAACGCTTTCCTCAATACCTGCCCGACCGGCAACGCCTTGCAGCATCAGTTCGGCCCGCGCCTGCTGCCGCTGCTCGAAGAAGCCGACGACGGCGAATGGCAAGCGCTGATCGACGAAGCACGCGCCGAGCGTGAGCGTCTGGAAGCTGAGTTGCATACCGGTCGCGACCGTTTGCTGGAACTTAATTCCGGCGGCGCTGGCGAAGGTGAAGCGCTGGTCGAAGCGATTCTTGAGCAGGACGACCAGTTCGCCCTGCCGATCTACATGGAAACCCTGTTCGACGCGTTCGGCATCGACAGCGAAGACCATTCGGAAAACGCCCTGATCCTCAAGCCGAGCGAGAAAATGCTCGACGCCAGCTTCCCGCTGGGCGACGACGAAGGCGTGACCATCACCTACGACCGCAACCAGGCGCTGTCGCGCGAAGACATGCAGTTCATCACCTGGGAACACCCGATGGTGCAGGGCGGCATGGACCTGGTGTTGTCCGGTTCGATGGGCAACACCGCCGTCGCGCTGATCAAGAACAAGGCGTTGAAACCGGGCACCGTGTTGCTCGAATTGCTGTATGTCAGCGAAGTGGTCGCACCGCGTTCGCTGCAACTGGGTCGCTACCTGCCACCGGCGGCGCTGCGCTGCCTGCTCGATGCCAACGGCAACGACCTGTCGCCACGGGTATCCTTCGAAACCCTCAACGATCAGCTGGAAAGCGTGCCGCGCGCCAGCGCCAACAAGTTCATCCAGGCCCAGCGCGATCAGCTGACGCCGCGGATCAACGCCGGCGAAGACAAGATCGCCCCGCGTCACGCCGAGCGTGTGGCCGAGGCGCGTCGTCGTCTGGCCGCCGACACCGACGAAGAACTGGCGCGCCTGACCGCGTTGCAAGCGGTCAACCCGACCGTGCGTGACAGCGAACTGGAAGCGTTGCGCACTCAGCGTGAGCAGGGTCTGGCGATGCTGGATAAAGCGGCGTTGCGTCTGGAAGCGATTCGGGTGTTGGTAGCGGGCTAACCGCCCCGCTCCACCGCTCAAAAACAACAAGGCCCGCAGTGATGCGGGCCGATCGTTCCCACGCTCTGCGTGGGAATGCCTCAAGGGACGCTCTGCGTTCCAGCTTCGATAGGGACGCGGAGCGTCCCGGGCTGCATTCCCACGCGGAGCGTGGGAACGATCATGTGGGCGAGCCTGCTCGCGAAAACGGTCAGGCAGTCGCCGCAGAAATTTCAGGCTCAACCACCGCTACCAAGCCCTCCTTCATCCGCTGCGCATCCCGCACAAAACACCGCGAAGCCAGAAACAGAAACACCATGGTCAGAAACAGCGCCACCGGGATCAGGTACATCGCGTCATGCAGGCCGACCGCCTTGAACGCCTCGGTCATCTGCTCCGCGCCCGCCGACAGCATTGCCGTGTGCGCGAAATGGTCCGACAAACCACCGACCACCACCGGCCCCAAACCACCGCCGAGCAGATACAGCCCGGCAAAGAACAACGCCATCGCCGTCGCCCGCAAGCGCGGTTCGACTACGTCCTGAATCGCCGTGTAGACGCAGGTGTAGAAGTTATAGGCGAACAGCCAGCCGACGCTGAATACCGCGACGAACACGCCGATCTCGATTCGCCCGGCATGCAGTGCCCACGCCGTGCACAGGGTCGAGATGATCAGGCTGAACCCGGCAAACAACAGCCGCCCGCTGGCCACGCGCTGATGAATCTTGTCAGCGATCCAGCCGCCCAATGTCAGCCCGACCAGCCCGGTCACGCCGACGATAATTCCCGTAGCTACCGCCGCTTCCTGCAATGGCATGAGGAAATAGCGTTGCAGCATCGGCACCAGAAAGGAGTTGCAGGCGTAGGTTGCGAAGTTGAAGCACAGCCCGGCCATCACCAGCCACAGAAACGTCGGCACCGCCAGCACGCGACGAATCGGCTTGTCGACTTTCTCCTGCGAGACCTGCACGGTTTCCGCCGCGCCGCGCTTGGGTTCCTTGATGAAGAACATGAACACCGCCAGGATCAGCCCCGGCACCGCGGCGATAAAGAACGGCGCGCGCCAACTGTCGAAGGCCTTGACCATCGCGCCGATGGTGAAGAACGCCAGCAGCAGCCCCAGCGGCAGGCCAAGCATGAAAATGCCCATGGCCCGCGCCCGACGGTGCGCCGGAAACAGATCGCCGATCAGCGAGTTCGCCGCTGGCGCATAACTGGCTTCGCCGATGCCGATACCCATGCGTACGATCAGGAAGCTCCAGAAACTGCCGACCATACCGTTGACCGCAGTCAGTGCACTCCAGGTCGCCAAACCCCAGCCCATCAGTTTGCTGCGTGAACCGGTGTCGGCCATGCGCCCGAGTGGCAGGCCGGCAATGGCGTAAACGATGGTGAACGCAGTACCGATGATGCCCAGCTGAAAGTCGCTGAGGTGCCATTCCATGCGGATAGGTTCGATGATGATCGCCGGAATGGTGCGGTCGAAGAAATTGAACAGGTTGGCGAGGAACAGCAAAAACAGAATGCGCCAGGCATTCGCCGCTTGGGTCGAGTTCTGCATGGGTCCGTCTCTTTATTGTTATGGGGCTTCACTGCCAGCGCGTTCGAGCCCGGAACCTGCAATCTAGTCAGCCGCGCGGGGGCTGTCTGTGATCATTCGTCAGCCTGATATCGGCCCATCGCACTGTAACGAAACGTAAGCCCTTGATAACGCTGAAATCCCCCGCCATACGGGGCTTTCACGGCAAAATCCAGGCACAAAAAAATACTTTCGCGCCCCCCTTCCCAAGTCCATGGCAAAGCCTAGAATGGCCGCCGGATCCGTCCGGATCTGCCGATCAATCCCTTTGATACCCTCGCCCATGTCTGAAGTCAGTCCGTGTCTGAATTGCGGTGCCTGCTGTTCCCATTTTCGCGTGTCTTTTTTCTGGGGTGAATGTGCATCCTCCGGCGGTACAGTGCCCGATGAACTGGTCGCGCAAATTACCCCGAGCCGGGTGGCGATGATCGGTACCGACCGCAAACCCGCACGTTGCCTGTCGTTGGCGGGCGAGGTCGGCAGCGCCGTGGCCTGCACAATCTATGAGAAACGCTCAAGCACCTGCCGCGAGTTCGAAGCGTCGTGGGAGAACGGTGAACACAACCCCGACTGCGACAAGGCCCGCGCCGCGCACGGTCTGCCGCCGCTTGATCCGCACTGGAACGACCTGCCTCTGGAGCGCATCGCCTGAGCCTTAGCGCTAAACGCTATGAGGCTCATGTCAAATTCATTAGCACCAATATGCCACTACGCCTTGCAGCCTGAAATCCGCCTCTATACTCCAGTCATTCGCCTGCGTTGAACGCGCAGTCAGGACGACTTCAGAGACGGGGCACGCTATGGAGTGGCTTGGTTTGCATTTTGTTACCGAGCTGCCGGCGCGCGGGCAGGTCATTCTCGATTGCACTCACAATCCGTTGCTGGTGCTGGCGGCCTATCTGGTCGCCTGCGCGGCGAGTTTCGCGACGCTCGATATGGCCGAGCGTGTGGTGCATGCCGAGGATCTGCCATCGCGGCGTCTCTGGCGCTGGATCGGCGCGACCTGTCTGGCCGGCGGCATCTGGGCCATGCACTTCATCAGCATGCTGGCTTTTCAGACGCCCATCGATATCGAGTATGACCTCGGCATCACCCTCTTCTCCCTGCTGATCGCCCTGCTCGCCTCCTGGCTCGCCATGCAAACCCTGAGCGAGGTGCAGCCCAGTGCGTTGCGCTGCCTGAAAACGGCGTGCGTCATTGGCCTGGGGATCGCCGGCATGCATTACGTTGGCATGGCGGCGATGAAATCGAGCGCAACCAGTTACTACCATCCGGGACTGTTCGCGTTGTCGGTGCTGATCGCCATCGGTGCCAGTTTCGCCGCGCTGTGGGTGGCCCGCTATCTGAGCGAAGGCAGCGGCGTGGCCCATCAGTTGCTCAAATACAGCGCTGCGCTGATTCTCGGCGCTGGCATCATCAGCATGCATTTTATCGGCATGGCTGCGCTGAACCTGGTCATACCCGAGGGCGGCGTGGCCGCGAGCGGCGGTGCAAGCGGGCATTTGCAACTTGGCCTGACGGTGGCGTTGATCATCCTGTTGATATTGGGCAGTGCGATCAGCGCCGCTCTCGCCGACAAGAAGCTGCAGAACAAGGAGCACGACCTGCGCCGGGTCAACGCCCTGCTCAGCCAGCTCGATCAGGCACGCATGTCATTACAGCAAGCGGCCAATTACGACGCGCTGACCAACCTGATCAACCGCCGTGGTTTCAACCAGATGTTCGCCGAAAAACTCAGCCAGAAAACCAGCGAGGGCGGCATGCTCGCGGTGATGTTTCTCGACATCGATCACTTCAAACGGATCAACGACAGCCTCGGGCATGACGCCGGCGACGCGCTGCTCAAAGTCATCGCCCAGCACATCAAAAGCTCGGTACGCAGCCACGAAGACGTGGTCGCGCGGTTCGGCGGTGACGAGTTCTGCATCCTGATCAGCCTGCACGACCGCGAAGAAGCGCGCGGCATGGCTCAGCGCATCATGCTCAAGATGAAGGAACCGATCGAACTGGCCGGCCGGCGCATGGTGATGACCACCAGCATCGGCATCAGCCTGTTTCCTGAAGACGGCACGACTTGCGAAGAACTGCTCAAACACGCCGACCTCGCGCTGTACCAGTCCAAAGGCGCAGGGCGCAACGGCCTGCACTTTTTCAATTCCAGCCTGAAAAGCCGCGCAACCATGGAGTTGCAACTCGAAGAAGAACTGCGCCACGCCCTGCGTGAGGAAAACGGTCTGATGCTGTATTACCAGCCAATCTTCGAACTGAAAACCGGTCGCGTCACCAAGCTCGAAGCGCTGATTCGCTGGCAGCACCCGCTGCACGGTTTGCTCACCCCGGATCGTTTTATTGCCATCGCCGAAAACAACGGACTGATCGCCGAACTGGACAACTGGGTTCTGCGGCGCGCCTGTCGTGATCTCGGCGAACTCTCCAGCCATGGCTGCGAGGAGCTGAAAATCGCCTGGAACTGCTCGCCGTTGAATCTGGCCCGCGAGGAACTGGCCGATGAAATCGAACACGCCCTGCGCAGCGCCGGGGTGGCGCCGGAGCGGCTGGAGCTGGAGGTCACCGAGAACGCGCTGATGGGCAACATCGCCAATACCCTGGTGCTGTTGCGACAGATCCGCGCGCTCGGCGTGTCGCTGTCGATCGACGACTTCGGCACCGGCTATTCGTCGCTGGCCTACCTTAAGCGGCTACCGCTCAACACCTTGAAAATCGACCGCTCGTTCATCCTCGACATCCCCAAGGCTACGGCGGACATGGAGATCGTCCAGGCGATCATCGTCATGGCGCACACCCTGCA
Organism: Pseudomonas retamae; assembly: GCF_043496865.1. Taxonomy (NCBI): domain Bacteria; kingdom Pseudomonadati; phylum Pseudomonadota; class Gammaproteobacteria; order Pseudomonadales; family Pseudomonadaceae; genus Pseudomonas; species Pseudomonas retamae. Next base: position 190,598 of record NZ_JBIEIL010000005.1, read on the forward strand.
CCTGCAGGTGGTCACCGAGGGCGTGGAAAGCCTGGAGCAATACGAGTTTCTCGAGCGCTCGGGCTGCGATTTCATTCAGGGCTACCTGCTCAGCCGTCCGGTGCCGCTCAACGAGTTGCGCCCGGTGCTGGAGGAAATCAACCAGCGCAAGGCGTCGCCGGCGTTCAATCCGTTGCTGTTGGCGCGCGGTACATTTGCACCAGTGTCGCTGGGTCCTGCGCCAGATAGCCCTGCGCCCCATGCAGGCGCATCAGTTGTGCGGCCAATCCGCTGAGCGGCGTCGCCGAACCCTGTTCTCGGGAAAATTTCACCGCCGTGTCGAGGTCCTTGAGCAGCGTGCGCACGTGCCATTTGATCGGTTCGAAACGACTTTCGGCCATCTGCGGGGCAAGAATCTGCAGCGGTTTCGAATCGGCAAAACCGCCGGCCAGCGCTTCGGCAAGCAGACTGGCGTCGACCCCGGCCTGTTCGGCCAACGCCACTACCTCGGCAATCACCAGCGCGTTGCAGGCGACAATCATCTGATTGCAGGCCTTGGTGACCTGGCCGGCACCGACGCCGCCCATGTGCGTGACGCGCTGACCGAGACTCAGCAGCACCGGGCGCACCCGCTCAAGATCCGCCGCCGCGCCGCCGACCATGATTGCCAGGCTGCCCGCCTCGGCGCCGACCACGCCGCCGGAGACCGGCGCGTCGAGCCAGCCCATGCCGGTTCGCTGCGCCAGTTGCGCGGCCAGCTCGCGGGTTGCCGTTGGTTCGAGGCTGGAAAAATCCACCAGCAGTTGCGCGTTTTTGGCGCCCTCGGCAATGCCGCCCTCGCCGAACACCACCTCGCGCACCACCGCCGTGTCAGCCAGGCACAACATCACGATGTCCGCGTGCTCGCACAGTTGGGCGGGGCTCGCCACTTGCCGGGCACCGGCCTCGACCAGTGCCGTGCACTTGGCCGGGTTGCGATTCCACACGGTCAGCGGGTAACCCGCCGCCAACAGACGCCGGCACATCGGCAGGCCCATCAGGCCGATTCCGGCAAACCCCAACGAAGGTAGCGTTGACATCATTTTGCCTCTTTTCCATTAAAGATCGCCGAATAATGGCCGATTCAACAACGATCAGGAAAGGATTCCCCCCAGCGACAGTCAGGCCACAGCGCTGACGCTCGGGCTCAATTCGCGCAAAAAAGACGCGAGATCCTATTCCGTGAGGTTCGCTGACATCGGTCATCGGGCCAACCCAGTCCAGGTACATGGCGCACCATGACATCCAAAAACAATCCTGCCACTGCGATTTCCGACCTGACCTCCAGCCCCGCCGCCAACAGCCCGACCAAGCCTGTGCAACCCGCGCGTCCGCTGTCGACCCAGCAATACCTGTACTTCACCGAAACCAATACCGACCGCATCCTCGACAACCTCGACGGCCTGCGTGATCTGGTGTTCCCGCGCCCGCCGCACCTGGAAGGCGACAACGAACAGCACAACGATCAGGAATTCCCTTCGGTGTGCCTGATCGGCCTCGGTCGCTGCGGCTCCAACATCGCCCTCGACGTCGCGGAGCTGGTGTACAACGCGCGCAAGTTCTACCTCAACGAATTCAACAACGAAGACCGCCCGGCCGACCGCCGCCTCGTCGACAAAGGCTACAGCCCGGCGCAGTGGATCAAAAACAACCTGCGCATCGGCACCAACAAATCGGCCAAACCGGTGTTTCTGGTCGAGCCGCTGGTGATGCTAGGCGACCTCGACAAGGACATCGCCGGGCGCATCCGTTTTTCCCGCAAGGGCGAAAAAAGCGGCTTCCTGCGTGACTACAGCAAGATGAAGATCATGGACTTGTCCGAAGTCCACGCCGGTGGCGCCGGTAACGCGCCGATCCTCGGCCAGTATCTGGCGAAGATCATCCTCAACAAGGACACCCAGCGCTTTTCCAGCCCTGACTGGAAAATGATCCACTCGTACCTGATCGACAGCTGCGGCATCAAAGCCAACCAGTCGCGCCTGTACTTTTCGATTTTCAGTGCCGGCGGCGGTACCGGTTCGGGCATGGCCTCGGAATTCGGTCTGGCCCAGCAGCACTCGTACATGAACAAGACCTTCGACACCAAGCCGATGGACGAACACGACGGCAAAAGCGGTCATTCGTTCGTGTTCGAGCCGATCTTCACCAGCGGCATCTGCGTGCTGCCGAACATTTCCGACCACCGCAGCGAAATGTCCGAAGCCCTGCACATCAACGCCGGGCGTCTGCTGTGCAAATACCTTTCTGAGGAATGGGATTTCTCTTACAACTTCGCCAACGAAGACAGCAGCGAAGCCAGCGTCATGGGACGGATTCGCCCGTGGAACGCCATGATGCTGATCTCCAACGACATCATGCGGTACGCCGAAGAAAGCGACGACGGCAACATCCAGAACATTGATGTCAATGCGATGGAGAAGCACGCCAACCAGTACATCTCGCAGCAGATTTTCAACATTCTTACCGCGCAGGCAGTGACCACCGACTACGACCAGAACTACTTCCGCCGCGCCGGCATCGACATCGGCGAAACCATTCGCCTGGATGCCAACGACCTGTTCATGAGCCTGGCCGGCCCAGTGGCGATTGCCTACGCCGAATCGGTGGTACCGGAAACCCCGCCGCCGAGCAGCGACAAGTTCAAGGTTTTTGAAAAAGAGCCGCAGCGCCTGAACATCGACGATCTGTTCTTCCGCTCGATCGACCTGCCGCACTTCAACAAGGTCACCCAGGCCATCGAAGGCATCAGCCTGCTGCCGATCGAGTCCAAGCGCTATCGCGCGTCGCTGGAGCAGTACAAGAATTCCGGCTACGACGCCGCCGCCCTGCATGACCTGCACTTCTTCAAAAACTGCTCGTCAGTGGTCTCGATCGTTTCGCTGCCCAAGGACTACAAGCTGTCGTACATGGACCTGAACCGGTTGAAGACCCACCTCAACAGCCTGTTCCCCAATACCACGCTCAAACGTTACGCGCTGGTGATCGGCGCTTCGGCGAACCTGTCATTGACCACCCTGATCGCCAAGAGCCCGTGCCTGTCGGACGACTTCCTGACCCTGATCGTGGCGTTTATCAAGCGCTGCTTCGCCAAAACCCCGTACCGTTTCGACGAGACGCTGGACAACTCGATTCTCGATTTCATCATTCAGGAAGAGTTTGACGAAGACCGCATTGACGACTTGCTCAACGAATTCGAAAACCCGGCGAAGATTCTCGACACCAACTGGTACGCGATCAAACCGATGTACGAGAAGAAGTACCGCGAGTTGATCAACGACAAAGACAAGTTCGTCTCGATCAACGACATTCGCCTGTCGCGCGATTGTGTGAAGAAGTCGATCAAGTACCTGCGCGAGATCTATCGTCACCGGATTGGCAAGACCAAGGTTATTTCGCTGAATAACCATACCGGGAAGAGTTATTCGGCCTGATCCGCTACCGGGTCGCCCCTATTCGCGAGCAGGCTCGCTCCCACATTTGGAATGCATTCCCCTGTGGGAGCGAGCCTGCTCGCGAAGGGGCCTTACCGACCGATACACATCTGACTGAATCAACATCCAGAAACAATTAAGCGACCCTCAGGCCGCTCGATCAACTGTTCCCGTTACGTTTACGTCACCGTGAAGTGAGACGCGCCTGTGGCGTTTCTCTACGGCAACGTGCCATCACGCTACTCCGCTACACACTTTTCGCCGATGACGACTCGCACCATCAAGGTGCATCGCTTGCAGAGGCCGCCCTTTCCTGGATCAGAATCCATGGGGATACCACCACTGCCCACAGCGGCGGGTCGCGTTCGAAAATATCCAGCGCCCGCGTTTCAGACAGCTTGGCGACCTTGTCGTCGGCCAGCCAGGCCGCGACTTTCTCGCCTTCGTCCGACGCCACGGCCTCGGCAGCGGCGATCAAATCCAGCTCAGGGTCGACCCACAATAGGGCACCCTTGGCAAAGAACGGCTCCAACTCTTTCCAGGTAATAGATGCGGTTTCCCCAAGCAGCTTGGCATAGAGGGTGCTAGGTTCTTGATTCATGGGCTCTGTCCGGAAAAGAAATCGACGCGAATCATAACGTTGGTGGTCCGCCAGAAAAACCCGGTTGCAAATTGCTGCACCGAACGAAAAGAGCAGGAACGCCAGGGAATGCTGCTGATTGGGTATATGCCCGCGAAAGCCCCGCCGCAATTCTGTCTTTTTCATTCAAAAATGCGACACCCCCAGGTTTTGCCCCTTGGCGCCCGCTTCCCAGTTGAACAAGCGGCGCTCTACACTGTACCGGTACAGTTGCCGGGGCATTTTCCGGAGGATGTCGCAAAGATATCTGACCCGGTTCTGCTGCTACGGCGCCAGGACTCTAAAAAAATACAACAGTAAGAGTGGAGCACTATGACTAAGGCTACTAAGCAGATTTCCAAACTGTTTGCCGCTATGGTTCTGGCCGGGGTTGCCAGCCATTCGTTCGCAGCTGACACCATCAAAATCGGTATCGCCGGTCCTAAAACCGGTCCAGTAGCCCAGTACGGCGACATGCAGTTCAGTGGCGCGAAAATGGCCATCGAGCAAATCAACGCCAAGGGCGGCGTCGACGGCAAGAAACTCGAAGCCGTTGAATACGACGATGCCTGCGATCCGAAACAAGCGGTAGCGGTAGCGAACAAGGTCGTCAACGACGGCGTCAAGTTCGTGGTCGGTCACCTGTGCTCCAGCTCCACTCAGCCAGCTTCGGACATCTACGAAGACGAAGGCGTGATCATGATCACCCCGGCTGCCACCAGCCCGGACATCACCGCCCGTGGCTACAAAATGATCTTCCGTACCATCGGTCTGGACAGCGCCCAAGGCCCAGCCGCCGGTAACTACATCGCCGATTACGTGAAACCGAAAGTGGTTGGCGTGCTGCACGACAAACAGCAGTACGGTGAAGGCATCGCCACCGCGGTGAAATCGACTCTGGAGAAAAAAGGCACCAAGGTTGCCGTGTTCGAAGGCGTCAACGCCGGCGACAAGGACTTCTCGGCAATCATCGCCAAGCTCAAGCAAGCCGGTGTCGACTTCGTCTACTACGGCGGCTACCACCCGGAGCTGGGTCTGATCCTGCGTCAGGCTCAGGAAAAAGGCCTGAAAGCCAAGTTCATGGGTCCGGAAGGCGTGGGTAACGACTCGATCACCCAGATCGCCAAGGACGCGTCCGAAGGCCTGCTGGTGACCCTGCCAAAATCCTTCGACCAGGATCCGGCCAACGTTGCCCTGGCTGACGCGTTCAAAGCGAAGAAGGAAGATCCGAGCGGCCCGTTCGTGTTCCCGTCCTACTCCGCGGTTGAAGTGATTGCCGCCGGTATCACCGCTGCCAAGTCCGAAGACGCTACCAAAGTTGCCGAAGCAATCCACAAGGGTTCGTTCAAGACCCCGACCGGTGACCTGAGCTTCGACGACAAAGGCGACCTGAAAGACTTCAAATTCGTGGTTTACGAATGGCACAACGGCAAACCTAAAACTGAAGTTTCGCCTCAGTAAGGCGCTGCCTGACTGACTGCCAATAAAGCCCACGGCGTGCCGTGGGCTTTGTTTTACGAATGTATGGGCCGCGCTGGCGTGATCCGCCAGTCTGCCCACCTGAAAATCTCAAAACCGTCATCAGCGGTTCGCTGGCAAAACCCGGATTCGAAGTGGATAGAGATCCACGGGGCCGGGCGGGAAAATGACTCCACCAGTGAAATGCGTATCAGGTTTTTAGGAGCGCTGTAATGCCTGACCTCTATCACTTCTTCCAACAGCTGGTTAACGGCCTCAACGTTGGCAGCATGTATGCCTTGATCGCCATCGGCTACACGATGGTCTACGGCATCATTGGAATGATCAACTTCGCCCACGGCGAGGTGTACATGATCGGTTCCTACGTGGCGTTCATCGCCATCGCCGGGCTGACCATGATGGGACTCGACAGTGTCCCGCTGCTGATGACCGCGGCGTTCATCGCCAGCATCGTCGTCACCAGTTCCTACGGTTACAGCATCGAACGCATTGCCTACCGCCCCCTGCGCGGCAGCAACCGTCTGATCCCGCTGATTTCCGCCATCGGTATGTCGATCTTCCTGCAGAACACCGTTCTGCTGGCGCAAGACTCCAAGGACAAAGCAATCCCCAACCTGATCCCGGGCAACCTCGCCTTCGGTCCGGGTGGCGCACAAGAAGTGCTGATTTCCTACATGCAGATCGTGGTGTTCGTGGTCACTCTGATCGCCATGCTCGGCCTGACCCTGTTCATCTCCCGTTCTCGTCTGGGTCGCGCCTGCCGCGCCTGCGCCGAAGACATCAAGATGGCCAACCTGCTCGGCATCAACACCAACAACATCATCGCCCTGACCTTCGTCATTGGTGCTGCGCTGGCAGCCGTTGCGGCTGTGCTGCTGAGCATGCAATACGGGGTGATCAACCCGAACGCCGGTTTCCTCGTCGGCCTCAAGGCCTTCACCGCTGCGGTACTGGGCGGCATCGGCAGCATTCCCGGCGCGATGCTCGGCGGGTTGGTGCTCGGTGTAGCGGAAGCGTTCGGTGCCGATATCTTCGGCGACCAGTACAAGGACGTCGTGGCGTTCGGCTTGCTGGTTCTGGTGCTGTTGTTCCGTCCGACCGGCATTCTGGGCCGTCCGGAGGTTGAGAAAGTATGACTAGGAATCTTAAACAAGCGCTGTTCAGCGCTTTGCTGGTGTGGGCCGTGGCCTACCCGGTACTCGGTCTGAAACTGACCATCGTCGGCATCAACCTGGAAGTGCACAACACCAGCCCTGCGGTGCTCGCGACCATCGCGATCTGCTCGGTGCTGATGTTCCTGCGCGTGCTGTTCAATCAGCAGATCAGCAAAGCCTGGCGCTCCTCGCCGGGCATGCCGCTGATCCCGGCCAAGGCCAGCAACTTCCTGACCCTGCCGACCACTCAGCGTTACTTCATCATTGCGCTGATCATCATCGCCCTGGTGTGGCCGTTCTTCGGTTCGCGCGGCGCGGTGGACATCGCCACGCTGATCCTGATCTACGTGATGCTCGGCCTCGGCCTGAACATCGTCGTCGGTCTGGCCGGCCTGCTCGACCTCGGTTACGTCGGTTTCTATGCCGTCGGCGCCTACAGCTACGCGCTGCTGTCGCACTACTACGGCCTGAGTTTCTGGATCTGCCTGCCGATTGCCGGTCTGATGGCGGCGACGTTCGGCTTCCTGCTGGGCTTCCCGGTGTTACGTCTGCGCGGTGACTATCTGGCAATCGTGACCCTCGGCTTCGGTGAGATCATCCGTCTGTTCCTGCGCAACCTGACCGATATCACCGGCGGCCCGAACGGCATCAGCAACATCGAAAAACCAACGTTTTTCGGCCTGACCTTCGAGCGTAAAGCGGCGGAAGGTCTGCAGACGTTCCATGAGTATTTCGGCCTGCAATACAACTCGATCAACAAGGTGATTTTCCTTTACCTCGTTGCGCTGTTGCTGGCACTGGCTGCGCTGTTCGTGATCAACCGTTTGCTGCGCATGCCGATCGGCCGTGCGTGGGAAGCGCTGCGTGAAGACGAAATCGCCTGCCGTGCGCTGGGCCTGAACCCGACCGTGATCAAGCTTTCTGCGTTCACCCTCGGTGCCGCGTTCGCCGGTTTTGCCGGCAGCTTCTTCGCCGCGCGCCAGGGTCTGGTGACGCCGGAGTCGTTCACCTTCATCGAGTCGGCGATCATTCTCGCCATCGTCGTGCTGGGTGGCATGGGCTCGCAGCTGGGCGTGATCCTGGCGGCGATCGTGATGATCCTGTTGCCGGAAATGATGCGTGAATTCAGCGAGTACCGCATGTTGATGTTCGGTGCCCTGATGGTGTTGATGATGATCTGGCGTCCTCAAGGTCTGCTGCCGATGCAACGCCCACACATGGAGTTGCGCAAATGAGCCGCGAGATCCTTAAAGTCGAAAACCTGAGCATGCGCTTCGGCGGTTTGCTCGCGGTCAACGGTGTGGCCTTGACCGTCAAAGAGAAACAAGTGGTTGCGCTGATCGGGCCGAACGGCGCGGGCAAGACCACCGTGTTCAACTGCCTGACCGGTTTCTATCAGCCTACCGGCGGCAGCATCCTGCTCGACGGCGAGCCGATCCAGGGCCTGCCCGGCCACAAGATCGCGCTCAAGGGCGTGGTGCGTACCTTCCAGAACGTGCGGCTGTTCAAGGACATGACCGCGGTCGAGAACCTGCTGATCGCCCAGCACCGGCACCTGAACACCAACTTCCTGTCCGGCCTGTTCAAGACCCCGGCGTTCCGCAAAAGCGAGCGCGAGGCGATGGAGTTTGCCGAGTACTGGCTGGAAAAGGTCAACCTCAAAGAGTTCGCCAACCGCACCGCCGGCACCCTCGCCTACGGCCAGCAACGGCGTCTGGAAATCGCCCGCTGCATGATGACCCGCCCGCGGATCCTCATGCTTGACGAGCCAGCCGCCGGCCTCAACCCGAAGGAAACCGAAGACCTCAAGGCGCTGATCGGCGTGCTGCGTGAAGAGCACAACGTCACCGTGCTGCTGATCGAGCACGACATGAAACTGGTCATGAGCATTTCCGACCACATCGTCGTGATCAACCAGGGCACACCGCTGGCCGACGGCACGCCGGAACAGATCCGCGACAATCCTGAAGTGATCAAAGCCTACCTGGGGGAAGCGTAAATGCTGCAGTTCGAAAACGTTTCCACCTTCTACGGCAAGATTCAGGCACTGCACAGCGTCAACGTCGAAGTCCGTCAGGGCGAGATCGTCACGCTGATCGGCGCCAACGGTGCCGGCAAGTCCACGCTGCTGATGACACTCTGCGGTTCGCCGCAGGCGCACAGCGGCAGCATCCGCTACATGGGTGAGGAACTGGTCGGCCAGGACTCGTCGCAGATCATGCGCAAGAGCATCGCCGTGGTCCCTGAAGGTCGTCGGGTATTTGCTCGTCTGACCGTGGAAGAGAACCTGTCCATGGGCGGCTTCTTCACCGACAAGGGCGATTATCAGGAGCAGATGGACAAGGTCCTCGGCCTGTTTCCGCGCCTGAAAGAACGCTTCAACCAGCGCGGCGGCACCATGTCCGGCGGCGAACAGCAAATGCTCGCCATCGGCCGTGCGCTGATGAGCAAGCCCAAGCTGCTGCTGCTCGACGAGCCGTCGCTGGGCCTGGCACCGATCATCATCCAGCAGATCTTCGACATCATCGAACAACTGCGCAAGGACGGGGTGACGGTGTTCCTGGTCGAGCAGAACGCCAACCAGGCGCTGAAAATCGCCGACCGCGCCTACGTTCTGGAGAACGGCCGTGTGGTTATGCAAGGCACCGGTGAAGCACTGCTGACCGACCCGAAAGTGCGCGAGGCGTATCTGGGTGGTTGAGCGTTATCGCTAAACAAAAAAACGGCCTTCGGGCCGTTTTTTTATTTCGCGAACGAACAACATAGAAACCCTGTGGGAGCGAGCCTGCTCGCGAAAGCGGTCTGTCATTCAACTTATGGGTGCCTGACACGACGCCATCGCGAGCAGGCTCGCTCCCACAGGGATACATGTGAATTCGAGATTTCTATAAAAATTTCATCCCCGCCTGTAACACATCCCCCCGACCTTTCTCTAGAGGGACAAGCAAGCGCAAAAGCACTTGCGGACACCCTGATAAAACCTGGAGAAACATCATGACTGCTACCACTCGCACCCTGTCCGCCACCGCTCTGGTTCTGGCCCTTGGTTCCGCGCTGAGCATCGCCACCGTCTCCACCGCCCAAGCCGCCGATGCCAACATGGAAAAATGCTTCGGCGTGGCCATGAAAGGCAAGAACGACTGCGCCGCAGGTGCAGGCACCACCTGCGCTGGCACAGCGAAAATGGACTACCAGGCCAACGCCTGGAAACTCGTTCCGAAAGGCACCTGCGCCACCACCGAAAGCAAAACCTCGCCGACCGGTTTCGGTCAGCTCGAAGCGTTCAAAGCCAAGTCCTGATCCGCGGCCTGCCTGAGTGACGATCATGTTCAGCCACCACGACCATATCCTTGCGCGCACTCAGGCAGCCCTCACCGGGCTCCCGCCCCGTGCCGGGCTGGGCCTCAAGACCGGGCACTTTCAACAAGTGCTCGGTTCATCACCGGACCTCGGTTTCTTCGAAGTCCACGCCGAAAACTACATGGTGGCCGGCGGTCCGTTTCATCATTTTCTCGGTTTGATTCGTGAGCAGTATCCGCTGTCGCTGCACGGTGTCGGCTTGTCCATCGGTGCTGAATCGCCGCTGGATCAACAACACCTCAAGCGCCTGGCCGAGCTGATTGAACGCTATCAACCGCAATCCTTTTCCGAACACCTGGCCTGGTCGAGCCACGGCCCGGTGTTTCTCAATGACCTGCTCCCGCTGGCCTACGACACGCCCACGCTTGACCGCGTCTGCGCGCACATCGATCAGGTACAAAACACCCTCAAGCGGCCGATGCTGCTGGAAAACCCGGCGACTTATCTGGGGTTCGAACGCTCGACTTTTGATGAGGCAGATTTCATCGCCGAGGTCATTCGCCGTAGCGGCTGTGGTCTGCTGCTCGACGTGAACAACGTCTATGTGTCCTGCATCAATCATCAGCGCGACCCGCTGGCCTATCTCGCGGCTTTGCCGCTGCATGCAGTCGGCGAGATTCATCTGGCCGGGTTCGCCGAAGATTGCGACAGCCTCGGTGATCGTTTGCTGATCGACGATCACGGCGCGCCGATCGATCAAGCGGTCTGGCAGTTGTATCGCCAGGTACTGGAGCGCATCGGCCCGGTGGCGACGCTGATCGAGCGTGACAACCAGGTGCCAGCATTCGAGGTATTGCTGGCCGAGGCGCAACAGGCTCAGCGATTGTTGCTGGCAAGCGGAGGCCGCAAATGAGCACACAAAGCGCTTTCGCCGCCGCGCTGATCGATCCACACCTGCCCTGCCCCGACGGCTTGCGCAGCGCCAACGGTGCCGACCCGGCGAGCCGTTTTGCGGTGTATCGCAACAACGTGCAGGCATCGCTGATCAATGTCCTGGCCGACAGTTATCCGGTGGTGCATCAGTTGGTGGGTCAGGAATTCTTCCGCGCCATGGCCGCAGTTTTCATCCGCAGCCAACCGCCACAGAGTCCGCTGATGAGCCGCTACGGCGACACGTTCGCCGACTTCATCGCGCAGTTTGAACCGATTGCCGGTGTGCCCTATGTCGCCGATGTCGCACGCCTTGAGTATTTGCGCGTCGTCGCCTATCACGCTGCCGACGCGCAGCCGATCCAGCCGGAGCACGTCAGCGCCGCCCTCGCCAGCCCGCAGACTCTGAACAAACTAACGTTCGGGTTGCATCCGTCCCTGCACCTGCTCGACTCCGCGTTTGCCGTGGTGGCGATCTGGGCCGCGCATCAGCAGGCGCAAAGCCTGGCGGACATTGGACTGAATCAAGGGCAACACGCACTGGTGCTGCGCAACGGTCTCGACGTTGAGGTGTTTGCCGTGGACGAGGGCGCCAGCGTGTTTATCCGTCACCTGCGCAATGGCCTGCCGTTGCTTGCGGCGGCAGAACACAGCCCGCCCTTCGATCTCGCCCAAACCCTGGCCTTGCTGATCGCACACCACGCGATTATTCAACTGAACTACAAGGAGTTGCCATGAACACCCTTATCCTGCACGCCATCAGCCTGCTGGAAAAAATCCCGCACAGCCTGATAGCCTTCATTGCGCGTTTTTCGATCGCTGCGGTGTTCTGGAAGTCCGGGCAGACCAAGGTCGAGGGCCTGGCGATCGACTTGATTGACGGCACGTTTCAACTGGGTTGGCCGCGCTTGGCGGACTCGACGATTCCGTTGTTCCAGAGCGAATACAACGTACCGCTGCTGTCGCCCGAAATCGCCGCGCATCTGGCGGCATTCGCCGAACACTTTTTCCCTGTGCTGATACTGATCGGCCTGGCGACACGTTTTTCAGCGCTGGCGCTGCTGGGCATGACCCTGACCATCCAGATTTTTGTCTACCCCGACGCGTACCCGACCCACGGCACCTGGGCTGCGGTATTGCTGTATTTGATGACGACCGGGCCGGGGAAATTGTCGATCGATCACCTGATCGCACGCCGCTTTTCTCGCTGAAAGAAATGCCTGTGGGAGCGAGCCTGCTCGCGAAGGCGGTGTGTCAGCTTGCCTAAAACGTTGCTGAACTATCGCCTTCGCGAGCAGGTTCGCTCACAGGGTTATAAAATCAGCGCTGCAGTCGATCCAGCGCCTCGCCGCTGCGCTTGAACCAGCCCATCAGATAATCCGCCAGCACCTGCGTGCGTTTCGGCAATCCACCCTGATACGGATGCACCAGCAACATCGGCATACGACGGGTCTGAAAATCGCGCAGGAGCCAGCGCAAGCGGCCGTCGGCCAGTTCCGTCTGCAGCAGGTAGGAAGGCAGTCGGGCGATGCCGGCGCCGGTGAGCGCGGCTTTTTTCAACAGGCTGTAATGGTTGCTGGCGAACGGGCCCGAGACTCGCACCCGCAATAATTCGTGCTGCTGGTGATAAAGCCATTCTTCGCGCCCGCTGTAATGGCTGTTGAGCAGGCAGCGGTGCTCGGCCAGTTGTTGCGGCGTCATTGGCTCGCCGTAACGCTCGAGATAGGCCGGGCTGGCACAGGTCATCTCCTGCCACGCCAGCAGCGGTCGGGCTACCAGCCGCTGATCATTGGCCACCTCGGAGCGGATCGCCAGATCGAAACCGTCACGCGACAGATCGCGGTAGTTGTTACTCAACTCCAGCTCGATCTGCACTTCGGGGTACTGCTGCGAGAACTCCAGCAGCAAGCCATCGAAAAAGGTTTCTCCAAGCGAAACCGGCACCGTCATCCGCACCGGGCCGGCCATATCGTCCTTGAGCCGTGCCAATGCCTGACGCGCCCGTTCCACTTGAACCACCAGTGCCTGCGCTTGCGGCAACAACGCCGCGCCCGCCGCCGTCAGGCTCAAACGCCGGGTGGTGCGTTGCAGCAGGACCACGGAAAACTGCGCTTCAAGCTGGCTGATGCGCTTGGACAACTGGCCCTTGCTGCAGCCCAACTGTTGCGCGGCCAAGGTAAAACTGCCGGCTTCGATCAACACGGCGAACGCTGCCAGATCATCCATTTCACTCATGGATTGTTTCCATTCGAAAACCAAAGGTTGCCTATTAGTGCGCTTATCCGCGAGAAAAACCACTCTAGACTGAAACCTCATTCAATGACTTGAGGTACAGCTCGATGAAAATTCTGTTGATAGGCGCTGGCGGCACGATCGGTTCGGCCGTGGACAAAGAATTGTCGCAACGTCACGAAGTCATTCGTATCGGCCGTAACAGCGGCGACTTGCGAGTCGATATCAGCGACAGCGCGTCGATTCGCAAGCTGTTCGAACAGACCGGCAAGTTCGATGCGCTGATCTGCGCGGCGGGCAACGTGACCTTCGCACCGCTGAACGAAATGAGCGACGACAGCTTTGCCCTCGGCCTGAAAGACAAATTGATGGGCCAGGTCAATCTGCTGCTGATCGGCCGCGAATTCGCCAATGATGGCGCTTCATTCACTTTCACCACTGGGGTGCTCAGCCACGATCCGATTCGCAGCGGTGCTTCGGCGGCGCTGGTCAATGGCGCACTGGACAGTTTTGTTCGCGCGGCGGCCATTGAACTGTCGCGTGGTCTGCGCGTGAACTCGGTGAGCCCGACGGTTCTGACGGAAGCCTTGGGTAAATACGCGCCCTATTTCCGCGGCTTCAAGTCTGTTCCTGCGGCAGAAGTGGCATTGGCCTACGCCAAAAGTGTCGAAGGCCTGCAAACCGGGCAGACATTTCACGTCGGTTGACCCCTTGTGATGAACGGTCAGGCTGCGTAACGTGGCGACACTTGTCTGGAGAGCCAAAGATGCGTGTCGCCCGTTCGTTGATCGTTGTTGCCCTGCTGCCGTTGTTTGCCGCCTGCCAGTTGTTCGATGGCCAGCGTGAAAGTGCCTCGCACGTCGGGCAGACGCGAATGCAGGGGCAACTGACGGCGGCGGACGGCAAGCTGGTGTTTCAGCCGTGTCAGGAGCAGCGTCAGCTGGTGATCAATGACATCGGCGGCACTAGCGTGCTGCAGGAAGCCGCGACGCTGGCCGACGAGCAAGGCAAGCTGTTCGCCGATGTGCGTGGCAAGGTCGTTGGCGATCGCCTCGATCTGACCCAACTGTACCGAGTCGAACGCTCCGGCAGCGCTTGCGATGATCCGAATTTCAAATTGCTGATTCTGCATGCTGCCGGCCATGGCCCGGAATGGAACGTCAAGGTCAGCGGCAAAGGTATGGTCATCGAGCGTGAGGGCCAGCCACCGCTGGCCGTGCCTTATGTCGAGGAACAAACGGGTGACGGTCGTTTCAACCTCAGCAGCGAAGCCAACAATCAGCGCATCGAATTATGGGTCGCCCCGCAACGCTGCGTCGACAGCAGCAGCGGCAGCGTGCAGCACATGAGCGCCGAGTTGCGCATCGACGGCCAGGTGCAGCGTGGTTGCGGGTATTTCGGCGGATCGCGCAACGACTGAGCGTTTTAGCCTCACCCGATCCGGCCGTTGCGGCTTATAATCGCCGCCTTCAAACGCCTTGGCGCAGTTGTGCGCCCCGCGAACCCGGATCCCCGCCATGTTACGAATCACCGAACTCAAGCTGCCCATCGACCATCCCGAAGAAGACCTGCGCGCGGCCATCGTGCAACGCCTGGGCATCGCCAGCGATGAGCTGCTCGATTTCACCCTGTTCAAGCGCAGCTACGACGCGCGCAAGAAATCCTCCGAGCTGTGTTTCATCTACACCATCGACCTCAGCCTGCACGATGAGGCGCGGGTCTTGGGCAAGTTCGCCGATGACCGCAACGTCAACGTGGCGCCGGATGTCAGCTACAAGTTTGTCGGCCAGGCGCCTGGCGACCTTGGCCAGCGCCCGATCGTCGTCGGTTTCGGCCCGTGCGGGATCTTCGCAGGTCTTTTGCTGGCACAGATGGGCTTCAAGCCAATCATCCTCGAACGCGGCACCGAAGTGCGTCAGCGCACCAAAGACACCTGGGGCCTGTGGCGCAAAAGCGTGCTCAACCCCGAGTCCAACGTGCAGTTCGGCGAAGGCGGCGCGGGCACATTCTCCGACGGCAAGCTGTACAGCCAGATCAAGGATCCGAAGTTTCTTGGGCGCAAGGTCCTGCACGAGTTCGTCAAGGCCGGCGCGCCGGAAGAAATCCTCTACGTCAGCAAACCGCACATCGGTACGTTTCGTCTGACCGGCATGGTTGAAAACATGCGCGAGCAGATCCGCGAACTGGGCGGTGAAGTGCGCTTTCAGGAGCGCGTTTCCGACGTGTTGATCGAAGACGGCCAACTGGTCGGCGTGCAGCTGGCCAGCGGCGAAACCCTGCATTCGAAGCATGTGGTTCTGGCCCTCGGCCACAGCGCCCGCGACACCTTCCGCATGCTGCACAGCCGTGGCGTGTTCATGGAAGCCAAACCGTTTTCGGTAGGTTTCCGTATCGAACACCCGCAATCTCTGATCGACCGCGCACGTTTGGGCAAGTACGCCGGACACCCGAAACTCGGCGCCGCCGATTACAAACTGGTGCACCACGCCAAGAACGGCCGTTCGGTCTACAGCTTCTGCATGTGCCCGGGCGGCACCGTGGTCGCGGCGACTTCGGAGCCGAACCGCGTGGTCACCAATGGCATGAGCCAGTACTCGCGTAACGAGCGCAATGCCAACTCGGGCATCGTCGTCGGCATCACCCCGGAAGTCGATTATCCGGGCGGCCCGCTGGCCGGCATCGAGCTGCAGGAGCGCCTGGAATCCCACGCGTTCATCCTTGGCGGCAGCGACTACAAGGCGCCGGCGCAGTTGGTCGGCGACTTCATCAATGGCAAACCTTCGACCGAACTGGGCGAAGTCGAGCCGTCGTACAAACCGGGTGTGGCGTTGGGCGATCTGGCCCTGGCCCTGCCGGACTTTGCCATTGAAGCCATCCGCGAAGCGTTGCCGGCGTTCGAGAAGCAGATTCGCGGTTATTCCCTGCATGACGCCGTGCTGACCGGGATCGAAACGCGCACCTCGTCGCCGCTGCGCATCACCCGCAACGATTCGCTGCAGAGCATGAACGTCAAAGGCCTGTTCCCGGCGGGTGAAGGCGCGGGTTATGCCGGCGGGATTCTTTCGGCGGGCGTGGACGGGATTCGGATTGCCGAGGCCGTGGCACGGGATATTCTCGGCCTGGAAGCCTGATCCGCGAAGTTTGCAACAACGCAAAACCCTGTGGGAGCGAGCCTGCTCGCGAAAGCGGTCTGTCACTCAACGAAGTTGTTGGATGTGATTCCGCCTTCGCGAGCAGGCTCACTCCCACATTGGTTTCTGCATTCCGCTTTAGATATTGGCGCGCAATACTGAGGTCGGCAGCGCCTCCCCGCGCTCGGCGCTGGCCGCCACCGCTTCGATCAAACCTTCCAGCTCATACCCCTGCGCCTTCAACCAGCCCTGATCGTAATAGGTGTCGGCATACCGCTCGCCGCCATCGCACAGTATCGCCACGATCGACCCCGACTCTCTCGCCGCTTTCATTTGCTGCGCCGCCATCAGCGCGCCGATCAGGTTGGTCCCGCTCGAGCCGCCGACATGCCGGCCCAGGCGCTGCGCCAAATAATGCATGGCCGCCAGCGACAGGGCATCCGGCACCTTGACCATCGCATCGATCACCTTGGGCAGAAACGACGCTTCCACCCGCGGCCGGCCAATGCCTTCGATGCGCGAACCGCACTCCAGGCGCAGACTGGCATCGCCGCTTTGGTAATAATCGAAAAACACCGAGCGCTCGGCGTCGGCGCACAATACGCGGGTGCAGTGCTGGCGGTAGCGCACGTAACGACCAAGCGTTGCGGTGGTGCCGCCAGTGCCGGGGCTGGAAATCAGCCAGCTCGGCTCCGGATGTTTTTCATAGCGCATCTGCTGAAAGATCGATTCGGCGATATTGTTGTTCGCCCGCCAGTCGGTGGCGCGTTCGGCATAGGTGAACTGATCGATGAAATGGCCGCCGTGTTCGCGAGCCAGGCGCTCGGATTCGGCGTAAATCTGCGTCGGATCTTGCACCAGATGACTCTGGCCACCGTAAAAAGCGATCTGCGCAATCTTCTCTTTCGACGTGGTCGCCGGCATCACCGCAATGAACGGCAAACCCAGCATCCGTGCGAAGTACGCTTCGGAAATCGCCGTCGAGCCGCTGGACGCCTCGATCACCGGCGCGCCAGGCTTCAACCAGCCGTTGCACAACGCATACAGAAACAGCGAGCGGGCCAGGCGATGCTTGAGGCTGCCGGTCGGGTGGCTGGACTCATCCTTGAAGTACAACTCGATGCCCGCAAAACCCGGCAGCGGCAAGGGGATCAGGTGGGTATCGGCGCTGCGCTGGAAATCCGCCTCGATGATGCGGATGGCCTCGCGGGCCCACTGTCGGTTGTCGCTCATGGTCAGGCTTCTCGTCGAATCGGGCAGGAATCAGCCTCTTTATGAGGCTCGCTGATCAGCTTAGGAAAAATCCGCTAGCGCGCACAGGTACAGCTGAGTCTCAATGTGTCCGGCAACTGCTAGGCTCAGCGTGGCTGGGACCTGAAGCCTTGTAACGACATATAACAAAAAAGAATATAACTTTTGTTTTAACAACTAACCGTACGGGTTAGGGTGTTCTACCTTTTTTGATATCCGATGGAGAGCGACCTTGCCTCTGCGTAGCACTTTCACGCGTTTCTTTCAGTTGGAAGCTGCCAGCGGTCTGTTACTGATCGCCGCAGCCATTCTCGCGCTGATTATCAATAACTCGCCGCTGTCGTGGCTGTACACCGGCCTGCTCGACACGCCGGTGGTGGCGCAGGTCGGTGCGCTGAAAATTGCCAAACCGCTGTTGCTGTGGATCAACGACGGCCTGATGGCGATGTTCTTCCTGCTGATCGGTCTGGAAGTGAAGCGCGAAGTCCTCGATGGCCAGCTGTCCAAGCCCTCGCAGATCGTCCTGCCGGGTGCGGCGGCGGTCGGCGGCATGCTGATACCGGCGCTGATCTACTGGTTTCTCAACCGCGACAACCCTGCCGCCCTCAGCGGCTGGGCGATCCCGACCGCCACCGACATCGCTTTCGCCCTTGGCGTACTCGCCCTGCTCGGCAAACGCGTACCGGTGTCGCTGAAGCTGTTCCTGATGACCCTGGCGATCATTGATGACCTTGGCGCCATCGTGATCATCGCGATTTTCTACTCCGGCGAACTCTCGACCCTGTCGCTAGGGCTCGCGGCTGCGTGCATCGCCTCGCTGGTGGCAATGAACCGCCTCGGCGTGGTCAAGCTCGGGCCGTACATGATCATCGGTCTGATCCTCTGGGTCTGCGTGCTCAAGAGCGGCGTCCACGCGACGCTGGCCGGTGTAACTCTGGCGTTTTGCATTCCGTTGCGCACGAAAAACGCAGAACCGTCCCCCCTGCTCACCCTCGAACACGCACTACACCCATGGGTCGCCTACGGCATCCTGCCGTTGTTCGCCTTCGCCAACGCCGGTCTGTCGCTGAGCGGCGTCACCGTCGAGAGCTTCACCCACGACGTACCGATGGGCATCGCCATCGGCCTGCTATTGGGCAAAACCGTAGGCGTGTTCGGCCTGACCTGGCTCGCGGTAAAAGTCGGCATCGCCGCCCTGCCCCAAGGCGCCAACTGGGGCCAGATCCTCGGCGTAGCGATCCTGTGCGGCATCGGCTTCACCATGAGCCTGTTCGTCGGCTCACTGGCCTTCGAGCCGGGCGTGAGCGACTACGCGGGCATGGACCGGATGGGCATTTTGACCGGCTCGATTCTGGCGGCGTTGATTGGTTATGCGGTAACGGCCGCGGCGAGTCGCAAGCAGGCTGCATTGCCGACCAGATAGAAGATCCATGGCGAGGGAAAAATATTCCCTCGCCGTCATCCTTTTAACACGCGGCGAACTATCCCCACCTCTTTAGCGACGCGTCCTACAGCCATAATTTTCCTGCGTTAACGTCGTGCGGCCCCTTTCGAGGGGCTGTCGATGATGAGCGAAGGGACGATCTGTGGCGCGTGACAAGGACATTCCGCGGGTGCAAAACCCACCGGCGGGCGACGGACATCACGTTACCTGGCGGTATATGACGGCCGCCGAACTGGCCGAGCGCGAAGCCGGGCAAAACGCTTACGACGCGATGCTGGCGCGGCAGGAGGCTTTCGAGCGCAGCCGTGAAGTGGCAGCGAAAAAACCCCAAGCCGTGCGTGCCGGCTGTGTATTCGCCAAGTCCTGCAAGTTGCCGGATGCGATTATCGATTACAGCAATCCTTCCGGCATGGTGCCGACCGACAGCCTGAAGGATTACGGCGAGCTGATCCTGCTCGGCGGTCGCGAAGCCGACCCAAGCTGCGGTATTCCACTCAAGAAAATCAGCGCCAACGCCATCCCGGTCGGGTTCGGCAGTCTGGCCTTGGCAGGCTCGGCTTTTGAAGCGCTGCCGGCGCTCGCCTCCAGTGCGGTGGCTGCGCCCTTGCTCGGGTTGGTTGCGCTGCTGATGCCGTCAAGCCTGGGCGACAGCGCGCTCTACACCGATGAGCAACTAAGCACACTCAAACAAGCCCGAACCCGCGTGCGCCTGCGCGTCGAGCAACAGGCCGATGGCAGCCTCAAGGGTTACGGCTTCTACACCGGCAAGAACCGCAATTGGGAAATGGTCGATGTCGTGCAGTTCACTGCACGCGGCGACCGGTTCGCTGCGGATCTGGGTGAAGGCGTCGAACTGCTCTGGACCCCGGCGGTGGATGGCTCGGACATTCTCGGCATTCCAGCACTGGAGGCCGCACCGCAGGCACCGCATATCTGGGTGTATCCACCGACGAAAGCGGTGGACGGGATACTGGTGAATCCGGTTTATCCGCCGGAGTACAAAGATTTCATTCTGGTGTTTCCCGCAGACTCGGGTGTAAAACCGACTTACATCGTTGTCAGCTCTGCGAAAGGCACCGCTGAAGCGGGACATACCTATCACCCCGCTCCCGAAACGTCGGATATCACAGCCTTTCCCGATTTAAGAAGAGCAAAAAAGAAAACGCCGTTCAACGGTGGGCTTCGGGATCGCTGGATCAATGCAAAAGGCCGAATAATCTATGAATGGGACTATTTACATGGTGAGCTTGAAGCCTACCGCACAAGCGATGGTAGCCATTTAGGCTCTTACGACCACAGAACTGGTGAACAGATAGATCCACCCAAAAAGAACCGTAGTATCAAAAAATATTTGTGAGGATTACATGGGACTTAAAGCCAGACTCGAATGGTACGACCAACAAACCGAACTGGGTGAGGGGGAGGAACTGTCGAAAGATTTTGGCGAGGACGGGTCATTAATTGAAGCATTAGGCCTACCGTCGAAAAGCTTCAATAACGGCGGATTTGATGTAAAAGCCGATTGGATCAAGACTCTCCAGCCCCACTTCCAGCATTCCATTCAATTTTCTTCTTACGACTATCAGGTATCGTTCGTTTACCGGGATCAGTGGTAGATGGGACTGGAATTGAGATTGGAATGGTACGACACAGCAACCTTGGAGTTTGAGGGGGAAGAGTCGTCAAAAGATTTGGATGATGACGAGTCAGTGTTAAACGCCTTGGGGATCCCCGTCGAGGACAACATCAATAATGGCAGCTTCAACGTCGCTCAAAACTGGCTGCCCACAATTCAGCCGTATTTTCAACATCAAATCGATTTGAGAGTCCACGACTATCAAATTTCGTTTGACTACGGCTAACAGCCCCGAAAGTTTAGCTCCATGCACTTTCTTTCGATTACCGGATTCCACCCTGACGAAGTCCAAGATGACTCCTTGCAATTCGAGCTGGATATCACCGGCAGCGAGATGAATGAAAAAGTGGCCCAGCTCATTGAATCCAAGCCCTTGGATGAGGTGGAACCCGGCGAACTGTTGTTGACTCAGGAGCAGGTAACCGCATTGGAAAACTTGCTCAACGTCAGTTTTCCAAAGGGCCTCGAATACTTCATGGGTACCTGCGCCACATACTGAATGAACAATTCACAAGCAAAGAAAAACCCCGACCAGTCACCTGATCGGGGTTTTCTTTACCTGCATCCCGCTTAGTGCGACACGCGGCTGGTCCCGCCAACGGTGGAAATCCGTACCCGCTCGCCGACGCGGAATACTTCATTCTCCTGAACCTGCTGCACGTAGGCGCGCATGCTGCCGTCGTCTTCACGGACGGTAATTTCCACGCCTTGAGTACGGGTCAGGCCTTCTTCGGTAGCCGAACCGAGCAGGCCGCCCGCCACTGCACCGATGACTGCGGCGACGATGCTGCCCTTGCCGCCGCCGATGGCGCTGCCGCCGACACCGCCGACCACTGCGCCCGCCGCGCCGCCGATCGGGGTCTTGGTGCCTTCGATTTTCACCGGACGCAGGGATTCGATGGTGCCCATGCGAATCGTCTGCACGCGACGTGCTTCGTCACGGGAGTAGGAGTCACCGGTCAGGCTCGACTGGCAGCCGGTCAGCAACATTGCCATGGTGGAAAAGGAAGCAACCAGCAGAACAGACTTACGCATAGCATCAACTCCAAAAAAACATATGTGCATTAAACTCCGTGGCGTGGCGCCTGTCACGACACCTGCCGGATAAATTGGCTTCCATTCAGGCCAGGTACAGATGGCGGCGAACGTCCACTTACAGTAGCGCCAAATCAGCAATCCTGCGCCGCCGGCTGCTATCGCTCGGTAGACTGCTCAGGGTGCAAGTCGTTCAAGAATCCAGGCGGCGCCCTGCGCGCGGTAGTTGAGGCGATCGTGCAGACGGCTCGGCCGGCCCTGCCAGAACTCAATGCGCTCGGGCAGCAAGCGATACCCGCCCCAGTGTGCCGGGCAGTCGGGTTGGGTATCGGAGAAACGCTGCTCGGTGGCCTTGAGCAAATCTTCCAGTTCACCGCGGCCGTTGATCACCCGGCTCTGCGGTGAGGCCCAAGCCCCGAGACGGCTACCCAACGGGCGCACCTGGTAATACGCATCTGACTCCTGCGACGTGACCTTCACCACCCGCCCTTCGATGCGCACCTGACGCTCCAGCGTCGGCCAGAAGAACGTCATTGCGGCAAACGGATTGGCCGCCAGCTGCTGGCCCTTGGCACTGTCGTAATTGGTGAAGAATGTGAAGCCGTGTTCGTCCAGGCCCTTGAGCAGCAGAATGCGGCAATGCGGACGCCCCTCGGCATCGACCGTGGCCAGAGTCATGGCGTTGGCCTCGACCGGCGCCTGTTCGGTGTTCACCGCATCGGCGAACCACTGGTGAAACAGGGCAAACGGCTCGGCCGGAGCTTGCGCCTCGGTCAAGCCATCGCGGGTGTAATCACGACGCATATCTGCCAGAGCCTGGGTCATGGCGCATTCCTTTTGATTAACGGATCACTTTTTGGTGGCGTCTGTCGCAGCGACTTTCTTGTCGGTCGTGGCGGCTTTGGCTGGCGCGGTTTTCTTCGCGGCCGGTTTGGCCGGCGCCTTTTTCGCAGGGGCCTTGGCCGCAGCTTTCTTGGCTGGGGCCTTTTTCGTCGCCGGGGCGGCAGCTTTCTTCGCGGCAGGCGCCGGAGTCGCCGGTTTGGCCACTGGCTTGACGTCTTGCGCCGCGACCATTGTCACCGGCTTCGGCGCTGGCATGTTGTATTTGCTCAACAGCGCAACCATGGTGTTTTGCGGGGTCACCAGCAATTCGACGCGACGGTTCAAGGCGCGGCCTTCAACGCTGTCATTGGCCGCACGCGGCGCTTCCGAACCCATGCCACGCAGCATCAGGCGATCACGCTGCAGACCGCTGAGGCGGAAGATCGCCGCCACCGATTGCGCACGTTCCTGACTGAGCTTGATATTGGCCGGCGCGGCACCGCTGGTGTCGCTGTGACCGAGTACCAGCACGGCAGTCTTCGGATCGGCTTCGAGAATTTTCGCTACGCGAGTGAATGGGCCAAGGGTGACCGGCAACAGCATCGCCGGGCGGTCCGGGTTGAACGAGCCTTCGACTGGCGCGGTGACGACCAGCACGTTGTCGCGGCGCTCGAGTTGCAGGTTGCTGTCCTTGACCGCTTCGCGCAGACGCGGCTCGTAGTCGTCGAGCCAGGCCTGAGTCACTTTGGGATCAGGCATCGGCACCGCTTTGGCAGTCGGCTGGTCCTTGCCGCCGAACGGCCACCACCATTTGCCACTGGACTCGGCCTCAGCCTTGGCGACAGTGACCGGTTTTTTCACTTCCGGAGCAATTTCAGCCTTCAGGTCGGCTTTGGTCGCTTCATCGCTGGAACCGAACGGCCAGTACCACGGATTGCTGCTCTCGGCCTTGGCGACCGGTGCAGTCGCGGCAGGTTTCAACGGGGCCGGGGCGGGTGCAGGCTCCTTGGCCGCGACCGTGTCGGAAGAACCGAACGGCCACCAACTGCCGCCGTCCGCGTCGTTTTTCGGGGTCTGTGCGCAACCGGTGATCGCTACACACAGGGCCAGGGCGAGAGTCTTTTTAGATGACATTGAAAATCCACAAAATGAAGTAATGAAAAATCAGAGCACTTTCGCCCGGATAAACAGCCGTTTTGAATCGAAAATCCTGTTGAGGTTCCGCCCCTGGAACCTCTATCAATGCTTTACAGACAAGTGGCAAGCACCCGCGCGAGCTTTTGCGCGCGCGGGTCCATCAATACATAGGGCCCAAGGGTATTTGTCACAAAACCGAACGCAACATCATGCTCAGGGTCAGCAAAACCAATGGAACCGCCCGCTCCCGGATGGCCGAACGCGCGCGGGCCGAGGCCGTAGGTGGCGTTGGGCACTTCCGGTTGGTCGAGCATGCAGCCGAGACCGAAACGCGTGCGAGTCAGCAACGTCTTGTCGTCGCCGAGGCTGTGCTCGCGGGTCAGCTCCTGGAGCATGTCGCTTTCGAGGAGGCTGCCGTCGAGCAGGCCGGCATAGAACCCGGCCAGACTGCGCGCATTGCCGTGGCCGTTGGCCGCTGGTTGCTGCATGCGGCGCCATTCCGGTTTGTTGGTGCTGGTCAGCACCGAGGGCGGATTGGTGAAGGCACGGGTGGTCATGGCCGTCGGCTCGCGCATGGTCACTTGTAGCAGACGCTGGGCCGCGGCGTCGCCGGGGTTGCCTTTGCCACGGGCGATATGCGCCACGCGATGAAACTCTTCGTCAGCCAGGCCGACGTGGAAATCCAGCCCCAACGGCTTGGCCACGCGGGCGACGATGGACTCGCCCGGCCCACGGCCGTCAGCGCGGCGCAGCAATTCGCCAACCAGCCAACCGTAAGTGATCGCGGCATAACCGTGACCGGTACCCGGCGTCCACCACGGAGCTTCGGCCGCAAGGGCATCGACCATGGTTTGCCATTCGTACAAGGCTTCGGGAGCGAGCAGTTCGCGCAACGCCGGCAGACCGGCCTGATGGCAAAGCAACTGGCGCAGGGTCACGGATTCTTTACCGGCAGCGGCAAACTCCGGCCAATAGCGGGCGACTGGTGCATCAAGTTGCAACTTGCCTTCGGCCACCAGTTGCAGCGCGGTGACCGCAGTAAATGTCTTGGTGCAGGAGAACAGGTTGGCGATGGTGTCACTGTGCCAGGCTTCGGCGCCGTCCTTGTCGGCGGTGCCGGACCACAGGTCGACAACGGTTTGTCCACCAACCTGAATGCACAGGGCTGCGCCGCGTTCCTGGGGATCGTCGAACAGTGCGGCAAATGCTTCGCGCACCGCTTCGAATTGAAGCTCGTAATGACCCTGAATCTGCACCCGCAACTCCCCCGCGAAAACGCTCTACAAAGTGGCCCGCATTGTTCCAGCCCTAGAGGGATTTGGGAACAGGCGCGGGCCAGACGGTTGTTCTGGAAATTTTGTCGAGGCGGCTCGCGCCCACAGGGGATATCAGCTGTTACCGAAATCCTGTGTGGGAGCGAGCCTGCTCGCAAAGAACGATAACGCGGTGTCTCAGAACTCAGTGACCATTGGCAGAATGCCCACCCGCATGACCGGCACCTGCCGCTTTACCGGCCTCCCCTTTGCGCCCTCCCTCAGCCTCATGGGCCGGAACTTTCTGCGCTTCTTTACCCAGTTGTTCCAGCGCCTGCAAATTACTCTTGCGCACGGTTTCGACGAAGCCCTGATACGGCAGATCAGTGACCCCGACCAGTCCGAAGTGCCCGTTTTCACCGTCGAGCAAGCGCCCGGTCACCGGTTGATCCAGATACTGGAACCAGTGCACGCCAACAATCGACGGCTCGTTCAGCGCCTGTTTGAGGAAGTTGGCATAGGCCGGGCCGCGATCTTCTTCTCGCGCTACTTGCGTGACACCACCCCAGAGTGGGCCGCGATCGGTCGAGCCGAAATTGAACTCGGTGATCAGCACCGGTTTGTCCAGTGCAGCGAGCGCGGCGAAGTCATGACCGTCCTGCGGTTTGAGGGTGTACAGGTTGAAGCTCAGCACATCGCAATACTGCGCACAGGACGCCACGGCTTCCGGCGTGCTCACAGCGAAGCGCCCGCCGAGCAGCATCTGGTTAGGCGCGTGCCATTTCAGCGAGTCGGAAATGGTCTTGAAGTACGTGTCGGCGAAAACCTTCTGGAAGTATTTGAAGTCAGCCTCGATTTCCGGGTGTTCCGGGTTCGGCAGCGGCGGCACGAAGCCCGGATCTTCCATCAATTCCCAGGCCGGCAAGTCGATGCCCCAGGCCTTCGACAGCCCGGCCTGATTGCGGTACTTGTCGCGCAGTTGCTTAAGGAAGGCGCGTTTGGCCGGCACGTCGGTGGTCATTTTCAGCGTGCCGTACGCCAGCGCGTAACGCGAGTGGGGATCGTCGCCGGGACCGGCCCAGGCCAGTTCGTTGTCCGCGTAATAGCCGATCAGCCACGGATCGTCGCGATGATCGCGCGCTGCAATTGCCACCGCACGCTCGGTGGCCATGGCAAAACGCGGATCGAACGGGTCAGGCATGCCGCCCCACCAGTCGCTGCCGGTACTGATGCTGGTGTAGTCGCCGACGATCGACAGCGGCAACGTGTACGGCACGCGCTCGGCATCGGCAAGCACCGGTGCGCTCCAGTTGCCGATGGTGTTGAAGCCCCAGGCTTGCAGGCGATCGAGGGTGTGAGTGGCCCAATGCTGCTCGTCGATATTCGCTTGGCAAGGTGTGGCGCTTTCGGCGCGGGCGATCTGCGCCGCGTCTGTTTGCGCGGCTTCAGCGACTCCCGACTTCGGCTCGACGATAGCCACGGCGCCAGGCGCGGCGGTTTTCTCGGTGGAGGTTTCGGCGGCTTCGGATTTGGCCGCCTCTGCCACGCCGGATTTGCCTTCGCTGTCCGCCTTGCATGGCGCGCCGTACAGGCGTTGCAGGTTGGCGGCGTAGAAGTCATACCAACGGCCATTGGCATAGCCTCGGCCCTGATCGACGCCATTGCCGCCGCGATTGTCACCCTCGCCAAAATGGCTGGCCAACGGTTCGTTCGGCTTGGGCAAGGCTTCGAACATGTATTCTCGACCGCTCACATAAGTGCGGCTGACGTCGGGGCTGACGGTATTGACGCCGAGGGAGTAGAACGGATGCCCTTCAGGGGTCACCAGATACCAGCGGCCGTCGCGTTTTTCAGTGTGAAAGAAACCGCTGGCCTTGAACGCCGGGCCCTGCTTCCAGCCACCAAACTTGTCCAGCGAGGACTTCTCGCGCTCGGCCAGCCAGGTTTTCAGTTGTTGCTGTTCCTTGGCAGCGGCGGATTTCAGTTGCTGGTCGTCGGCGATCTTTTCCGGCCACTTGCCTCGGGTCGATTGCCCGTAAGCATCGACCAGATTGCCGTACACGGCTTGGTTGACCCCGTCGTCGTTCTGCACGCCAAAACGTTCGAGCAGCAGACTCTGGGCAACTTTCGGCTGATCCAGCGACAGGCTGACCGAGACCACCTGACTGCGGTCGATCACGCCACTGCTGCTGGCGAGCAGGATGCGTTGGCCATCGACAGTCATCGGCATCGCCGGCCC
Organism: Pseudomonas retamae; assembly: GCF_043496865.1. Classification (NCBI taxonomy): domain Bacteria; kingdom Pseudomonadati; phylum Pseudomonadota; class Gammaproteobacteria; order Pseudomonadales; family Pseudomonadaceae; genus Pseudomonas; species Pseudomonas retamae. The sequence goes on from NZ_JBIEIL010000005.1 coordinate 217,709, forward strand.
GGCCTTCATGCCCTGGCTCAATGGCGTGGTGGCGACCAAAGGCACCAGCAGGGTCTGCGCCGGCCCGGCGGGCAGGTCGACGCGGCTGACCAGGGTTTTGCCATCGTTGCTCTGAATCTGCACGTAAACCGTCACGGCCCAATCCATTGCGCTCTGCAACCGCAGGGTCATCATGCCGGACTGCGACCAGTCCCATGCGCCGGTCTGCGGCGTCAGGCGCAGGGTCGGTCGGGCCACGGGATTGAACGTCACACGGCGCAGCACCTCGCCCTCTGCGGTCTGCTCGGCGTTGGCTTGCGGCAGATCAGCATTTTCGGTGACAACCTTGACCACGTCGGCCGGGCGCACGAAGTTGAACAGGGTCTGTTGACCGGCAGGCGCTGCGCACAACGGCGCAGCGAAGATCAGGGCGAATACAGCGGGCAACGAACGGCGAATCATAAGAACGGAGTTCTCCCTAACGACCCATCAAGGCCAGTGGAAAAGCGGTGGCAGAGAGATAGACAACACGGTGGGCGAAACCGCCCACTGTTGTCTCAGGATATTTCGCGGCGGAACGGCGGCAGTGCGTTGAGGATCGCCTTGCCGTAGCGCTGGGTGACCAGACGCCGATCGAGCAAGGTGATGGTGCCGCGGTCTTCTTCGGTGCGCAGCAGACGCCCGCAGGCCTGTACCAGTTTCAGCGAAGCGTCGGGCACCGAAATTTCCATGAACGGATTGCCGCCTCGCGCTTCGATCCACTCCGATAACGCGGCCTCGACCGGGTCATCCGGCACCGAAAACGGGATCTTCGCGATCACTACGTGCTCGCAATAAGCGCCCGGCAAGTCGACGCCCTCGGCAAAACTGGCCAGCCCGAACAACACGCTGGAATCGCCGCCATCGACCCGCGCCTTGTGCTTGTTCAGGGTTTCCTGTTTCGACAGGTTGCCTTGAATGAACACTTGCTTGCGCCAGTCGCGGTCGAGGCCGTCGAACACGTCCTGCATCTGTTTGCGCGAAGAGAACAGCACCAGCGTGCCACGCGAGCCTTCGACCAGATCCGGCAGCTCGCGAATGATCGCCGCCGTGTGCGCCGCCGCATCACGCGGGTCGGCCTTAAGGTCCGGCACGCGCAACACCCCGGCATCGGCGTGGTGAAACGGGCTCGGCACCACGGCGGTGACGGCTTTTTTCGGCAGACCGGCGCGCATGCGGAATCGGTCGAAAGTGCCCAGCGCGGTCAGCGTTGCCGAAGTCACCAGACAGCCGTAAGCGACGTTCCACAGGCTGCGGCGCAGGGTTTCTGCGGCGAGGATCGGGCTGGCGTTGACCTCGATGTCGAACAGCGAACCGCTTTCGGCCAGGGTCAGCCAGCGCGCCGTCGGCGGGCTGTCTTCCGGGTCTTCGGCGGTGAACGCGGTCCACAATTCCCAGTTGCCCGAAGCACGGGACAACAGGCTGCCGAACAGCGGGTACCATTCTTCGGCCTGATTGCTGGCGATGCCAATGTTGACCTCACCATCCATGCCTTCCTTGAGCAGGTCGGTCAGGCGCTGGAACAGATCGTTGAGACGGGAAAAGCCCTTCTTCAGCTCGATGCCCATTTCGCGCATGTGCTCGGGAATCACCCCGCCGACAAAGCGATGACGCGGGCGCTCGCGCCCCTCGACGTCTTCACCGGGTTTGAAATCGGCCACCTGTTCGCAGGCGCTGAACATGAACTGCTGCTGTGCCTTGATCTCCCGCGCCAGCTCCGGCACCTGCTCGATCAGCTTGCCCAGATCGCCCGGCAACGGGTGCTGAGCCAGCAGCTTGGTGAGGTTCTTGGCAGTGGTTTCCAGCCAGTCGGCAGTGGAACGCAGGCGCGTGTAATGGGCGAAGTGGCCGATCGCCTTGTCTGGCAGATGGTGGCCTTCGTCGAACACGTAAATGGTGTCGCGCGGATCCGGCAGCACCGCGCCGCCGCCCAACGCCAGATCGGCCAGGACCATGTCGTGGTTGGTGACGATCACGTCGACCTTGCCCATGCCTTCGCGCGCCTTGTAGAACGCGCATTGGCCGAAGTTCGGGCAATGCCGGTTGGTGCACTGGCTGTGATCAGTGGTCAGGCGCGCCCAGTCGGCGTCTTCCAGCGCATTCGGCCAACTGTCGCGGTCGCCGTCCCACTTATTGCCAGCGAGCTTTTCGATCATGCTGGTGAACAGCTTCTGACTGGCCTCGTCGACCTCGATCTTGAAGCCTTCTTCTTCGAACAGCTGCGCGGTGGCGGTTTGTGCGTGGCCTTCCTGCAGCAGCATGTCGAGCTTGGACAGGCACATGTAACGGCCACGCCCCTTGGCCAGTGCAAAGCTGAAATTCAGCCCGCTGTTGCGCATCAGGTCAGGCAAATCCTTGTAGACGATCTGCTCCTGCAGGGCCACGGTCGCGGTGGCGATCACCAGACGCTTGCCGGCCAGTTTCGCGGTCGGGATCGCGGCGAGGCTGTAGGCCACCGTCTTGCCGGTACCGGTGCCGGCTTCCACCGCGACAATGGCGGGGTCGCCACTGCGCCGGCCTTCGTCATCGGTGTCGATATCGCCGAGGACTTTTGCGATTTCAGCGATCATCAAGCGCTGACCGTAACGCGGCTTGAGGCTCTTGGCTTCTAGAAAACGCGAATAGGCGCCCTGGATCGTGGTTTTGAGTTCAGTGCTGATCATTGAGTGTCGGGCGCAAAAACGCTGGATAAATTTTCAGTGGTTTGATTCGGCGGCTATCATACCCCGCTAATCGATCCTGCGCAGAACGGAGTGCCCGAATGACACCTTTTAGCCTCGTTTATCCCCTGCATGTCCTCGCCGCGCTGGTGTGGGTCGGCGGCATGTTTTTCGCCTGGATGGTCTTGCGCCCCGCGGCTGTGAAGGCGCTGGAGGGGCCTGCCCGACTGACCCTGTGGGTGGAAGTGTTTCAAGGTTTTTTCCGTTGGGTCTGGGTCGCAGTGATCCTCTTGCCGATCACCGGTGTAGGCATGTTGCATCTGCAGCAGGTCGGGTTCGAGACCGCGCCGAAGTATGTGCAGGTGATGATCGGTTTGTACGTGGTGATGACCGCGCTGTTCATCCGCATTCAGGGGCTGATGCTGCCTGAGCTGCGCAAAGCGGTAGAGGCGAAGGACTGGCCGGCAGGTGCGGCAGTGCTGGGGCGGATACGTCGGGTGGTGGGGTTTAATCTGCTGGTCGGGTTGGTGCTGGTGGCGGTTGCGGCGGCCCGGCCTTGATCGTTCCCACGCTCTGCGTGGGAATGCCGCAAGGGACGCTCTGCGTCCAGTGACGCGGAGCGTCACAGGCAGTGTTCCTTTGCTGCGCGTGGGAACAATCGGCGGATTGGCCGTTAAAGGCGCTGCACAGTCACAACCCCCGCCGCCCCCACCGGCCCAGGCTGTCCATCCGCGCCGGCCTTGCCGTTCTTGCCGCCATCGGCGCGATACACCAGGCAGCCCTTGGACTTGCCGCCTTTGCCCGCCTTGCCGCCAACTCCTGCCGGCCCACCAGCACCGCCCGCCACGTTGACCTTGATCAGCTCGGCCGGAAATTCACGCGGTACCTCAAGGCGCACCAGCGCTCCCGGTGCGCCCGGCTGGCCGTCGCTACCGTTGCTGCCATCGGAACCATGCCCGGCGGCGCCATACGTGCAACCCGGATCTTCACCGTTACCGCCGTCGAGCCCGACAAATCCAGGGGCGCCCGTGCCGCCACGAGCGTCAACCAACAGCTGCGGCGCGCTCAACGCCTTGAATTGCAGATTCAGATTGCGCCCGGCACGAGCAGCTTTTTCATAAGTGCCCGGTGCCCCGCGCGCGGTGATCTGGCTGCCTTCGCTGAGGTCGGCGCGCGCCACTTTCATTTCCAGCGCCTGTTCGGCCGGGACGATCGCGATGCGCGCTTCATGGCCCAAACGTAATTCACCGACGTTCAATTCGGTCACGTTCGACGGGATCAGCAAAGTGCCGTAATCGGCCACTTCAAGCTTCTCCAGCTGCAAGGTGCTGGCAGTGTTGGGCAGACGCATCAGCGAGTTGGCTTCGACGCTGACCACCTGGGCGCAGGCCAAGGGACTGATGAATGCAGCGAGCAGGCAGAGTTTACGCATGGGAAGAAGCCTCCGGAGCGGCCGGGGCCGGGATGGTTTGCAGGTGGAAGATGCCGAACAAGAGAATGCGGCCACGATCACGCCAGGGATGCGGACGGCCTTTGAGGCTGCGGTTGCACAGCAGCACTTCGAGTACGTGGATCAGCAACAACAGACCGCCGGCCAGATTGACCAGCAGGTGCAGCGGATGAACGAACGGCACCAGTTGATTGGCCAGCACCACGCAGCAGAACAGCAGGGTCAACAACCGCCCCAGCCACCAGAACACTTTCATACGCCCCCCGTGTTGCGAATTATTCTTTGCGCGCACAGTACCGGCTTCTACGGGGGATAAGCCAGAGGGTCAAATGAAAAAACTTCGCCATGCCGCTAAATGGCTGCCGGAGCGATAACGATCGCCCGGCAGCTCTAGCCTGCGCCCTGCAGCGGCACACTAACGATTGATGTGCAATTCCACGCGACGGTTCTGCGCGCGCCCTTCGTCTGTGGCGTTGTCCGCTACCGGTTCGCTTTCGCCACGCCCTTCGCTGGTCAGTTTGTTCGGCGCCAGGCCCTGACTCAGCAGATAAGACGCAACACTGCTGGCACGGCGTTCCGACAAGGCCTGGTTATACGCATCCGAGCCCTTGCTGTCGGTGTGACCGATGACCTTGATACTGACCACGTCGGCGTTGCGCAACTTGTCCATTAGCGTATCGAGCTGCGCCGTCGCGGCCGGGGTCAGGTCGGATTTGTCGAAATCGAACAGCACGTCGCCGGCATCGCTGAGGGTGATGACTTCCGTTTGCGGCGCCGGCTCCGGCGCTTTGGTCGCCGCCGGGTACACCGGCAACGGGCAACCGCGATGATCGACCTCGGTGTTTTCCGGGGTATCCGGGCAGCGGTCGCGGCGGTCGAATACGCCATCGCTGTCTTCATCGCCGTCCTGGGCGTAACAGATCAGGCCCCCGGTGAGGATGCCCAATGCCGCGCCGCCGCCGGCCCAGCCGCCACTTTCGATAGCGCCGAGGCCGCCACCGACCAGCCCGCCGAGAAGGCTGCAGATCGGCCATGTACGTTGATTGAGGGGTGCAGTGCCATCGCTGTGCGTGGCGCAACCGGTGAGCAGGCTGCCGAGCAGCAGTACCGGCAAGACGGACCTTGCGAAAACAGTCATGGTGAAAGCTCCTGTGTCACCGGCCCATACCGGTTACACAGGAGTAAAGACCCGCATCCGCGACTGCACAAGCCGCGGATGCGAGAGGGCTTAGCGGACGATTTTGATTTCGGTGCGACGGTTCTGCGCGCGACCATCAGCCGACTTGTTATCCGCCACTGGCTGGCTTTCACCGAGGCCGGAGACCGAGACGAAGCTGGCGCGTGGCACGCCCTGCTGGATCAGATACTCCACCACCGAATGCGCACGGCGATCCGAGAGTTTTTTGTTGTAGGCATCGCTGCCCACGCTGTCGGTGTGACCGGTCACGGTCAGCTGCGCGGTCGAGGATTCCTGTTTCAGGCGGTCGGCAACCTTGTCGAGTACCTGTTTGTCAGGCCCGGTCAGCGTGGCCTTGTCGAACTGGAAGTGCACATCACGGATGACGATGGTTTCTTCCTTGACCACTACCGCTTCTTCTACCACTGGCGCCGGGGCCGGTGGCGGGCAACCGTCAGCGTCGACCTGGACGCCTTTAGGCGTGCCCGGGCACTTGTCGCGACTGTCCGGCACACCATCGCCGTCCTCATCGCCATCGCCGTGAACCCAGCAATACGCCGCTGCCGTACCACCGACCAGCAGCGCACCGTAGCCGGCCCACGAAGCGCTTTCGGTGGCACCGAGACCGGCGCCGACCACACCACCGACCGCCGCACAGGTCGGCCAGTCGGTTTTCTGCAAACCTGCACAACCAGTCAACACACTGGTTAGCAGAACCAAGGGTAATGCTGTCCGAACTATGCTCATCTAGTTTTCTCCTGAGGGATCGGCTTAAAACCGATTCAGGGAGTAAAGACCGGAGTTTTAATCTCCGCCAGCAATAGGCCATTGCTGTTTGCGACCGTGTTCACAGGGCTTGGCCAGATTGGCGGGCAAGCGCGCCGACGCAACGCTTTGCCACCGCGCACAGGCAGGCTAGTCTTGGCGGTCTGATTGAGGAGCATTGATGAACGTCGCCATTTCTTCCCGCACGCCCCAACAGGCATTGGCTGCCTTGCTGGATCGTTACGCGCCGGCGCACTTGCTGCTGATCGGCGCAAGCGAGTTTCCGGCCTTGAGCGCTTTCAAAGAGGCGCATCCGGACACGGTGGTCGCCCACGCCGCCCCCGGTGCATTGCCCGCCGAGCTGGCGGCGCAGCGCTTTGATCTGGCGCTGATCGTCGATTGCCTGGAACATTTGCCCAAGCGTGACGGCCTGAACCTGTTGGGTGGCATCCGTAACCTAAACGCCAGCCGCATCGCGGTGTTGGCAGACCTGAGCGCCAGCGGCTGGCAGGACACCGACTTCTATTCGCTGGCACTGCAGGCCAGCGAGCGTTTCCAGCGCGACGATCAGGTGCTGACCCTGTTCACCTACGATCTGCTTGACTACAAACAAGTCCCTGACTGGCTCAATTCGCGATTCTGGGCCAATCCGGAAAACTTCGGGAAATACTGGTGGTAATGCAATGAGTACAGCCATTTGCCCGTGCGGCAGCGGCAATCTGCTGGAGGCCTGCTGCGGCCACTATCACGAAGGCCACCCGGCACCCTGCGCCGCAGCGCTGATGCGTTCGCGCTACAGCGCCTACGTGCTGGGGCTGATCGATTATCTGGTGGCGACCACCCTGCCCGCTCAGCAGCCGGGACTGGATCGCCAGTCGATCAGCAACTGGAGCGCGCAAAGCACCTGGCTCGGTCTTGAAGTCGAAAGCTCGGAAGTCTTTGGCGGCCAGCCGGAACACGCCTTCGTCACCTTCACCGCGCGCTGGCATGATGACCAGGGCGAGCACAGTCATCGCGAGCGCTCGTCCTTCGTGCAGAACGGCGGGCGCTGGTATTTCATCGACCCGACCGTGTCGGTGAAGCTGGGGCGCAATGACAATTGCCTGTGTGGCAGCGGGCAGAAATTCAAGAAGTGCTGCTCGGGGTATTTCGGCGCGTAGACCGGCCGGCGACTAGACTGAGGGTCAAAGGGAGTTCTGCTCGATGCTCGGTCAACGTCACACATTGCGATGGGTTGTTCTGATGCTGATGTTGAACCTCGGCGGTTGCGCGTCGTGGTTCAGCGACGACAGCGTCGACCCCGCCGTGCATCTGGTGAAAGTCGAAGTGGTGCGGGCAAAATTGCTCGAACAGAAATTCATCCTGCATTTTCGCGTCGACAACCCCAACGACAGCGAGCTGACCGTGCGTGGTCTGGAATACCGCATCCATCTTGCCGACATGCTGCTGGCCGAAGGCGAGCATGAGCACTGGTTCAGCGTCGGACCCCAGCACAGTGCGTATTTCAAGGTGCCGATCCGCACCAACCTGTGGCCGAAGGTCAAGGACGTGGTGAAAATGCTGAAAAAATCCGATCAGCAGATTCCTTATCGCTTGGAGGGCGAAATGGAAACCGGTTTATTCATCGCCCACTACGTGCACCTGAAGCGCAATGGCGTGATAATCCCCGCCGATTTAATTCCGGAGCAACACCGATGACCCAGCAACCCCATGTCCACGGCCCTGACTGCAACCACGATCATGATCATCATCACGAGCACGACCACGGCCACGTGCACGGCCCGAACTGCGGACACGCCCACCAGGAACCGGTGCGCAACGCCCTGAAAGACGTCGGCCGCAACGACCCGTGCCCATGCGGCAACGGCAAGAAATTCAAGAAGTGCCACGGCGCCTGATCCGCCAGGCAAAGTATTTCTTCGCCCGTTAGCCCGCCATCGCGAGCAAGCTCGCTCCCACCTTTGACCGCGTTACTTCAACTGGAACACGGTCCCCTGTAGGAGTGAGCCTGCTCGCGATGAGGCCGGCACATCCAGCATGGTTGTCGCCTGATCCACCGCCATCGCTTGCAGGCAAGCTCCCACAAAAAACCGCCGCTTTCTCAGGCCGAGTGTCAGCTCGCCTGCTGTTGATCTTGATCACTGGCGATGTCGAAGGCTTCGGAGCCTGAAAATCAAAAGCCCCTCACCCTAGCCCTCTCCCGGAGGGAGAGGGGACTGACCGAGGTGGATGCGGAAGAGACGCCAACCTGGAATACCGAGTCGTAGGCAGTTTCCGAACGGCCCAAAAATCGGCCCCCTCTCCCTCGGGAGAGGGCTGGGGTGAGGGGCGAATCCACCGAAAATCTCAAACCATGCGACGCTTCTAACCACTCAACAATGAGCGTTAGCTCGAGTGCCCTTGATCTTGATCTTGCCTAACCAGCGACATCGGAAGGCTGAGCGCAGGGATTGATCCGGGCGTGGGAGCGCAGCGACCGTACGACGAAGTCGTACACAGCGGAAGTAGGTGCAGCGAAGCAAACCGTAGCCGCTGCGCCCGGATCGATACCGGAGCGAAGGGACCCGAGCCTGCGAGGGCCGTACGTAGGAGCAAAGCCTTTTGGTTCCTTTTTGGCGTCTGAAAAAGGGACTCGCCGTAAGGGCGAAACCGCCAGCCGCCACACCCGCAGCAACGGATATGCTCAAACCAAAAAACTCAGCGCTTGAAAGAAAGCCATCGCGAGCAGGCTCACTCGTACAATCAGATATTCAGCCAGCCGCCAGAACCCGGGCACTGCTGACCACCGTCGCATACTCCCCGTGCAAATTCCCCAGCGACATACCATGCACCTCCTCAGCCGTACGCGGAGTGCCGAAATAATCTGCCTTTTCGAAAGTAAAACACCCGTCTTCCACCACCCACGCATCGAACCCCAGATTGCCAGCGGTGCGCGCCGTTGATTCCACCGAATTGTGAGTGGCCACGCCGACAATCACCAGTTGCCCAATCCCCGCCTCACGCAATCGCGCCTCCAGCCCGGTGGCAGAAAACGCATCCGGCACCTGCTTCTGAACCAGCCATTCGTCCCGCTGCGGGACGAATCGTGGCTGAAGCTCCACGCCCTCCTGCTCCGGCCAGAACACCGATTCCGGCGAGTGCGACAGATGCTGCACATGAATCACCGGGCGTGCGGTTCGGCGCCATAGCGCCAACAGATCAAGAATCCGTTCTTCCGCCTGCGGGTTATTTCTGCGCCCAAGACGCGGATGCAGAATGCCTTTCTGTTGATCAATGATGATCAGTGCAGCGTTGCCCTTGAGCTCCATGGCGATTTTTCTCACGAGGTTTGATCGGTTTTCCTCAGTTCACCATCACCGCTTCGCCTCAGGCAACTGCAAACGCGCCGACTGACCGCCGTACCACTGAAGAAATAACCGCTCGCCCCGCTTGCGCGGCCCTCGCCTGCTCACTAACGTAGCGCCTTTATTGCGCCCCCAGCCTTTATCCCCAGGAGCTTCGCCCATGGCCTCGCCAGCCCTTACACATTTTCTTCCCCGGTTCGGCGTTGCCGCAGCAGTGGCCGGTGTCCTGGGCCTGTCCGGTTGCCAGACCTGGAACGCGCAAGACAGCCTGCCACCGACCTCCGGCGTGCAGCCGCTCAAGGGCCTGGCGCAGAACGTGTCCGTGCGCCGCAATGCCATGGGCATGCCGTTGATCGAAAGCAACACCTTCCACGATGCGCTGTTCAGCCTCGGCTACGTCCACGCCAGCGACCGCATCAACCAGATGGTCACGCTGCGTCTGTTGGCGCAGGGCCGTCTGGCGGAAATGTCCGGGGCCTCGCTGCTCGATGCCGACCGCTACATGCGGGCAGTGAATCTGAAGAAGAGCGCCGGCGAGCTGTACAAGGCCTCGTCGCCGCGGCTCAAACGCTTCTTCGAAGTCTATGCGCGGGGCGTCAACGCCTACCTGTTCCGCTACGCCGACAAGCTGCCGGGCGATCTCGCCGCCAGCGGCTACAAGCCTGAATACTGGAAACCGGAAGACTCGGCGCTGATCTTCGCCCTGCTGAATTTCAGCCAGTCGGCCAACCTGCCGGAAGAAATCCAGTCTTTGGTGCTCGCACAAACCGTCACCAGCGACAAACTCGCCTGGCTGACGCCGTCCGCGCCGGATGAAAACCTGCCGCTGGCCGAGGCCGACAAGCTGCAAGGCCTCAAGCTCAACGGGCAGATTCCTGGGTTGAGCGAACTGAGCAACGCCAGCCAGCAACTTTCGGCGCTGAATCTGCTCGGTGCAACGTCGGCGAATAACTGGGCGATCGCCCCGCAACGCAGTCGCAGCGGCAAGAGTCTGCTGGCCAGCGACGCTCACGGGCCGCTGATGGCGCCGTCGCTGTGGAGCTTCGTGCAGATCCGCGCGCCGAAATATCAGGCGGCCGGGGTGACCATCGCCGGTTTGCCGATGGTGCTGGGCGGTTTCAACGGCAAGGTCGCCTGGAGCATGACCAGCGTGCTCGGCGACAATCAGGACCTGTTCCTGGAAAAAGTCCGCCGTCAGGGCAGCAGCCTGACCTACGAGGTCAACGGCAAATGGCAGCCACTGGGCGTGCGCAACGAAACCTATTTCGTCAAAGGCCAGCGACCGATTCGCGAAGCGGTGTATGAAACCCGTCACGGCGCGCTGCTCAACAGCGCTCAAGCGGCGGCGCAAGGCGGCGGTTTCGGCCTGGCCTTGCAGACCCCAAGCTTTACCGACGACAAATCGCTGGACGCGTTTTTTGACCTGACCCGCGCGCAAACGGTTGAACGAGCTTCCGACGCCAGCCGCGAAATCCGCGCCATCACCGCCAATCTGGTGTTCGCTGATGCAAGCAACATTGGCTGGCAGGTTACAGGACGCTTCCCCAACCGCCGTGAAGGCGAAGGCCTGCTGCCCTCGCCGGGCTGGGAGGGTCGTTATGATTGGGACGGTTACGCCGACCCGATGCTGCACCCCTACGATCAGGACCCGGCGCAAGGCTGGCTCGGCACCGCCAACCAGCGCGTGATCCCGGACGGTTACGGCATGCAGTTGTCGAAATCCTGGGCGGCGCCGGAGCGCGGCGAACGCCTGGCGGAACTGGCTGGCGCCAGCAAACACGACAGCCGCAGCGTGATCGCCATGCAATACGACCAGACCACGACCTTCGCTGCCAAGCTGAAAAAAGTCTTTGAAGCGCCGGGCATGAAACAACCGCTGAAGCAGGCGATCGATGCCCTGCCGGAAGCCGAGCGCAGCAAGGCCCGCGAAGCCTTTACGCGGTTGATGGCGTTCGACGGCAAGCTCAGCCCGACCTCGGCAGATGCGGCGCTGTATGAACTATTCCTGCAGGAAAGCATGAAGCAGATCTTCCTCGACGAACTCGGCCCGCAGTCGAGCCCGGCGTGGAAGGCGTTTGTCGCCAACGGGGATACGTCCTACGCGGCGCAAGCCGACCATTTGCTCGGTCGCGAGGACAGCCCGTTCTGGGATGACCTGCGCACCCCGCAAAAAGAAGACAAGGCGCAGATTCTCGCGCGCAGCCTCGCCGCTGCGATCACTGCCGGCGACAGTCAGTTGGGCGGCGATCACCGCGCCTGGCAGTGGGGCAAGTTGCACAGCTACCAGTGGAGCAATGCCAACGGCCAGACCGTGCGCGGACCATTGGCTGCAGGTGGTGATCATACGACGCTGAATACGGCCGCATTCGCTTGGGGGCAGGACTTCGCGACCACGCGGGCACCGTCGATGCGTTTCATCGTCGACTTCGGCCAGGCGGAACCGTTGATGGGGCAGAACGGTACCGGGCAGTCGGGCAATCCGCTCAGCCCGAATTACCTCAATGGTGTCGATGCGTGGCTCAAAGGGCAATACATCGGCTTGCCAATGCAGCCGCAGAATTTTGACCGGGTGTATGGCAAGACCCGATTGACACTGACTCCCGGCAAGTAAACGCAGTTTTCCCTGTGGGAGCGAGCCTGCTCGCGAAGACGGAGGCACATTCAGAATTGATGTGTCAGGTAAACCGCTTTCGCGAGCAGGCTCGCTCCCACATTGGCTTTTAATCGTTCCCACGCTCCGCGTGGGAATGCCTCAACGGACGCTCCGCGTTCGGCTCTGGTTGGGACGCAGAGCGTCCCGGGCTGCATTCCCACGCAGAGCGTGGGAAGGGCCAGAACCCGGTCCATCAGGTTGATATACCTCGTCAGACACTTCGCTCGGCCCCCTCTCCCTCCGGGAGAGGGCTGGGGTGAGGGTAGCGCGCCAAAACCGATCGAACTTCCAGCCTCACGCCCGCCTCATACGTAACAAGCCCCCCATTCCGGTCACGACATGGATCTTGTTATCGCCCGACCCGAAGGTCTGTATTGCCCCGCCGGGGATTTCTATATCGATCCGTGGCGCCCGGTCGAACGTTCGGTCATCACCCACGCGCACGGCGATCATGCACGAACCGGCAACCAGCATTACCTGTCCAGCAACGCCAGCGAAGGGATTTTGCGCGCACGCCTCGGTCAGGATATCAACCTGCAGACCCTGCCCTACGGCCAGCGCCTGACGCATCACGGTGTCACCTTGAGTTTTCACCCGGCCGGCCATGTGCTCGGTTCGGCGCAGGTGCGTCTGGAATACGGCGGCGAAGTCTGGGTCGCGTCGGGCGACTACAAGGTCGAACCGGACGGCACCTGCGCGCCGTTCGAACCGGTGCGCTGCCACACGTTCATCACCGAATCGACCTTCGGCCTGCCGATCTACCGCTGGCAGCCGCAAGCGCAGATTTTCGCCGAGATCAATCAATGGTGGGCAGCCAATATTGCCGCCGGCAAAGCCAGCGTGTTGCTCTGCTATTCATTCGGCAAGGCTCAACGAATTCTCCACGGCATCGACGCCAGCCTCGGGCCGATCCTCAGCCACGGTGCGGTCGAGCCGTTGAACCGGGTCTATCGCGAGGCCGGCGTGTATCTGCCTCCGACGCTCTACGCCGGAGACATAAAGAAAAGCGACCCGATCATGCGCCAGGCGCTGGTCATCGCCCCGCCCTCGGCCGGCGGCAGTACGTGGGTGCGTCGTTTCGGCGAATTCAGCGACGGTTTCGCCAGTGGCTGGATGCGTTTGCGCGGCACCCGCCGGCGGCGCGGCGTCGATCGCGGTTTCGTGCTTTCCGACCACGCCGACTGGCCGGGCCTGCTATGGGCCATCGAACAGACCGGCGCGGAACGAGTGATGGTCACCCACGGTTCGATCGGCGTGCTGGTGCGCCATCTGCGTGAAAAAGGTCTGGATGCGCAAGGCTTCAACACCGAGTACGGCGATGACGAAGAAGAAAGCGGCGCCAGCGAGCCCGCCCCTGCCGAGGTGCCGACATGAAAGCGTTTGCCGAGCTGTACGCCGAACTCGACGCGACCACCTCAAGCAACGCCAAACTGGCGGCGATGCAGGCTTACTTCGCCCAGGCCCAACCCCAGGATGCGGCGTGGGCGGTGTACTTTCTTTCCGGCGGCCGGCCCCGGCAACTGGTGCCGGTAAAAATCCTGCGAGAGCTGGCGGTCGAGGTTTCCGGGCTGGAACCGTGGCTGTTCGAGGAAAGCTATCAAGCGGTCGGCGATCTGGCGGAAACCATTTCGCTGGTGTTGCCGGAGAACCTGCACAGCTCTGAAGCCGGCCTTGCTGAGTGGATTGAAGACAAACTGCTGCCGCTGCGCGGCGAAACACCGGATTATCTGGCGCGACAACTGCCAGCACTGTGGGCGCAACTTGATCGCGCGAGCCTGATGCTGTGCATCAAACTGATCACCGGCAGCTTTCGCGTCGGCGTGTCGAAACTGTTGGTCACCCGCGCTTTGGCCGCGATGGCCGGGCTCGACAGCAAACGCGTCGCGCAGCGCCTGGTCGGCTACACCGACCTGTCCAACCGGCCGAACGCCGCCAGCTACCTGAAACTGATCGCCCCTGAGTCGGCTGACGAACATGCCCAGCGCGGCGGCCAGCCCTACCCGTTCTTCCTCGCCCATGCCTTGTCGCAACCGGTCGATCAGTTCGACGCATTGCTCGGTCCGGTCGACAACTGGCAGGTGGAATGGAAGTGGGATGGCATACGTGCGCAGGTGGTCAAGCGTGACGGCCGTTTGTGGGTATGGTCGCGAGGCGAGGAACTGGTCACCGAGCGTTTTCCCGAACTCGACGTGCTGGTGCATGGCTTGCCGGATGGCACGGTCATCGACGGTGAAATCGTTGTCTGGAAAAGCACCCATCCGAGCACCGAAGACGCTTTCGATCCGCAGTCCACGGCGCCGCCGGCGGTTCAACCCTTCGCCCTGCTGCAACAACGCATCGGCCGCAAAACCCTCGACAAGAAGATCCTCGAAGACGTGCCGGTGGTGGTGCTGGCCTACGACCTGCTGGAATGGCAAGGCGAAGACTGGCGCAACCAGCCCCAGGCCAAACGCCGAGAACAACTGGAAGCGGTGATCGCCCGTTGCAACAGCCCGGTGCTGTTGCCGTCGCCGGTGCTCACCGGCAGCAACTGGGCCGACCTCGCCCAGCAGCGCGAAGCCTCGCGACGTCTCGGGGTCGAGGGCATGATGCTCAAGGCGCGCGAAGCGTTATATGGCGTCGGACGCACCAAGGACATGGGCGTGTGGTGGAAGTGGAAAGTCGACCCGTTCAGTGTCGATGCGGTGTTGATCTATGCGCAGCGCGGTCATGGTCGCCGGGCTAGCCTGTACAGCGATTACACCTTCGCCGTGTGGGACGGCCCGCCGGAGTCGAGCCAGCGTTCGCTGGTGCCGTTTGCCAAAGCCTATTCGGGACTTACCGACGAGGAAATGCGCCAGGTCGACAGCATCGTGCGCAAGACCACCGTCGAGAAGTTCGGCCCGGTCAGCAGCGTCAAACCGAGCCTGGTGTTCGAACTGGGTTTCGAAGGCATCGCCCTGTCACGGCGGCACAAGAGCGGGATTGCCGTGCGCTTCCCGCGCATGCTGCGCTGGCGCAAGGACAAAACCGTCGAAGAGGCTGACAGCCTCGCTACCTTGCAGGATCTGCTGGCCTGATCCTGGCCCCGCCCCGGTGATCGCGGTGATCGCGGTGATCGCAATGATCGTTCCCACGCTCTGCGTGGGAACGCAGCCCGGGACGCTCTGCGTCCCTTCCAAAGCCGAACGCGGAGCGTCCGTTAAGGCATTCCCACGCAGAGCGTGGGAACGATCAAGGTGAGCAGTCGAGCGCCGAGCAGTGTAAAGACCCAAAACTGTGCAAGAATCCAGACCCAGCCAAGCGCGCGCACCAATCGCGTGCCCGCCCTCGTGTCTCAATCTTTTAAAACACCTGTTCGGCACTCTGGTTCGGAAATTGCTACTTTCTATAGGTCGTAAGCGTTGCAGTAACAATAATTCTGCGCCACAAGCGCTCATATTGGTTCTTAGGGATTGAATAATGAAAAAAGCATTGCTGACCCTTTCTGCACTGGCGTTGTGCATGGCCGCCGGCTCCGCGCTGGCCAAGGAATACAAAGAGCTGCGCTTTGGCGTTGACCCTTCGTACGCACCGTTCGAGTCGAAAGCGGCCGATGGCAGCCTGGTGGGTTTCGATATCGACCTGGGTAACGCGATCTGCGCCGAACTGAAGGTCAAGTGCAAGTGGGTCGAAAGCGATTTCGACGGCATGATTCCGGGCCTCAAGGCCAACAAGTTCGACGGTGTGATCTCGTCGATGACCGTGACCCCGGCCCGCGAGAAAGTCATCGACTTCTCCAGCGAGCTGTTTTCCGGCCCTACCGCTTACGTGTTCAAGAAAGGCTCGGGCATCACCGCTGACGTTGCGTCGCTGAAGGGCAAAACCGTCGGTTACGAGCAAGGCACCATTCAGGAAGCCTACGCCAAAGCCGTGCTGGACAAGGCTGGCGTAAAAACCCAGGCCTATCAGAACCAGGATCAGGTTTACTCCGACCTGACTTCCGGTCGTCTCGACGCCGGTATCCAGGACATGCTGCAAGCCGAACTGGGCTTTTTGAAGTCGCCTAAAGGCGCCGATTACGAAATCAGCCAGCCGGTCGACAGCGAATTGCTGCCAGCCAAAACGGCTGTCGGTATCAAGAAAGGTAACACCGAGCTGAAAGCCCTTTTGGATAAAGGTATCAAAGCGTTACACGACGACGGCAAATACGCCGAGATTCAAAAGAAACACTTTGGCGATCTGAATCTGTACAGCGGCAAATAATGCCCCGGCGCCCATCCTCGATGGGCGCCTTTTCCATCCGTTCAGGTTGCTGATTTATGTTTGAAACCCTTCTGCAAAATCTGGGGCTGGCCTCCTTCAGTCTGCAGGGCTTCGGCCCGTTGCTGCTGGCAGGCACCTGGATGACCATCAAATTATCGGCGATGTCGCTGCTGGTGGCCGTGTTGCTCGGCCTGCTCGGCGCCAGTGCCAAACTGTCGAAAGTCAAAGTGCTGCGCCTGCCCGCCCAGCTCTACACCACGCTGATCCGCGGTGTGCCGGACCTGGTGCTGATGCTGCTGATCTTCTACAGCCTGCAAACCTGGCTGACGTCGCTGACCGACTATATGGAATGGGAATACATAGAGATCGACCCGTTCAGCGCCGGCGTACTGACCCTGGGCTTCATTTATGGCGCGTATTTCACCGAGACCTTCCGTGGCGCGATCCTCGCGGTACCGCGCGGTCAGGTCGAAGCGGCCACCGCCTATGGCTTGAAACGCGGTCAGCGCTTTCGCTTCGTGGTGTTTCCGCAAATGATGCGTTTCGCCCTGCCGGGCATCGGCAATAACTGGATGGTGATGCTCAAGGCCACCGCACTGGTGTCGATCATCGGCCTGGCCGATCTGGTCAAAGCCGCGCAGGACGCCGGTAAAAGCACCTATCAACTGTTCTACTTCCTGGTCCTTGCCGCGTTGATCTATCTGCTGATCACCAGTGCGTCCAACTTCATTCTGCGCTGGCTCGAACGCCGTTACGCGGCGGGTGCCCGGGAGGCGGTGCGATGATCGAACTCCTCCAGGAATACTGGCGCGCCTTCCTTTATACCGACGGCCAGAACATCACCGGGCTGGCGATGACGATGTGGCTGCTGACCGCCTCGATCTGCATCGGCTTCATCGTCTCGATTCCGCTGTCGATCGCCCGCGTTTCGCCGCACTTCTATATTCGCTGGCCGGTGCAGTTCTACACCTATCTGTTCCGGGGCACGCCGCTGTATATCCAGCTGCTGATCTGCTACACCGGGATCTACAGTCTGGCGGCGGTGCGTGAACAACCGCTGCTCGACAGTTTCTTTCGCGATGCGATGAACTGCACGATCCTCGCCTTTGCCTTGAACACCTGCGCCTACACCACGGAAATTTTTGCCGGGGCGATTCGCAGCATGAACCACGGCGAAGTCGAAGCGGCCAAGGCTTACGGCCTGACCGGCTGGAAGCTGTACGCTTACGTGATCATGCCGTCGGCGTTGCGCCGGTCGTTGCCGTATTACAGCAACGAAGTGATCCTGATGCTGCACTCGACCACCGTGGCCTTCACCGCGACCATTCCCGATATCCTCAAAGTCGCGCGGGACGCCAACTCGGCGACCTTCCTGACCTTTCAGTCGTTCGGCATTGCCGCGCTGATCTACCTGACCATCACCTTTGCGCTGGTCGGCCTGTTCCGTCTCGCCGAACGGCGCTGGCTGGCCTTCCTCGGGCCGACGCACTAGGCCCAGCTCAGGAACTGAAGAGATAAACAATGCGCCACCTGATTCATGACTTGCTGGCCCCGCTGCCGGGGACCGCACGACAGATTCACAGCTTCCACTTCGGCCCGGAGCAGGCCAAGGGCAAGGTGTATATCCAGTCCTCGCTGCATGCCGACGAATTGCCCGGCATGCTGGTGGCCTGGCACCTCAAGCAACGGCTGGCCGAGCTGGAAGCCGCCGGCCGCCTGCGCAGCGAAATCGTGCTGGTGCCGGTGGCCAATCCGGTCGGCCTCGAGCAAGTGCTGATGGACGTGCCGCTGGGCCGCTACGAGCTGGAGAGCGGGCAGAACTTCAACCGCTGGTTCGTCGACCTCAGCGAGGAAATCGGCAACGCCATCGAAGGCCAGCTCAGCGACGACCCGCAACACAACCTCGAACTGATCCGCGCCAGCCTGCGCGCTGCCCTCGCCCGCCAGACCGCCAGCACGCAACTGCAATCGCAGCGCCTGACCCTGCAACGGCTGGCCTGCGACGCCGACATGGTGCTCGACTTGCACTGCGACTTTGAATCGGTAGTGCACCTTTACACCACGCCGGAAGCCTGGCCGCAGGTCGAACCGCTGGCGCGCTACATCGGTGCGCAGGCGAGCCTGCTCGCCACCGACTCTGGCGGTCAGTCGTTCGACGAATGCTTCACCCTGCTCTGGTGGCAACTCAAGGAGCGCTTCGGCGAACACTTCGAGATTCCGCTGGGCAGTTTCTCGGTCACTGTCGAATTGCGTGGTCAGGGTGACGTCACCCATCCACTGGCCAGCCGCGACTGCCAGGCGCTGATCGATTATCTGATCCAGTTCGATGCGATTGTCGGCGAAACCAAGCCACAACCGTCCTTGCCGTACCCTGCCACGCCGCTGGCCGGCGTCGAACCGGTAACCACTCCGGTGGGCGGCCTGCTGGTGTATACCGCCACCGCCGGGCAGTACCTGGAGGCCGGTCAGCAAATCGCCGAAATCATTGACCCGATCCACGATCGCGTCACCCCCATTCATTGCACCGCCGCGGGCCTGCTGTACGCCCGCTCGCTGCGGCGCATGGCCACTGCCGGCATGGTCATCGCCCACGTCGCGGGCGCTGAAGCCTATCGCAGCGGCTACCTACTTTCGCCTTGAGGATGTTCGTCCCATGTACAAACTGACCGTTGAAGGCCTGCATAAAAGCTATGGCGACCATCAGGTGCTCAAAGGCGTTTCGCTCAAGGCCAGGACCGGCGACGTGATCAGCCTGATCGGCGCCAGCGGCTCGGGCAAAAGCACATTTTTGCGCTGCATCAACTTTCTCGAGCAACCCAACGACGGCGCCATGAGCCTCGATGGCCAGTCGATCCGCATGGTCACCGACCGCCACGGCATGCACGTCGCTGACGCCAACGAGCTGCAGCGCCTGCGCACCCGGTTGGCCATGGTGTTCCAGCATTTCAATCTGTGGAGCCACATGACTGTGCTGGAAAACATCACCATGGCCCCGCGCCGGGTGCTGGGTTGCAGCAAACAGGAAGCCGAGGATCGCGCCCGACGCTATCTGGACAAAGTCGGCTTGCCAGCGCGGGTCGCCGAGCAATACCCGGCGTTTCTCTCCGGTGGCCAGCAACAGCGCGTGGCGATTGCCCGGGCGCTGGCGATGGAACCGGAAGTGATGCTGTTCGACGAACCCACCTCGGCGCTGGACCCGGAACTGGTCGGCGAAGTGCTGAAAGTGATTCAGGGTCTGGCCGAAGAAGGCCGGACGATGATCATGGTTACCCATGAAATGAGTTTTGCGCGCAAGGTGTCGAATCAGGTGCTGTTCCTGCATCAGGGTCTGGTTGAAGAGGAAGGCGCACCAGAGGATGTGCTGGGCAATCCGAAAAGCGAACGGCTGAAGCAATTCCTCAGCGGCAACCTGAAATAACGATCAGTACAAATCCATGTGGGAGCGAGCCTGCTCGCGAAAGCGTCATACCAGTCAATGCATTTGTGACTGATACACCGCTATCGCGAGCAGGCTCGCTCCCACAGGGGATATGCGTCAACCCACAAAGTTAAACTTGTCCCCCCGCTTCGCTGTCTCTGAAAAAACCCCTCCAGAGCGCACGCAGCCGGCATGGCGAAATCCCCCGACCTTGCAAAAACCTGGTTCAGCGCTCGCGGCTGGAAGCCCTTCGCGTTTCAAAAGCAGGTGTGGGCGACGGTGAAAAATGGCGAGTCCGGGCTGCTGCATGCCAGCACCGGTGCCGGTAAAACCTACGCCGTGTGGTTCGCTGCGCTCAACCGCTACGCCCGTGCGCGCGCCGCCGTCGAAACACCGCGCAAACGCAAACCACCCGCCGAACCGCTGACCGTGCTGTGGATCACCCCCATGCGCGCGCTGGCTGCTGACACCGCGCGCGCTTTGCAGACACCGGTCGATGATCTGCAACTGCCCTGGAGCATTGGCCTGCGCACCGGCGACACCAGCAGCAGCGAGCGCGCCCGTCAAGGCCGGCGCCTGCCGACCGCGCTGATCACCACGCCAGAGAGCCTGACCCTGCTGCTCGCCCGCGCCGATGCGCGCACCGCGCTGTCGACCTTGCGCATGATCGTCGTTGACGAATGGCACGAACTGCTCGGCAACAAGCGCGGCGTGCAACTGCAACTGGCCCTCGCCCGCCTGCGCCATTGGCAGCCGGAACTGATCGTCTGGGGTGTTTCCGCCACTCTTGGTAATCAATCCCACGCTGAACAGGTGCTGATCCCACAGGGTGGGGGCGTGAGTGTGCAAGGACAAAGCGAAAAAGCCCTGACCGTCGACACCTTGCTCCCACCGGCCATCGACCGTTTTCCCTGGGCCGGGCACATCGGGCTGAAGATGCTGCCGCAAGTGGTCGCCGAACTGGATGCCTGCGCCAGCAGCCTGGTGTTCACCAACACCCGGGCGCAATCGGAAATCTGGTATCAGGCCCTTCTGGAAGCCCGACCGGACTGGGCCGGGTTGATCGCCTTGCACCACAGCTCGCTGTCGCGCGATACCCGTGACTGGGTCGAACAGGCATTGAAGGACGGTCATCTGAAAGCCGTGGTGTGCACCTCGAGTCTGGATCTGGGCGTGGATTTTCTGCCGGTCGAGCGCGTGCTGCAGATTGGTTCGGCCAAAGGCGTCGCACGCTTGATGCAACGGGCCGGGCGTTCCGGCCACGCCCCGGGGCGCACCTCGCGGGTGACGCTGGTGCCGACCCATAGTCTGGAAATGATCGAAGCAGTGGCCGCCCGCGATGCGGTCGAGCAGCGCCGCATCGAGCCGCGCCTGTCGCCGCACAAGCCTCTGGATGTGCTGGTGCAGCATCTGGTCAGCATGGCCCTTGGCGGTGGGTTTATTCCTGAAGAGTTGTACGAAGAAGTCCGCGGCGCCTGGGCTTATCGCGACCTGACACTGGCTGACTGGGCCTGGGCGCTGGCTTTCGTACGCCATGGCGGCATGTCTCTTACAGCTTATCCGGACTACCGCAGGGTCGAGCCCGACGAACATGGCGTCTGGCGTGTGCCGGATGCGCGTCTGGCGCGGCGCCACCGGATGAGCATCGGCACCATCGTCAGCGATGCGAGCATCAATCTGAAGTTCTGGAGCAAGGGCGGCGGTGGCAAGCAGCTGGGCAGCGTCGAAGAAGGCTTTATCGCCCGGCTTAAACCGGGAGACGGTTTCTTGTTCGCCGGGCGCTTGCTGGAATTGGTGCGCGTGGAAAACATGACCGCCTACGTCAAACGCAGCACCGCGAAAAAAGCCGCCGTGCCACGCTGGAATGGCGGGCGCATGCCGCTTTCCAACGAGCTGGCCGAAGCCGTGGTCAGGCGCTTCACCGCGGCCGCTCAAGGCGAGTTTGCCGGGCCGGAAATGCACGCCTTGCGGCCCTTGCTGGACACGCAGATGCGCTGGTCCGGCCTGCCCACCGCGGAAAATTTGCTGGCCGAGGTACTGAAATCCCGCGAAGGCTGGCACCTGTTCCTCTACCCGTTCGCCGGGCGTCAGGTGCATCTTGGGCTGGCCAGCCTGCTGGCCTGGCGGGTCAGCCAGCGCCAACCTGTGACGTTCTCGATAGCGGTGAATGATTACGGACTGGAACTGCTCAGTGCCACGCCCGTGGATTGGGCTGAACATTTGAATGACGCGCTGTTTAATGCCGATCACCTATTGGCCGACGTGCTGGCCAGCCTCAACGCGGGCGAACTGGCGCTACGGCGCTTTCGCGAGATCGCGCGGATCGCCGGGCTGGTCTTCGCCGGTTATCCCGGCGCGCCGAAAAGCACCCGCCAGGTGCAGGCGTCGAGCGGTTTGTTCTTTCAAGTGTTCAAACAATACGATGCCGACAACCTGCTGCTGGCCCAGGCCGGGGAAGAAGTGTTGCGTGAAGAACTGGATATCGCTCGACTGGAGCAGACCTTGCAGCGGATCAACCGAATGAAACTCGATGTGCATTTGATCAAACGCCCGACACCGCTGGGCTTTCCGTTGTTGGTCGAACGCATGCGGGAAAGCATGAGCTCGGAAAAACTGGCTGACAGGATCAGAAGAATGGTCGGTGATCTGGAAAAAACCGCTGACAACGGCAAGTCGTCGTGAGCGCGGCGTATCCGGTGCGCCTGGCTGGTGAAGAATTGTGGTTGCTGCCGGAGAAAGCCCTGTACTGGCCAGCGCAGGAGGCACTACTGATCGCCGACGTACATTTCGGCAAAGCAGCGGCCTATCGCAGCCTTGGCCAGCCGGTGCCGCACGGCACCACTGCGAGCAATATCGCGGTGATCGATGGATTGCTGGCGAGGCTGCCGTGCCGCCAGTTGATCTTCCTCGGCGACTTTCTCCACGGGCCGGGTTCCCATGCGCCAAATACGCTGAACGCGCTGGCTGAATGGCGAGCGCGGCACGCTGATCTGCCGATGACGCTGATTCGCGGCAATCACGACAAACGCGCGGGGGACCCGCCGGCCTCGCTGAATATTCGCGTGGTGCCAGAACCGCTGCTGCTGGGCCCGTTCGCCTTGCAACATGAACCCGATCCGCATCCCGAACGGCATGTACTCGCCGGCCATGTGCATCCGGTCTATCGACTACACGGTAAAGGGCGGCAGAGCTTGCGCCTGGCCTGTTTCCGGCTGGGCGAGCGCATCAGCCTGATGCCGGCATTCGGTGCGTTCACCGGGGGCTTTCAGGTCGAGCGCGACGAAACCTGCAAAGTCTTTGTGATCGGCGATAACGAAATATGGCCCGTCAGTTAGTCTCTGACGGGCCATACCGGTGACAGAGGATCAGGCGACAGGCGCCGGAGGCGGTTCGTCCGGCAGGGTTGGCTCGCCGGGTTCGGTCGGTTGTTCATTGGGAGTATCGGGATCGGGCTGACCGGGAACTCCGCCAGCCGCACTCAGAGGCGGATGCGCCAACAAGGACCAGGCCAATACGCCAACCTGATTGGGCTCAAGCCTTGCCAGTTCGGCAGTGATTTGCGGATCGATCTTCATAGGGCACTCCTCGGCGAAGGCCCGTTTCGCTGGAAACAAAAACGGGCAGTACACCTCATAGAGTGCCTGCCCGCCAAAGAATTCCCGCGTTCTGTCGGAAGACCGATCAGGTGCGCGGCAGGGTCACGCCACGCTGGCCCTGGTATTTGCCGCCACGGTCCTTATAGGACACTTCGCATTCCTCATCGGATTCGAGGAAGAGCATCTGCGCCACACCTTCGTTGGCGTAGATTTTCGCCGGCAGGTTGGTGGTGTTGGAGAACTCCAGCGTGACGTGGCCTTCCCACTCGGGCTCCAGCGGCGTGACGTTGACAATGATGCCGCAGCGCGCGTAGGTGCTTTTGCCCAGGCAGATGGTCAGCACGTTGCGTGGAATGCGGAAGTATTCGACGGTGCTGGCCAGGGCGAAGGAGTTCGGCGGGATGATGCAGACGTCACTGTGGATGTCGACGAAGCTGCCGGCGTCGAAGTTCTTCGGATCGACAATCGCCGAGTTGATGTTGGTGAACACCTTGAAGTGGTTGGTGCAACGCACATCGTAGCCGTAGCTCGATACGCCGTAGGAAATCACCCGGCTGTCGTCGCTGCCGCGCATCTGGCGCTCGACGAACGGTTCGATCATGCCGTGTTCCTGCGCCATGCGGCGAATCCACTTGTCCGATTTGATGCTCATGGCGGGTTTGTCCTGAATAGCGAGGTGGAAAAATTCTGTCCGGCATCTTACCGGGCGCGCCGCCTCGTTCAAAGTGCGCACTGCAATTCTCGGCGAACACCCTGGAAATACGGGCTGCGGCGACGAACTGTCACACCGCCGATCCCGAAAACACAGAAACCTTTGCAACAAGCATTGGCACGTTCCGGAAAAAGGGTTAAGGTGGCGTCACTGTGTTGCTTGTGTCACTGAGAATCTCTACACGATATGTTGAATTTCGATCCAACCATCTACAAGAATTTTTCCTGCTCTTTGCACTCAGTCTCGGCCAGGGTTCTTCCTGAGTCGCAGTTATCTTTGTTCAAGGAGTTACACCATGTCTAATCGCCAAACCGGTACCGTTAAGTGGTTCAACGATGAAAAAGGCTTCGGCTTCATCACTCCACAATCCGGTGACGACCTGTTCGTTCACTTCAAAGCTATCCAATCCGACGGCTTCAAAAGCCTGAAAGAAGGCCAACAGGTTTCTTTCATCGCTACCCGCGGTCAGAAAGGCATGCAAGCTGAAGAAGTACAAGTTATCTAACTTGTAGCTTCTTTAGAAAAGAGCCCCGCCCTTAAAGCGGGGCTTTTTTGTGGGCGTCTGTTTGGTGCAGGCAAAAAAAATCGCAGCCCGACAACGGCTGCGATTTTTATCGATGACTTACCAGGCCACGCCAAACCCTGCGGTATAGCGGGTCTTGTTCAGATCCGCATCGTTGGTACCGCTGATGATGTCGCGCTCCGCCTTGAGGTTGAGCGAGGCCCAGTCGGTGACCTTGTAGCGCAGGCCCAGTTCGGCATCCAGTGCATAATCGGCCACGCCCGACAGCGGCTTGCCGACTTCACCGTTGGTGAAGAACTCGACTTTCTTGCCAATCAGGTAGCGGTTGTAGTCCCACTTCATGGCGACGGAATAGAAGTTGTCCTTGCTGCCATCGCGGTATTCGTAATCGGTGCGGTTGAGCAATGAGCCCAGCGAGAATGCACCCAACTCATCATCCCAGAACTGATAGCCCGGACCGGTACCGACGACCCGCTGGCGCGCCAGCTCTTCGACGTGATCACGCTTGTAGTTCAGGCGGCCCTGCCAAAACCACTGATCGGTAATGAAGCGGTCGAGGGAATACTCGGCGCGCCAGTTGTTGGTGGTGGTTTCAGCGTCCTGCACTTCGCGGTTGTACTCACCTTCGGCGGTATGGCGCCAGCGACCGTGGCGCGCCGAGGTTTTGAATGCGACGTCGTAGTCATCCGTGTCTTTCTCGGCGCGCTGATAATCCAGCGCCAGATCGACGTTGCCCTTCCACACCAGGTCAGTGACGATCGGCTTGGGCTTGAGGATCTGCTGAATGCTCGCCAGCTCGACGGTTTTCGGCGCGTCACCGTTGGCCAGCGTAACCTTGCCGTCGTCCGCCGCGGTCAGCGACTTGGAGACTTCGCCGGTGTAGGCATCCTGCTTGACCAGCAGGTGCTGCTCGCTCTCCAGGGTCTTGACCTCTTTCCAGTCGATGGTCACCGCACCGGCATACTTGGTCTGGATCAACAGCTTGCCGCCATCGAAGACGCTGATGGTGCCGCTCAACTTGTCACCATTCTTCAACCAGACGGTGTCGGCAAGCAGGGGCGTTGAGGCACTGAAAACAGCTAGGCACAGCAGGGATCTGGAAAACATAGGCGAATCAAGGGCTCAAGTTGTCGGAAAAGGTCGGCATTATCCGTAGGAATAAGACCCTGACAAGGACTGACCGGGCGATTTCCAATGAGTTCATTTCTCAACTGCGCGGCAACGGATTACTCTGAACACCTTGAAAAAGCCCCGGTTCAGGAACCACGCCCGTGACAGCACCCACCGACGCCCATGACAGCGAAGCGCAAATCCGACGCACGGCGCTCTACTCCACCCTTGCGCAGGTGCCCGAGGGCAAAGTGGTCAGCTACGGGCAGTTGGCTGAACTGGCCGGGCTGGGGCGCGCCGCGCGCTGGGTCGGGCGAACCCTGAGTCAGTTGCCCGCCGACACCCGCTTACCATGGCATCGGGTGCTGGGCGCTGGCGGGCGGATCAGCCTGCCCGTGGGCAGCCCGTCCGGTGATGAACAACGGGCGCGACTGCGCCTGGAAGGCATCACCGTCCTGAACAATCGTGTGGATATTCGGCGCCATGGCTGGCGTCCGGTAGAGCACAGCGGTTAGAGTGCGCGCTTTGTTTTCGCAATCTTGAGGCAGACTTCAGCCCATGCCCCGTAAAACCTGGCGCGCCGCGCTCGCCGCCTATGCCAGTCCTTCGACGCTCGTGCTGTTGTTGCTCGGTTTTGCCGCCGGCCTGCCGTACATGCTGGTGTTTTCAACGCTTTCGGTCTGGCTGCGTGAAGCCGGTGTCGCCCGTGAAACGATCGGCTATGCCAGCCTGATCGGTCTGGCCTATGCGTTCAAATGGGTCTGGTCGCCGCTGCTTGACCAATGGCGCCTGCCGTTGCTCGGCAAGCTCGGCCGTCGCCGTTCATGGCTGGTGCTTTCGCAGGCGCTGGTGATTCTCGGGCTGATCGGCATGGGTTTCTGCGACCCACAAAAGCACTTGTCCTGGCTGATCGCGATCGCCGTGGTGGTCGCCTTTGCTTCCGCCACGCAAGACATCGCCGTCGACGCCTATCGCCTGGAAATCGCCGATGACAGCCGGCAAGCGGCCCTCGCCGCCAGCTACATGTCCGGCTACCGCGTCGCCGCCCTGCTCGCCACCGCCGGCGCGTTGTTCTTCGCCGAAGGTTTCGGCTCCACGGGTTTCAACTATAAACATGCAGCCTGGACCGGCACTTATGTGCTGTTCGGTGCGTTGATGGTGCCCGCCCTGCTGACTACGCTGTTCATGCGTGAACCACCCGTACCGTTGCGTACGCAATTGCAGGCCGGGCGTTACACCTTCATGCATCAACTGATGTCGGTATTCGTGCTGATCATCCTGCTGGTATCCGTACCGGCGATGTTCACTCAGCTCTATAACACCGATTTCGCCAGCGTGCTGTTCGGCGACATGAGCCCGCTCGACCTGCTGCTTGAAGACCGCGCGTTTCTGCGTGCAATTCTCTACACCCTGCTGACCGGTCTGTGTCTTTCAGCCATGGGCCGCCGCGGCCTGGCGCCGGTACTCACCCCGGTCAACGACTTCATTTTGCGTTACCGCTGGCAAGCGCTGCTGCTGCTCGGCCTGATCGCCACCTATCGCATGTCGGACACGGTCATGGGCGTCATGGCCAACGTGTTCTATATCGACCAGGGGTTCACCAAGGACCAGATCGCCAGCGTCAGCAAGATTTTCGGCCTGATCATGACCCTTGTCGGTGCCGGCATGGGCGGCCTGCTGATCGTGCGCTTTGGCATCTTGCCAATTCTATTCATTGGCGGTGTAGCCTCGGCGGGAACCAACCTGCTGTTCGTGATGCTCGCTGACATGGGTCCGAATCTGCAGATGCTGGTGGTGACCATCTCGCTGGACAACTTCAGTTCCGGCCTGGCGACCTCAGCGTTCGTGGCCTACCTGTCGAGCCTGACCAACCTGAAGTTCTCGGCCACCCAATACGCCCTGCTCAGCTCCATCATGCTGCTGCTGCCGCGACTGATGGGCGGCTATTCTGGCGTACTGGTGGAAAAGTTCGGCTACCACAGTTTCTTCCTCATCACCGCCCTGCTCGGCGTGCCGACGCTGGTGCTGATCGCGCTGCACTGGTTTCAGGAGAGCCGCCGCGAAGGCCCGACGCCCACGCCCGAGCCCGCACCGACCCCGACCCCGACCGTCGAAGAATCGTAAGACGTTTCGCCGACGGCGGGAGGAATTGCGCCGTCGGACCTCACCAGCGGCCGCACGCCTGTACGTCGACAAAACTCGCCGGTACACTGCTCCGTCATTTCCAGTCAAAGCAACCGACAACGGCCAACCATGCGCACCAGTCAATTTTTGCTCGCCACACAGAAAGAAACGCCTTCCGATGCGGTCGTGATCAGCCACCAGCTGATGCTGCGCGCCGGCATGATCCGTAAACTCGCCTCGGGCCTGTATACCTGGCTGCCCATGGGCCTGCGGGTGATGCGCAAGGTTGAAGCCATCGTTCGCGAAGAAATGAACGCTGCCGGCTCTCTGGAAGTGTTGATGCCGAGCACCCAACCGGCCGAACTGTGGCAGGAATCGGGGCGCTGGGAAGAATACGGCCCTGAGCTGCTGCGCATCAAAGACCGCCATGGTCGCGATTTCTGCGCGGGCCCGACCCACGAAGAAGTGATCACCGATCTGATGCGCAACGAGTTGAGCAGCTACAAGCAGCTGCCGATCAACCTGTATCAGATCCAGACCAAATTCCGTGACGAAATCCGCCCACGCTTCGGCTTGATGCGTGGCCGCGAATTCATCATGAAGGACTCGTACTCCTTCCACGCGGATCAGGCATCGCTGCAGATTACCTATGACCGCATGCATGAAGCCTACTGCAACATCTTCACGCGTCTGGGCCTGAAATTCCGTCCGGTTGAAGCCGACAACGGCTCGATCGGTGGCGCCGGCTCGCACGAGTTCCACGTACTGGCCGAATCCGGCGAAGACGACATCGTCTTCAGCAACGGCTCCGACTACGCGGCGAACATCGAGAAAGCCGAAGCCGTGCCTCGGGAAACTTCGCGTCCGGCGCCGACCGAAGAGCTGCGTCTGGTCGATACGCCAGACACCAAGACCATCGCGGCTCTGGTGGAGAAATTCAATCTGCCGATTGAAAAGACCATCAAGACCCTGATCGTGCGCGCCGAAGAAGAAGGCAAACTGATTGCGCTGGTCGTTCGTGGCGATCACGAACTCAACGAAATCAAGGCCGCCCAGCAGCCTGGCGTGGCCAGCCCGCTGGTCATGGCCACCGATGCCGACCTGCGTGACGCGATTGGCGCCGGCGCCGGTTCGCTCGGCCCGCTGAACCTGCCGCTGCCGATCATCATCGACCGCTCGGTCGAGCTGATGAGCGACTTCGCGATTGGCGCGAACATCGACGACAAGCACTACTTCGGCGTGAACTGGGAACGTGATCTGCCGGTTCCCACCGTCGCTGACCTGCGTAACGTGGTCGCCGGCGATCCAAGCCCCGACGGCAAGGGCACGCTGGAAATCAAGCGCGGCATCGAAGTCGGGCACATCTTCCAGCTGGGCAACAAGTACAGCAAGGCGATGAAGTGCGAAGTGCTGGGCGAGAACGGCAAGCCGGTGACCCTGGAAATGGGTTGCTACGGCATTGGCGTGTCCCGCGTGGTCGCGGCTGCGATCGAGCAGAACAACGATGAAAACGGCATCATCTGGAGCGACACACTGGCGCCGTTCCAGATCGCCCTGGTGCCGCTGCGTTATGAAACCGAGCAAGTGCGCGAAGCCACCGACAAGCTGTACGCCGAACTGACGGCCGCCGGCTTCGAAGTGCTGCTGGACGACCGCGACAAGAAGACCAGCCCGGGCATCAAGTTCGCGGACATGGAGCTGATCGGCATTCCACACCGGATCGTGGTCAGCGACCGCGGCCTCGCCGAAGGCAACCTGGAATACAAGAGTCGTACCGAAGGCGAAGCGCAAGCATTGCCGGTCGCCGACGTACTGTCCTTCCTGCAGGCCCGTATCCGCCGCTGAAACCAGATAGAGACGTCATGTTCAAGCGAAACACCTTAGGCCTCGGTGGCGCCGCCCTGTGCGGCGCCCTGCTGGTCAGCGGCTGCGCCAATCACATGTCGCAGCGCAGCGAGCACGAAGAGCGCGTCGAGCGAAAGCTGCTCGATCACAGCCTGCAGATCGATGTCGGCGAGCCCAAGGTGCTCGAGCTGCCGCAACGACGCGTGAAGATCAACGAGCAAAAGACCTTCGAGGTCACCGAGTTCGAGGTCACTCGGCGTTACGACCGTTACACGCCTTACCAGCCCTGGCGCGAAGTCTATGAGATCCCGCTGGGCGCGGTCGCCGTGGTTGGCGGTGTCGGTGCCAACGTGGTCAATGTGTTTGCGCTGGGCAACCTGCCGGACAGCATGACCAAGGACTGGTTCAGCTACGGTTTCGCCGGTCTCAATCCATTCATGAATGCGCAATCCAACGGGCGCGCGCAGCAGAATCTGGCGGGTATCGACGAAGTCCAGCGCGACAAGCGCACGGAATATTCGAGCCTGCCGTGGAGCGAGCGGCCGGTACAGGTCAAGGCTGGCAAGCAGACTTTCGACATGACCACTGATCGCAACGGCGTACTGCGACTGAACCTGCTCGACAGTCCGTTCGCCGAGAACGATCTGAATCATATCGGCCGCTTGCAGATCAGTGTCGAGGACGCCAAGGACGACGTGCATTCCGATTCAACGTTGATGCTCAGCAGTCACCTGCGTGACAAGTTGCTGGAAGCGCACGGGCTGATTTATGACGACCTCGAAGACGACGAGGTGAGCCAGTGGGTGCACCGGGTCAAACGTCTCTCGGAGCTGGGCCTGGAAGAAGAGGCCAGCGAACTGGAACAAAGCCTGATCGAACTGACGCGCAACGATCCTGAATTGCAGGCTGAGTTTCTCAAGTCGTTGACTCGGGATGCTGGACGCTTGGTGGCGGATCCGGGACCGAATTAAAGCTTTTCGCGAGCAGGCTCGCTCCCACAGAGGAATGCATTCCAAAATGTGAGAGCGAGCCTGCTCGCGAAGGCCGACTTTCAGGCGCGCAAATCTACCGCTCAAACAACTCCATCTGCTCAAACCCGCCGCGCAAATCCTCCAGCCTCACTCCGACCCCAAGCAACCGCACCGGTTTGCCGCCACGATTGAACGCCTGCGTCAGCATCAACTGATAACTGCCCAGATCCCGCCCTGCCCCGGCCTGCTCCAGCGTGGTCTGGGTGAAATCATGGAATTTCACTTTGACGAACGGCTTGCCCGGCCGATAGCTGCTGTCGATCCGCGCCATGCGGGTTTTCAGGGTGTCGAGTAATTCGGGCAACTTGTCGAGACAGCTGCGCAGATCCGGCAGATCAGCGTCGTAGGTATTTTCCACGCTGATCGACTGCCGACGACTGTCGTTGTGCACCAGCCGGTCGTCGATACCCCGGGCAAGATTCCACAGGCGCTCGCCAAAACTGCCGAATTCACGCACCAGCGCCAGCCTTCCCCACTCACGCAAATGTGCGCAATCGACAATGCCGAGTTTACCCAGCTTGTCGGCAGTGACCTTGCCGACGCCGTGCAGCTTGCTCACCGGCAAGCCACTGACAAAATCTTCAACCTGATCCGGCGTAATCACGAACAGGCCGTTGGGTTTCTTCCAGTCGCTGGCGATCTTTGCCAGAAACTTGTTCGGCGCCACGCCAGCAGAAACAGTGATGTGCAATTGATTGGAGACGCGTCGCCGAATGTCCTGGGCGATACGCGTGGCACTGCCGCCAAAATGCGCACTGTCCGATACGTCGAGATAAGCCTCGTCCAGCGACAGCGGCTCGATCAGGTCGGTGTAATCGGCAAAAATCGTATGAATCTCCCTGGACGCTTCGCGGTAGGCATCCATGCGCGGCTTGACGATGGTCAGATCCGGGCACAGCTTCAACGCGTGCCCCGAAGCCATCGCCGAGCGCACACCGTAGGCGCGCGCCTCATAGTTGCAGGTGGCAATCACCCCGCGCCGATCCGCCGAACCACCCACTGCCAAGGGCTTGCCAGCCAGACGCGGGTCATCGCGCATTTCGATGGCGGCATAAAAGCAGTCGCAGTCAATGTGGATGATTTTTCGCTGAGTCATGTCAGAAAAGGGAACGTGGCGAGCCAGACCGGCAGTATCTCACTGACACCTGTATATAGCACCAGTGGTGTTGAATGTTCCTGACCGGCTGTAGGAAACAACCGTTGAATTTAATTTCTCAATCAAACGAAGCCCCCCAATAGAGCCGAAACCCTTGCTGCGCCTGCCCTGCGGGCCGAAAAACTCTCACTGAAAAACGCTAACCAATTGAACCTGAACAGATTTATCCCAATCGGCTGTTGACACATCGGCAAAGCTCTGTAGAATGCCGCCACACAGACGCGGGATGGAGCAGTCTGGTAGCTCGTCGGGCTCATAACCCGAAGGTCGTCGGTTCAAATCCGGCTCCCGCAACCAAACATCAAAAAAGGCTACTCGAAAGAGTGGCCTTTTTTGTGCGCGCCTGTTTTGCAAACAGCCGCCCCTGCTCTCTCCATAGCGAAACGGTAATTCGTTGCATTTCCGAAACTTACGCGCCCCCCCTGCGACCGTTTGCCGCGATTTCGCACTTATTTGGTTCTTTACGGGATTAGCGGTTGACACCTCGCCGTTCGCCTGTAGAATGCCGCCACACAGACGCGGGATGGAGCAGTCTGGTAGCTCGTCGGGCTCATAACCCGAAGGTCGTCGGTTCAAATCCGGCTCCCGCAACCAAACATCAAAAAAGGCTACTCGAAAGAGTGGCCTTTTTTGTATCTGTGGAAAAAGTCCTTTCGCAACAATGAGCTGTCATCGTGCAGTGAATCGTCCAGGATCTCAGGATCGCCGAGTTACGACTATGCTTCAGGTCGCGGACAAGACGCCTGCAATCCATGACTGCCCTCGCCGACACCCGGTGAGAGGCGTAATATTTTGTGATTATTTTTTTCTACAGGGATTGGTAACTTGGCTGGATACCTCCATCCTGTCGCGCACAATCCAAGAGGTGATTGATGCGCGCCAACTCGTCTGATCCACAAGACACCGTCACAGCAGAACAACCGATCAAACCCGAGCGTTTGCGCTGGCTGGATCGGTTAAGCAAATACCGCCAGCCGATCGGTCTGGCCGTGACGTTGCTGCTGTTTGCCATTGCGCTGATTGCCTGTCGCCATCTGCTCGCCGAGCTTGATCTCGACGCGCTGCACGACTCGATTCTCGACGTGCCGAAACCGGCATTGCTCGGCGCCATCGGTGCGACCGTGGTCGGCTTCATCATTCTGCTCGGATATGAATGGTCGGCGAGCCGCTATGCCGGCGTGACCTTGCCACCGCGCATGCTTGCCCTCGGCGGCTTCACCGCGTTTGCGATCGGCAATGCGATTGGCCTGTCGCTGCTGTCGGGCGGCTCGGTCCGTTATCGTTTATATGCACGGCTGGGCGTCGGTGCGTCGGAAGTCGCGCACATGACCCTGTTCGCCAGTCTTTCGCTGGGCTGCGCCTTGCCGCCGCTGGCCGCGCTGGCCACGTTGAGCAACCTGCCCGCCGCTTCGCAAGCACTTGGCCTGTCCGAGGTGTTGCTGGGCTGCGTCGCCGCCGCTGTGCTGATTCTCAGTGCCGTATTGGCGATCGGCATCTATCGCCGCCGCCTGCCGGAACAACCCTACCCCGATAATCTGCTGGTCAGGGCCGGGCGCCGCACCCTGCGCCTGCCCGGCCGGCGCCTGACGCTCCTGCAACTGGTGATCACTGCACTCGACGTCGCAGCTGCTGCCACCGTTCTCTATCTGTTGCTGCCGGAAGCGCCGCCCTTCGCGCCGTTCCTGCTGGTGTACCTGTTGGCGCTGGCCGCCGGTGTGCTCAGCCATGTGCCGGGCGGCGTTGGCGTGTTCGAAGCGATTCTGCTCGCCGCGTTCGCCGACAAACTCGGCGCGGCGCCACTGGCCGCGGCGCTGCTGCTGTATCGCCTGATTTATGTGGTGCTGCCGCTGCTGGTTGCCTGCGTACTGTTGTTGATCAACGAAGGCCAGCGCCTGTTTCAGACCCAGACCATGCGCGCCGCGTCCGGTCTGGCCGCGCCGATTCTGGCGGTGCTGGTGTTTCTCTCCGGCGTGGTGCTGCTGTTTTCCGGCGCCACTCCTGAAATCGACACGCGCCTGGAGCACATCGGCTTTCTGATCCCGCATCGTCTGGTCGACGCCTCGCACTTCGGCGCCAGCCTGATCGGCGTGTTGTGCCTGCTGCTCGCGCAAGGCTTGCGCCGGCGCCTGTCGGCGGCGTGGATGCTGACCACCATTCTGTTGCTGGTCGGCGCCCTGCTCTCGCTGCTCAAGGGCTTCGACTGGGAAGAAGCCACGTTGATGACCCTTACGGCGGCGCTGCTCGGCGTCTTCCGTCGCTCGTTCTACCGCCCGAGTCGCCTGACCGAGTTGCCGTTCTCGCCGCTGTATCTGGTCGCCAGCCTGTGCGTCCTCGGTGCGTCGACGTGGCTACTGCTGTTCGCCTATCAGGACGTGCCGTACAGCCATCAGCTCTGGTGGCAATTCACCCTCGACGCCGATGCCCCGCGCGGCCTGCGTTCGCTGCTCGGCGCTGCCGTGCTGTTGCTGGTGATTGCCTTGACCTGGCTGTTGCGGACCGCACGCCCGGTGATTCATCTGCCGACACCGGACGAACTCGCTCGCGCGGCGAAAATCCTCATGGCGTCGTCGCAACCCGACGGCGGCCTCGCGCTGACCGGTGACAAGGCGTTGCTGTTTCACCCCAACGACGAGGCGTTCCTGATGTACGCCCGCCGTGGCCGTAGTCTGGTGGCCCTGTACGACCCGATCGGCCCGAGCCAGCAACGCGCGGAAATGATCTGGCAGTTCCGTGACCTCTGCGATATCCATCACACCCGTCCGGTGTTCTACCAAGTGCGTGCGGAGAACCTGCCGTACTACATGGACATCGGCCTGACGGCGATCAAGCTGGGCGAAGAGGCCCGGGTCGATCTGCAGCGCTTTGATCTCGAAGCCAAGGGCAAGGAGATGAAGGATCTGCGCTACACCTGGAACCGTGGCACCCGAGATGGTCTGTCGCTGGAAATCCATGAGCCGGGTCAGGCGCCAATGGACGAGCTGAAGGTGATTTCCGATGCCTGGCTGACCGGCAAGAACGTGCGCGAGAAAGGCTTTTCCCTCGGGCGCTTCAGCGACGATTACCTCAAGCATTTCCGCATTGCGGTGATTCGCTTCGAAGGCCGCCCGGTGGCGTTCGCCAACCTGCTCGAGACTTACAGCCACGATCTGGCCAGCCTCGACCTGATGCGTGCGCACCCGGACGCGCCGAAGCTGACCATGGAATTCATGATGGTCGGCCTGATTCAACATTATAAGAGTCACGGATACGCGCGCTTCAGCCTGGGCATGGTGCCGTTGTCGGGGTTGCAACCCCGCCGCGGTGCACCACTGACCCAGCGCCTGGGCTCGATGGTCTTCCGCCGTGGTGAGCAGCTGTACAACTTCCAAGGCTTGCGCCGCTTCAAAGACAAGTTCCAGCCTGACTGGGAACCCCGTTATATGGCCGTGCCCGCCGGACTCGATCCGTTGGTGGCGCTGGCCGATACTGCTGCCCTGATCGCGGGCGGCTTGACTGGATTGGTGAAACGCTGATGATTCAACGCTCCCTGAAGTACATCCTGGCTGCACTGATCGTGCTGGCCGTGATTGCCGGCGGCGGTTTCTGGTACCTCAAACGCCCGGCACCGGAACCGACCCTCGAACAGCTCAAACCGGCCGACGGCGCGGCGATGACCCGAGTAATCCCGGGCAGCAAGCCGAAGGCTCAGGTGCTGGTGGCCGTCACCGACGAGCAGAAGCTCTCCGAGAAACAACTGACCACCCTCAGCCGCAGCGCCTCGGCGCAGATCGTTCAGGTGATTCTGCCCAAGGACTGCCTGCTGCAAAGCCGCGCCCTGCAATCGGGCCTGCGTGAACTGAACGGCCCGGCCACGCTGGTCAGCGGCATCGGCCCGGGCGCGGTATTGGCCTGGCGCTGGCTGGCCGAGCAGAAAAACGACAAGGCTCAAGCCATCTCCGTCGACCTCGCGCTGGAAAAACCCGGCTGCACCCACCTGCTGCCGAAATCCGCCGCCCACGGCCACTGGCTGGTGGCGTGGAACGACAACCCGGATGACGCCAGCGCAGGCTTCGTGCGCGATCAACCGAACGCCGAAACCAGCATCAGCGACTACGACATCAACCTGCCGCAAGTGCTGAATAACGAACTGCGCAAAATCCTCGTCGGCGGCGACAAGGCCAACGGTGGTCTGGCGATCCCGGTGGTCGAAGTGCCGGCCGGTCAGGCCAACGACACGGTGACCCTGTTCCTCTCCGGCGACGGCGGCTGGCGCGATCTCGACCGCGACGTGGCCGGGGAAATGGCCAAGATCGGCTACCCGGTGGTCGGCATCGACACCCTGCGCTACTACTGGCAGCACAAGAGCCCGGAGCAAAGCGCACTGGACCTCACTGAACTGATGCAGCACTACCGGCAGAAATGGGGCACCAAACGCTTCATCCTCACCGGCTACTCCTTCGGCGCTGACGTCCTCCCGGCGATCTACAACCGCCTGCCAGAGAACGAGCAACAGCGCGTCGACGCGATCATCCTGCTGGCCTTCGCCCGCACCGGCAGCTTCGAAATCGAAGTCGAAGGCTGGCTCGGCAACGCCGGCAAAGAAGCCGCCACCGGCCCGGAAATGTCCAAGCTGCCTGCGGCCAAGGTGGTGTGCATCTACGGTGAAGAAGAGACCGACGAGAGTGGCTGCACCGACAAGACTGCTGTTGGCGAGCCGGTGAAATTGCCTGGTGGGCATCACTTCGACGAGAACTACCCGGCGCTGGCCAAGCGGTTGGTGGACTTGATTCAGAAGCGCCAAAGCAAGGACTCGGTCGCCGAAGAGTGATCTGAAGCGCGCCAACAAAAAGCCCCTGCAACTTCACGGTTGCGGGGGCTTTTTACATTCCAGCAACCACCAAAATCCCCTGTGGGAGCGAGCCTGCTCGCGAAAGCGGTGAGGTCAGTTAACAGATTCGTCGACTGACACTACGCCTTCGCGAGCAGGCTCGCTCCCACAGGAAAACAAGTGCCAGGTGTTTACTTTCGTTTACTTCCAGTCTCGCAATATCAGATGACGCCCACAGACCTTGTAGGCAAACTCCGAAACTCTTGTTGGGGCGCTGTGCCGCTCTATTGCGCTGTTTTTTGAAGGGATACTCTCCAGACGTCGCTGACCCATTCAGCGATCGGGTGTGGTAACCCGGAGAAACCATCGCAACAGCCCGCTCCTCGAATTATGGCGGCTGTGCGTGGGACGCTTTCGGGCGTGCCGGTTTCCTTGGTTCCCGGTTTACCACCCTGCGCACAGTTGCCTCCCTTTCGCGTGGTAACGAAAGTCGCGGCACTTCGAACCGAGGAGTAACACGATGCCCGAAACTGACCTGCACGGACTCGCAAACGCTAAAACCATCGGCTTCACCCCTTTCCTCTACCAATCGGATCAAGCGTTCTTCAACGTCCGTTCTGGCATCCCGATCATCGATGCCTTGTCCCGGTCCTCCGACCTGCTATCCCTTGCCAAATCCTTCGCCGAGGACGCCGCCTTCACCAGAGACACCGACCGCCATGCCTGGGCTGCGCATTACCTGACAGTGATGGGCAAAGCCTTGATTGATGATGTGATACAGACACTGATGCCACGACCTGCGCGGACGAAGACCGAATCCGAAACCGAACGGGCTGAACCCACCTCATAACCTTGTGGGAGCTGGCTTGCCAGCGATGGCGATGATTCAGTCGACATTGATTCTGAATGTGCCGGCCTTATCGCTGGCAAGCCAGCTCCCACAGGGTATTTGTTGTGGATTTGAGGTTTATCAGCAGACACAAAAAAGCCCCCGCCAACCACAAGGCCGACGGGGGCTTTTTCAGTTGAGGCGAGGCTTACATCTCCACCTGCGTCCCCAGCTCAATCACCCGATTCAACGGCAAATTAAAGAAGCGCAAATTACCATTAGCATTCTTCAACATGAACGCAAACAACGCCTCGCGCCAACGCGCCATGCCTTCGAGTTTCGAGGCGATCACCGTTTCGCGGCTGAGGAAGTAAGTGGTGCGCATCGGGCTGAAATCCAGATCATCCAGATGACACAACTTCAGCGCCTGCGGCACGTCAGGCTCGTCGGTGAAGCCGAAGTGCAGGATCACCCGGAAGAAGCCTTCGCCGTGCGCTTCGACTTCAAAACGTCGCGATGGCGGTACGCGCGGGATGTCTTCGTAGACCACGGTCAGCAGCACCACCTGCTCATGCAACACCTGGTTATGCAGCAGGTTGTGCAACAGCGCATGCGGCACGGCGTCGGAGCGGGCGGTGAGGAACACGGCGGTGCCCTGTACGCGATGCGGCGGTTGCACGCGGATGCTGCTGATGAAGATCGGCAATGGCAACGCGCCTTCGTCGAGGCGTTCGACCAGCAGCTGCTTGCCGCGCTTCCAGGTGGTCATCAACACGAACAGGGCAATACCGGCGATCACCGGGAAGGCGCCGCCCTGAATGATCTTCGGCACGTTGGCGGCGAAGTACAGGCCATCGACCAACAAGAAGCCCAGCAATACCGGCACCGCGAGGATCGGTGGCCACTTCCACAACAGCAGCATCACGGCGGAGACGAGGATGGTGGTCATCAGCATGGTACCGGTCACCGCCACGCCGTAGGCCGAAGCGAGGGCGCCGGAGGATTCGAAGCCGATCACCAGCAGGACCACGCCAACCATCAGCGCCCAGTTCACCGCGCCGATGTAGATCTGGCCCTGCTCGTCGCTGGAGGTGTGCTGGATGTACATGCGCGGGATATAGCCGAGCTGGATCGCCTGGCGGGTCAGGGAGAACGCGCCGGAAATCACCGCTTGCGAGGCGATCACCGTGGCCAGGGTCGACAGGCCGACCAGCGGAATCAGCGCCCAGCTCGGCGCCAGCAGATAGAACGGGTTGCGCGCCGCGTCGGGGTTGTCCAGCAGCAAAGCGCCCTGCCCGAAATAGTTCAGCACCAGCGCCGGCAGCACCAGCAGAAACCACGCGCGGGCAATCGGCTTGCGGCCGAAGTGGCCCATGTCGGCGTACAGCGCTTCGGCACCGGTCAGCGCCAGCACCACCGCGCCGAGAATCGCCACGCCCATGCCGGTGTGCACCATGAAGAACCGCACCGCCCACGCCGGGTTCAGCGCATGCAGGACTTCCGGCGTGTGGCTGATGCCATATACACCGAGGGCGCCGAGAACGAGGAACCAGGTAACCATGATCGGCCCGAACAGAATGCCGATGCGTGCGGTGCCGTGGCGCTGGATCAGGAACAAAGCAACCAGCACGACCAACGACAGTGGCACGACCCAATGGTCGATGCCATCGAAAGCCAAACCGAGACCTTCAATTGCCGACAGTACCGAGATCGCCGGGGTGATCATGCTGTCGCCATAAAACAGCGCCGCGCCGATCAGGCCGCAGACCACCAGCAAGGAGCGCAATTTGCGCCGATGCCCCGCCGCTCGCCGCGCCAGCGCCGTGAGCGCCATGATCCCGCCCTCGCCCTGGTTGTCGGCGCGCAGCACGAACATCATGTACTTGATCGACACGACCCAGATCAGCGACCAGAAGATCAACGACAGAATGCCGAGCACGCCGTCGTGATTGACCGGCACGCCGTAGCCGCCGGAGAACACTTCCTTGAGGGTGTACAACGGGCTCGTGCCGATGTCGCCGTAAACTACCCCGACCGCCGCGACCAGCATGCTCAGCGGCCTGGAGGCCGAACCCTCGGCGCCTGCCGCATGACTACTTGCCTGACCCATCCAACACTCCTGATCTCAATACCGGCTTCTTCGAATGAAGCACTATGCTTTGTGCTGCAGCATGCGCTGTTTTACCTGTTGTTACAGACGTTTTGTTGACTGCAAGAAATCGGTAAAGCTCAACGGCGCGAAGCATAGCGCAGCACTCGTCGTATTTCCCTGCATAAAGCTGGTCAAGTGCGCTGCCCGCCGCTAGAATTGCGCACTTTTTGATCAGAGGCGCGCCCTAAGCGCCCATCCGTCAGCTGCCGCGCGTGGCCAGCGACGTCACAAAACACCGAGGTTAGACATGTCCACCACTCCTGCGCCGGCCAATCCAAAGGTTGGCTTTGTATCTCTGGGTTGCCCGAAAGCACTGGTCGACTCCGAGCGCATCCTGACCCAGCTGCGCATGGAAGGCTATGACGTGGTGTCCACTTACCAGGACGCCGACGTGGTGGTGGTCAACACCTGCGGTTTCATCGACTCGGCCAAGGCGGAGTCGCTGGAAGTCATCGGTGAAGCGATCAAGGAAAACGGCAAGGTGATCGTCACCGGTTGCATGGGCGTGGAAGAAGGCAATATCCGCAACGTGCACCCGAGCGTGCTGGCCGTAACCGGTCCGCAGCAGTACGAGCAAGTGGTCAACGCCGTGCACGAAGTAGTGCCGCCGCGTCAGGACCACAACCCGCTGATCGATCTGGTGCCGCCGCAAGGCATCAAGCTGACCCCGCGTCACTACGCGTACCTGAAGATTTCCGAAGGCTGTAACCACAGTTGCTCGTTCTGCATCATCCCGTCGATGCGCGGCAAACTGGTCAGCCGCCCGGTTGGTGACGTGCTCGACGAAGCCCAGCGCCTGGTCAAGTCCGGCGTAAAGGAGCTGCTGGTGATCTCGCAGGACACCAGCGCCTACGGCGTCGACGTGAAATACCGCACCGGTTTCTGGAACGGCGCGCCGGTGAAAACCCGCATGACCGAGCTGTGCGAAGCGCTGAGCACCCTCGGCGTCTGGGTCCGTCTGCACTACGTTTACCCGTACCCACACGTCGACGAGCTGATCCCGCTGATGGCCGCCGGCAAGATCCTGCCGTACCTGGACATCCCGTTCCAGCACGCCAGCCCGAAAGTCCTCAAGTCGATGAAACGCCCGGCGTTCGAAGACAAGACCCTGGCGCGGATCAAGAACTGGCGCGAGATCTGCCCGGACCTGATCATCCGTTCGACCTTCATCGTCGGCTTCCCGGGCGAAACCGAAGAAGACTTCCAGTACCTGCTGAACTGGCTGACCGAAGCGCAACTCGACCGCGTCGGCTGCTTCCAGTACTCGCCGGTGGACGGTGCTCCGGCCAACGATCTGGACCTGGAAGTGGTGCCGGACGATGTCAAACAGGACCGTTGGGAGCGTTTCATGGCGCACCAGCAAGCCATCAGTTCGGCCCGCCTGCAAATGCGCATCGGCCGTGAAATCGAAGTGCTGGTGGATGAAGTCGACGAGCAAGGCGCGGTTGGCCGTTGCTTCTTCGATGCGCCGGAAATCGACGGTAACGTGTTTATCGACAATGGCAGCAACCTGAAGCCGGGCGACAAGGTCTGGTGCAAGGTGACGGATGCTGACGAATATGATCTGTGGGCTGAGCAGATCTGATCTGAACATCAAAAGCCCCTCACCCTAGCCCTCTCCCAGAGGGAGAGGGGACTGATCGAGGTATTCTTCAGAATGAAGCCGACTTGAAATATCGAGTCGAACTCAGGCTTTGAACAGCACGAAGATCAGCTCCCTTCCCCCTCGCCCCCATGGGGGAGAGGGGACTGATCGAGGTACTCTTCAGAATGACTTCGACTTGGAATATCGAGTCGAACTCAGGCTTGAACAGTACGAAGATCAGCTCCCTTCCCCCTCGCCCCCTCTGGGGGAGAGGGTTGGGGTGAGGGGGAGAGATCTTGCTGGCGACAGAAATAGCCAGCCAGACACCGCAACAAATCCAAAAAGCCCCGCTCTTTTTATAAGTTGCGGGGCTTTTTTGCGGCTATCGTTTAGCGGGGGACGGACTCCCTTGAAACGTACAAGAGGCACACGCACATGCGTCAGCATTCGGTCATCCACACACCGAAAATCAGCGATTACGAAGAACTGACCCGGGTCTGGGAGGCCTCGGTCCGTGCAACTCATCAGTTCCTGCCGGACAGCTACATCGAGCTGTTGCGCAACCTGGTCCTCACCCGTTATCTGGATGCGGTGATGCTGATCTGCACCAAAGACGCTCAGCAGCGCATCACCGGATTTGCCGGGGTTGCGGCGGGCAAGATTGAAATGCTGTTTATCGACCCAGCCCATCGCGGTCAAGGGCTG
This sequence comes from Pseudomonas retamae, assembly GCF_043496865.1. Lineage (NCBI taxonomy): Bacteria > Pseudomonadati > Pseudomonadota > Gammaproteobacteria > Pseudomonadales > Pseudomonadaceae > Pseudomonas > Pseudomonas retamae. The sequence continues at coordinate 259,593 of NZ_JBIEIL010000005.1, forward strand.
GGCAAGCAATTGCTCCGGTATGCGATCGAACGGCTCAACGCCGATGAACTCGACGTCAATGAGCAGAACCCGCAAGCCTTGGGCTTTTATGAAAAGCAGGGCTTCGAGGTGATTGGCCGCTCCGAGGTCGATGGCATGGGCCAGCCGTATCCGCTGCTGCATATGCGCTTGCGGCAGTCCCAGCAGCGCTCAAGCAACGGCTGACACGCCATGAACCCCCTGTGGGAGCGAGCCTGCTCGCGAATGCGGTGTACCAGTCACTACACACATAGACTGGCAGGACGCCTTCGCGAGCAGGCTCGCTCCCACATTGAATACAGCGCCTGCAAATGGAACCGGGCTTAACCGGCGCCACACAGGTACAATGCTCACCCCTTTTTTGTTACGGCCCTGTCATGACTGACCCGATTCGCCTCTCCAAACGCCTCATCGAACTGGTCGGTTGCTCCCGCCGGGAGGCCGAGCTGTTCATCGAGGGCGGCTGGGTCACCGTGGACGGCGAAGTCATTGATGAGCCGCAATTCAAGGTCGGCGAGCAAAAGGTCGAGCTCGACAAGGACGCCAAGGCCACTGCGCCGGAGCCGGTGACCATTCTGCTCAACGCGCCGGCCGGCATGGACGTTGAAACCGCCATGCAATCGCTCAGCGCCGAAACCCTCAGCGAAGAACACCGCTACAGCAAACGTCCGCTTCGCGGGCACTTCCTGCGCCTGACCGCCAGCGCCGATCTGCAGCCCAGGGCCAGTGGTCTGCTGGTGTTCACCCAGGACTGGAAAATCCTGCGCAAGCTCACCGCCGACGCGGCGAAGATCGAGCAGGAATACGTGGTCGAAGTCGAAGGTGAGATGGTCGCCCACGGCCTCAATCGCCTGCAGCACGGCCTGACCCACAAGGGCAAGGAACTGCCGCCGGTCAAGGCCAGCTGGCAGAACGAAAACCGCCTGCGCTTCGCCATGAAAAACCCGCAACCGGGGATCATCGCGCAGTTCTGCGAAGCGGTCGGCCTGAAAGTCGTCGGCATCCGTCGCATCCGCATCGGCGGCGTGTCAATCGGCAAGGTCCCGGTCGGCCAATGGCGCTACCTGTCCGGCAAAGAGAAGTTCTGACGCTTTCCCGCCGCCACACATCTCGGCAGCGCCCGTGAGCGCTGCCCACCACGCATCAGGAATACCGACATGGTTCATAACGACGTACTGCGCAGCGTGCGCTACATGCTCGACATCAGCGACAAGAAGGTTGTCGAAATCATCAAACTCGGCGGCATGGACGTAGCGCTCGCCGACGTAGTGACCTGGCTCGACAAAAAGGAAGAAGACGAAGAAGGTTTCGTGCGCTGCCCGGACGAAGTTATCGCCCACTTCCTCGACGGTCTGGTGATCTTCAAGCGCGGCAAGGACGAAAGCCGTCCGCCGCAGCCAATCGAAGTGCCGGTGACCAACAACATCATCCTGAAAAAACTGCGTGTAGCCTTCGAACTGAAAGAAGACGACATGCACGCGATCCTCAAGGCCGCTGACTTTCCGGTATCCAAGCCTGAGCTGAGCGCGCTGTTCCGCAAGGTCGGCCACACCAACTATCGCCCGTGTGGCGACCAGTTGCTGCGTAATTTCCTCAAGGGCCTGACCCTGCGCGTCCGCCCTGCCTGATGCCCTTGTACGGTGGCGACGGATAGTCGCCGCCGCAACGCATGACCGTTCATTCCCTGCAAAAATAATGGCTCCGCTTTTCGCGGCTGACGACTAGGGTGTACTGATCCCTAATCTTCAGGACTCGCCATGCATCCTTACTTCTCCCTGCAAGGCCGCACCGCTCTGGTGACCGGCGGCACCCGTGGTATCGGCAAGATGATCGCCAAGGCCTTCGTCGAGGCCGGCGCCCGTGTTTACGTCTGCTCCCGCGACGCTGAAGCCTGCCATCAAACCGCCGACGAACTCGGCGCCTTGGGCATCTGCCAAGGCGTGGCGGCGAATCTGGCGACCGAGGAAGGTGTGCAGGAACTGGCTGCGCGCCTGGGCGAGCAGATCACGCACCTGGACATTCTGGTGAACAACGCCGGCACGACCTGGGGCGCGCCGCTTGAAAGTTACCCGGTCAAGGGCTGGGAAAAAGTCATGCAACTCAACGTGACGTCGGTGTTCAGTTGCATCCAGCAATTTCTGCCGTTGCTGCGCAAGGCCGGCTCGGCGGCGAATCCGGCGCGGATCATCAATATCGGTTCGGTGGCGGGGATTTCTTCGTTTGGTGAGCAGGCATATGCCTATGGGCCGAGTAAAGCAGCGCTGCATCAGTTATCGCGGATTCTGGCGCGCGAACTGGTCAGCCAGCACATCAACGTCAACGTGATCGCGCCGGGGCGATTTCCGAGCAAGATGACCCAGCATATCGGCAACGATGAGCAGGCGCTGGCCGAGGACACGGCCCTGATTCCGATGAAGCGCTGGGGACGAGAGGAAGAGATGGCGGCGTTGGCGATCAGCCTGGCGAGTACGGCCGGGGCTTACATGACCGGCAATATCATTCCGCTGGATGGTGGGTTCAGCCTCTGACATTGGCGGTGCGGCCTTCGCGAGCAGGCTCGCTCCCACGTTGGACCTGTGTCATGCACACAATCCCTGTGGGAGCGAGCCTGCTCGCGAAGAGGCCCTCCTTACCAGCACCAGACTTGAGGTTGAACGGGTTATCATGCCCACCCTGCCCCGCTTCGATTGCAAACCATGACTTACAGCGTCTCCCCCATCGGCTTCGTGCGCTCCTGCTTCAAGGAGAAATTCGCCATCCCCCGCCAGCCACAACTGGCCCCCGCCGCTCGTGGCGTGCTGGAGCTGGTGGCGCCGTTCGATCAGGGTGACGCCGTGCAGGGTCTGGAGCAAGTCAGCCACGTCTGGCTGCTGTTCCTGTTTCATCAAGCGCTGGAAGAGAAACCGCGGCTGAAGGTGCGTCCACCGCGTCTGGGCGGCAACAAGTCCATCGGCGTGTTCGCCACCCGCGCGACGCATCGGCCAAACGGCATCGGCCAATCGGTGGTGAAACTCGACAGGGTCGAAGCCAATCGGCTGTTCATTTCCGGCATCGATCTGCTCGACGGCACCCCGGTGCTCGACATCAAACCGTATGTGCCTTACGCCGACATCATTCCCGGCGCCGCCAACAGCATTGCCAGCGCTGCGCCGCATCTGATTGACGTGCAGTGGACGGATCCAGCGCTGCAACAGGCGCATACCCATGCGCAGCGCCTCGGCGAGCCGTTGGTCGAGCTGATCGAGCAATGCCTGGCGCAGGATCCGCGTCCGGCCTATCAGACCCCGGCGCCAGAGCGTGAATACGGTGCGCAGTTCTGGGATCTGGATGTGCGCTGGCATTATCCGACGCCTGAGCGGATTTGCGTGCTCGAAGTCATTCCCGCCTCGGCATAAACCCCGAAAACGAAAAAGCCCGCGCTGCCTTCTCAGGCAACGCGGGCTTTTACTGTCACACCACAAAACCAACTGTGGGAGCGAGCCTGCTCGCGAAGGCGTCGTGTCAGCCAACATCAATGTTGATGACAGATCGCATTCGCGAGCAGGCTCGCTCCCACAAGGGCAAGTGTTTACTTCTCGACGAACGCGCGTTCGATCAGGTAATCACCCGGCTCGCGCATCCGCGCCGAGATCTTCAGGCCGAAGCTGTCGAGTACTTCGCTGGTCTCGTCGAGCATGCTCGGACTGCCGCAGATCATTGCACGGTCGTCCTGCGGGTTGATCGGTGGCAAGCCGATGTCGCTGAATAGCTTGCCGCTGCGCATCAGGTCAGTCAGACGGCCCTGATTCTCGAACGGCTCGCGGGTCACGGTCGGGTAGTAGATCAGCTTGTCACGCAGCGCTTCGCCAAAGAACTCGTTCTGCGGCAGGTGCTCGGTGATGAATTCGCGGTAGGCGACTTCGTTGACGTAACGCACGCCGTGAACCAGGATCACTTTCTCGAAGCGCTCGTAGGTTTCCGGGTCCTGAATCACGCTCATGAACGGCGCCAGGCCGGTGCCGGTGCTGAGCAGGTACAGATGCTTGCCCGGGTTCAGGTCATCGAGCACCAGGGTGCCGGTAGGCTTTTTCGAGATGATGATCTCGTCGCCTTCCTTCAGGTGCTGCAGTTGAGAGGTCAGCGGACCGTCCTGCACCTTGATGCTGAAGAATTCCAGATGCTCTTCCCAGTTCGGGCTGGCGATCGAGTAAGCGCGCATAAGCGGGCGGCCGTTGGGCTGCTGCAGGCCGATCATCACGAACTGACCGTTCTCGAAGCGCAAACCCGGATCGCGGGTGCACTTGAAGCTGAACAGAGTGTCGTTCCAGTGATGAACACTGAGGACACGCTCGTGGTTCATGTTGCTCATGTACGTTTGACTCCTGGAGATTGGGTCTGCGCAGGCCCACCAAGGCCATAGCGCGCAATTGCATCGCATTCTAATAGCGACGACAATATCTGTTAACTGGATTATTAAGATAAGGGTTATCGGTTATATCGATATGCGATTTACTCTCCGTCAACTGCAAGTCTTCGTCGCCGTCGCCCAGCAGGAAAGCGTATCCCGTGCTGCGGGTCTGCTCAACCTCTCGCAGTCGGCGGCCAGCACGTCGATCACCGAACTCGAGCGCCAGTCCAGCTGCCAGCTGTTCGATCGCGCCGGCAAACGCCTGAGCCTCAACGCCCTGGGCAAACAGTTATTGCCGCAAGCAGTCGCGCTGCTCGATCAGGCAAAGGAGATCGAGGACCTGCTCAACGGCAAATCCGGTTTCGGCTCTCTATCAGTGGGGGCGACGCTGACCATTGGCAACTATCTGGCCACCCTGCTGATCGGCAGCTTCATGCAGCTTCACCCGGAAAGCCAGGTGAAGCTGCACGTGCAGAACACCGCCAATATCGTGCAACAAGTCGCGCACTATGAAATTGATCTGGGTCTGATCGAGGGCGATTGCAGCCACCCGGATATCGAGGTGCAGAGCTGGGTCGAGGATGAGCTGGTGGTGTTCTGCGCGCCGCAGCATCCGCTGGCTCAACGCGGCAGTGCGAGCATGGAGGAACTGACCCACGAGGCGTGGATTCTGCGGGAACAGGGTTCCGGCACGCGCCTGACCTTCGATCAAGCCATGCGCCACCACCGTAGTGCGCTGAATATCCGTCTGGAGCTGGAACACACCGAAGCGATCAAACGCGCGGTGGAGTCAGGGCTGGGGATTGGCTGCATCTCACGCCTGGCGCTGCGCGATGCGTTTCGCCGCGGCAGTCTGGTGCCGGTGGAGACGCCGGACCTGGATCTGGCCCGGCAGTTTTACTTCATCTGGCACAAGCAGAAATATCAGACCTCAGCCATGCGCGAGTTTCTTGAACTGTGCCGCGCGTTCACCGCCGGGGTGCAGCGCAGCGACGAGATCGTCCTGCCGACCATCGCTTAAAGCAGAATCACCGCCCACACCAGCGCAATCATGCTCAGGGCCACGAACTGCGCGGCGCTGCCCATGTCCTTGGCGTTCTTCGACAACGGGTGCAGTTCCAGCGAGATGCGGTCAATGGCCGCTTCCACCGCCGAGTTCAGCAGTTCCACAATCAGCGCCAGCAGGCATACGGCGATCAATACCGCTTGTTCGACCCGGCTGACATTGAGAAAGAAGGTCAATGGGACCAGCACGACATTGAGCAGCACCAGTTGGCGAAACGCCGCTTCGCCGGTAAACGCCGCGCGCAGGCCGTCGAGCGAATAACCGGAGGCGTTGAGGATACGTTTCAGGCCGGTCTGGCCCTTGAAAGGTGACATATGGAAGAGACCAACCAAAAAGGAGTGGGGAAGCTAGATCAACGAAAGTCAAAAAAGCGTGAAACCGCCAGCCATCACTGGCTCGGAATTGACTCAAGTTGTTGCAGCAGTAAAGCCGCTTGCGTGCGGGTGCGCACATTCAATTTGCGAAAGATCGCCGTGACGTGGGCCTTGATGGTCGCCTCTGACACACTCAGTTCGTAGGCAATCTGCTTGTTCAGCAGGCCTTCGCAGACCATGGTCAATACGCGGAACTGCTGCGGCGTCAGGCTGGCGAGGCCATCGCTGGCGGCTTTGGCTTCGTCGGAAACGCTGACTGCCTCGAACGCTTGCGGCGGCCAGAACACGTCGCCATCCAGCACTTTGCGTACGGCTTGCTGAATCACGCTCAGATCGCTGGACTTGGGAATGAAGCCACTGGCGCCGAACTCGCGGGATTTGACCATCACCGAAGCTTCTTCCTGCGCCGAAACCATCACCACCGGAATCTGTGGATATTGCCCGCGCAACAGGACCAATCCGGAAAAACCGTAGGCGCCAGGCATGTTGAGGTCCAGCAGGACCAGATCCCAGTCTGCCTTTTCGGTCAGACGCGCTTCCAGTTCGGCGATGCTCGCCACTTCCACCAGCCGCACATCCGGGCCGAGGCCCAGCGTCACCGCTTGATGCAGGGCACTGCGAAACAGCGGGTGATCATCGGCAATCAGGATGTCGTATGTGGCCATTTTTCAAATGATCCTGTTTTTGATGGCCGGCCGGGGCATTCCGGTCAGACCAAAGCAACTCGAGATGCCGCTCGCAGGCGGTATCCACAGGGGCACGTTCAACGCCAATCAACAGCAAACACGACGTTTCAAACCTTGGCCGCACCCAGAACGGCGCCAAGCATGCCCAGCGAAGCCGGGGTGGTCAAGCAGCGCGGCGGCTGGCTCGTACAGTATGGGCCACTATTGCGCCAACCCCGCCTGCGGCTTTGGTATATAGCGTTGCAACTCAGCATGGGCCGGGGTCGACTCGTTCTTGTCCAATTGCTGTTTAGCGCCGAGGTAGTGCTGGCTGAACACGTCGAAATAAGCGTCCAGCGCCGAAGCAGCATCCGCATCACCGGCCAGTTCCAGGCACAGCGCCGCCACTTCCGCGGTGCACAGATGCTCGCTGCGGGTCGAGCGGCGCAAGCGGTAGCGCGACAGTTTGTCGGGCAACAGGCTCAAGATCGGCAGTCGATCGAAGTACGGACTCTTGCGGAAAATCTTCCGCGCTTCAGTCCAGGTCGCGTCCAGCAGAATGAACAGCGGACGCTTGCTGCTATCGGCGGCGACGGTGTTGGTCACCCGCGACGGCTCGACGTATTCACCGGGAAACACCAGGTACGGCTGCCATTGCGGGTCGTTGAGCAGCGCCAGCAGTAGCGGGTCCGGCTCGGTGCGAGACCAGATGAACGCATGGTTGTCGCGCACCACATCGGCAATCAGCCAACCGGTGTTGCTCGGCTTGAACACTTCTTTGCCAGTCATGATCAGGCACACCGCCGAACGGGTCTCGACGCTTGGCCGCCACGCGCACAGGCAGTGACTGATGATCACTCGGCAATCGCGGCAACGCTCGGAGCGAAAGCCTCTGGCCTGAATCGGCTTGATGCCTTCATCTTCGCGCTGGTCGCGCAAACGGGCTACGGCGTTGGGGGCATGGTTCATCGCAGGCAACGTCGGCAGGCAGGGAAACTCGACACGAACAACACTCGGCAGGGCAATAAAGGCCGGCAGTTTACCAGAGCGAGCGGCACAAGCCTGTACCCTCCCGACCGGCTCCCCTATAATTCGCCGCCACTGAACGCACAGTCACGTGACGGGTCGAACCACCAGTCACTGAACCAGGAGAGTTTCATGCTGCGCCTTATCGTTCCCACCGCTGCCATTCTGCTGGCGTCGTCCTTCACCGCTCAGGCGGCGTCCCTGAGTGAGCAGAATCTGAACAGAGAGCTGCGCAATGTCGCCGCCCAGAGCAGCGTCGGCACGCCTCGGGCAATCAATGAAGACATTCTTGATCAGGGCTACACCGTCGAAGGCACTCAGTTGATCAATCACCTGAGCGTACAAAAAAGCCACGCCGATAAAATGCGTGCTGATCCTAAAGCCGTGTACTTCCAGTTGGGCGCCTCGGTGTGCAACAACCCTTCGTACCGCAAGCTGATGGCCAAGGGTGCGATCATGCGTTACGACTTCACTGAAGTGAAAACCAACAAAGCGATCGGCTCGGCGAGCTATCAGGAATCCGATTGCCCGAAAGCCGCCCCAGCGAAGAAGAAGTAATCACCGCGAATTGGCGCGCCGCTGTTCATCCTCGGCGCGCAATTCGGCTAGCAGCGCTTGTAGATACTGGGACCGACGTTCGCCGCCCGCCAGACGTCGGCAACACTCCTCTTCGAGACTGATCTGACTGGTCTCGGCCGCTGCCAGCAACATTCGATACAGCTGCGTATCGATTTCCAGAGTCACTCTGGCCATGTGTCCCGCCTCCTTGCCACCTGCAAATCCTTGAATAGCGTATTACTTGCGTACCTGATCGACGCGAAGTTGTCGCATGACGCCTGTAAATCAGTTAATCAGAGGGATTGCGGTCCGGTGCGCGTTCGGACGAGCGGTGGCTCTGTTGGCGGGGCTATTTCTAAAAGAGTCGCAGCGTAGTGCCACGCAAAGGTCTAGATTCAGAGTATTCCCGATCACCCGTTGACGGCAGCCAAGGAACTGCCCAGAGGTGTGTTTATGCAGCGCGGCACTGACGCCGCTCGTCAGGGCCACCCGCTCTGTGCACAAAGGAGACATTGAATGCCTTACCAACCGAATGACCTCTTGAGTCGTCATTTCCAGGAAAGCGGCCCCGACCTCATCAGCAAGGTCGAAGAACAACTCAACCGTGTTTCTCCCAACAGTCCCAATATCCCTATTTACCGCGACATGATTCTGACCGTGCTGCGCATGGCACAAGAGGATCACAACCGCTGGAACGCGAAGATCACCCTGCAGGCCCTGCGCGAACTGGAGCAGGCATTTCGCGTACTCGAACAATTCAAGGGGCGGCGCAAGGTCACCGTGTTCGGCTCGGCGCGCACGCCTTTTGAACATCCGTTATATGCGATGGCCCGTGAACTCGGCGCCGCACTGGCGCGCTCCGACATGATGGTTATCACCGGAGCCGGTGGCGGCATCATGGCCGCCGCTCACGAAGGGGCCGGTCGCGATCACAGTCTCGGTTTCAACATCACCTTGCCCTTCGAGCAACACGCCAACCCGACCGTGGACGGCACTGGCAACCTGCTGCCTTTCCACTTCTTCTTTACCCGCAAGTTGTTCTTCGTCAAAGAAGCTGACGCACTGGTTCTGTGCCCGGGTGGTTTCGGCACGCTGGATGAAGCGTTAGAGGTGCTGACGCTGATCCAGACCGGCAAAAGTCCATTGGTGCCGGTGGTGCTGCTCGATACACCGGGTGGGACATTCTGGCAGGGCGCGATGGATTTCATTCATCAGCAACTGGAAGTCAATCGCTACATCCTGCCGACCGACATGAAACTGATGCGGCTGGTCTACAGCGTCGACGAGGCGGTGGAACAGATAAATCAGTTCTACAGCAACTTTCATTCCAGTCGCTGGCTCAAGCGCCAGTTCGTGATCCGCATGAATCACAAACTCACCGATCAGGCGCTGGAACACATGCAGGAGGCTTTTGCCGATCTGTGCCTGAGCGATCGGTTTCACCAACACGCCTATGCCGGCGAGGAGCACGATGACGCTCAATTCAGCCACCTGGCGCGGTTGGCGTTCGCCTTCAACGCTCGCACCCATGGACGTCTGAGGGAGTTGATTGACTACATCAATCTGCCGGAAAACTGGGCCCACTCCCAAACACAGCTGAAGCAACTCAGCCGGGAACCTTCGAAGACAATTTGAGGGCAAAAAAAAGGCCCACTATTTTCATAGCGGGCCGTTTTTATTGAATCGTTCTAATCGTCCATCCCTCGACCGCTGAACAAACGGTTGATCATCTCCATCGAAAAACCCCGATACGCGAGAAACCGACCTTGTTTGGCCCGCTCTTTCGCATCAATCGGTAGATGCCCGGAGAACTTGCGCTGCCAGGTGTCTCGAAGTTGCTCCTGCCAGTTGATACCGCTTTCGCGCAGGGCGAGTTCGATATCGGCACGCTGTAGACCGCGCTGGCTAAGCTCCTCACGAATCCGCAGAGGGCCGTAGCCGGAACGGGCACGGTACGAAACAAAACTTTCGAGGTAACGGGCTTCGGAAAGCAGACCCTCTTCCGTCAATCGGTCGAGGGCTGTTTCAATCATCTCCGCTTCAGCGCCGCGCTGGCGCAGCTTACGCGTCAGCTCGACTCGACCATGCTCGCGCCGTGCGAGCAGGTCCATCGCGGTTCGTCGCACTGCGACGAGTGTATCGAGTACGACGGTGGTCATCGCTACAATCAGATATCAGCGTCGGCCAGATCATCTTCGGTTTCCTTGACAGCGGAAGCCTTGGAATCGGCAATCACTGCTGGCGACAGCAGCTTGTCACGCAGTTGCTTCTCAAGCTTCGCGGCGATTTCCGGGTTGTCCGCCAGGAACTTGGCCGAGTTGGCCTTGCCCTGACCGATCTTGGTGCCTTCGTAAGCATACCAGGCGCCGGATTTTTCAACGAAACCGTGCAGTACGCCCAAGTCGATCATCTCACCATTGAGGTAGATGCCCTTGCCGTAAAGAATCTGGAACTCGGCCTGACGGAACGGCGAAGCGACCTTGTTCTTCACAACCTTGACGCGGGTTTCGCTGCCGACCACTTCGTCGCCTTCCTTCACCGCGCCGGTACGGCGGATGTCGAGACGAACAGAGGCGTAGAACTTCAGCGCGTTACCACCGGTGGTGGTTTCCGGGCTACCGAACATCACGCCGATCTTCATGCGGATCTGGTTGATGAAGATCACCAGGCAGTTGGCGTTCTTGATGTTACCGGTGATCTTACGCAGCGCCTGGGACATCAGACGGGCTTGCAGGCCCACGTGCATGTCACCCATTTCGCCTTCGATTTCAGCCTTCGGCACCAGCGCAGCCACGGAGTCGACGATGATCACGTCAACGGCGTTGGAGCGCACCAGCATGTCGGTGATTTCCAGTGCCTGCTCGCCGGTGTCCGGCTGGGAGACCAGCAGATCATCGACGTTGACGCCCAGTTTGCCGGCGTACTCGGGGTCGAGGGCGTGTTCGGCGTCGACGAATGCGCAGGTCGCGCCGGCTTTTTGCGCCTGGGCGATCACCGACAGCGTCAGCGTGGTTTTACCGGAAGATTCAGGACCGTAGATTTCAACGATACGACCTTTTGGCAGGCCGCCGATGCCGAGTGCAATGTCCAGACCCAGAGAGCCAGTGGAGATGGCCGGGATCGCCTGACGGTCCTGATCGCCCATACGCATTACGGCACCCTTGCCGAATTGACGTTCGATCTGACCCAGGGCCGCAGCCAAGGCTTTCTTCTTGTTGTCGTCCATTAAAGTCCTCACGTAATCAATAAGGCCTGACGGCCAACACCTGTATAAGTAGCCAGTATTATTCCACAGCGTTCGAAGATCGCCTACCCCTGATTTTCGATTTCTCGTGCCGCTAGTCGCAACAGCCCCTCTAGCGCGGCCTTCACCGTTTGTCGGCGAACCTCGTCGCGGTTGCCCGGGAAGTGCTGAACCTCGCTGGCAACCGTATCGCCCACTGCCCATGCCAGCCACACCGTGCCGACCGGTTTGCTCGGCGAGCCGCCGTCCGGCCCGGCCACACCGCTGACCGCCACGGCAAACCGCGCCAGGCTTTTGTCCTGCGCGCCACGCGCCATCGCCTCGACCACCTCGCGACTGACCGCGCCCACCGTTTCGAACAGCTCGGCCGGCACATTCAGTTGCTGAGTCTTCTGCCGATTGGAATAGGTTACGTAACCGGCCTCGAACCACGCCGAACTCCCCGGAATCCGGGTAATCGCTTCAGCGATACCACCACCGGTACAAGACTCGGCGGTGGTCACGTGGGCGTTGAGCACTTGCAGACGTCGGCCAAGTTCGGCGGCCAGTTGGGTGATCTCTTTCACGGCGCACTCCGGATCGTGTGGAATGCGTACCACCGTACACGAGCCGGTTGCTCTTTCAATACACAGAATCATTCAAAATGTGCAGGCGCCAGCGCTCTGACATAGGCCTGACAAGCCTGCAAGGCAATCAATCCACGATCGCCGGTGTCGGTGATGGCGACAATTCGTTGAGCATGCGCCGGGTCAAGTCGGGCGCGTACGGCTGCATGATCCACGCGGCCGGCGCCGGCGGCGGTTGGCACGTTGCAGCCTGGGGCAACGTCGCCGGCGTCGAGAAGGACTGACAGGCGCACACCAGCAGTAGCAAGACGATCGCGCAGGCGATCCTGATCACGTTGGGCATCGCTCAGCGCTCGAAAATGGGTTTGTTCACTGCTCGCGAGCCGTTGCTCCAGTGCCAGGCGTTTATCCTGCTCGGCCTGTTGCGCGGTGGCGGCGGCGAGGTTCTGTTGATTGAGGACTTCGGCGTTTAACCGGGATTGCTCGGCCAGTTGCCGTCCGTAACGCCAATCCTGAATCTGCCAGGCCGCTACAAAGGCGGCTGCGGCGAACGACAGGACGCCGATCATTCGCCAGGGGATGGGCATAGCACCGCCCTCGCCCGCGCCCAGATGTCCAGGCGATCCTGCAAGCCGTTCAACCCGCCGTTGATGCGGCGGGTGATGGTGTTGAACTGATCACGATCAGCCAGCTCATTCAGGCCCTTCTGCTCCCAGAACCATGTCGCCGATTCGGCTGCCCACTGTGGCTGCTCAAGCAGCTCGGGCAACGACAACAAACGTTCATCGCCGAACAACCCAAGGCTGCACTGGCGATAGTTGCTGCGCCCAGTGATCTGGATCAGGCCGCGACCACGATACTTCTGCCCGTCACCGTCGGCTTCGGGGGTGTTGCCCAGACGCAGCGCCAACGTGCCGGTGTCGTATTTGCTCAGGTATTGGTTGTTGCCCAGTTCGCGTACGTAACGCAGTTGCCCGGACTCGTGGCCGACCTGCGCAAGAAACGCGGCAATGCGCTTGGGCGTGTCGATGCGACGCCGCGCCATGGCGATGTTGAGTACAGAAACAAAAACGCCCGCTTGGGAGCGGGCGTTGGGCATGATGTCGATAAGGTTGTTTTCGGTTATTTGCATGATGCTTGATCCTCCCTGGATTGATCCTGATTGAATCACGGCTGGCCGGTGATGCCTGCCAGCCATTTATTTGCCAGAGTTTTCAGGTTGCTGACCGGCGCAGGGTGTTCGGGTGAGGCAAACACCCAACCAAGGGTGCCGAAGTGGGCTGTCCAGTCGATTTGCGGTGCCGGCAGAACTTCGCTGATATCGACCCAGAGCAGATCCGGGTGAAACATCTCGGCCATATTGCCGTCGGTGACGAACAACTCGACCACAGTGGCATTGACGATGCGAGCGTAGGTTTTCATCAGGCGTACTCGTAGATGATGACGACACCCGGGGCACCCGCGCCGCCGGATCTGGCCGGTTGACTTGGAGCATTGGCGATTCCGCCTGCACCGGAGCCGTAACCTGTGCCTGGAGCCGCCAACGCGCTCGCTGCGCTGCTCGCAAAACCGCCACTACCCAATGGCGAGTTACCACCGTTACCTGCGAGGGTCGAGCCGTTGACCGATATTCCCGGGGCGCCAGCACTTCCCGCGCTATTAACGATATTGCCACCACTCGCCGCCAAGCCAGGATAGCCACCGGTACAAAGGGCCATTCCCTGATTCGCGACATATCCGATCCACGGCGATCCGCCACCACCGGCAGCAGAAACCAGCGAACCAAAGGAACTGGTGCCCCCTCCGCCCGCGTTTGCAGCTGACTGTCCGGCGCTTCCGCCAGCGCCCACCGTTACCACCTGTTGGGAACCGATCGAGTCGGAGGAAAGCCAGGCTTCGGCATAACTGCCAGAGGCGCCGCCACCCACGGTTGCGTACTGTGCCGTCGTAGTCGCGCCAACGCCGGCACTGCCACCGCCACCGGCCATAACCTTGACTAATACGTCCTTCATTCCTGCGGTCGGCACATAAGTCCCCGAAGCAGTAAACGTTTTCACCCCCAGCAACCGGCCGCTCGCCGCATTACCGCCACTCGCGTAGACCAACACCCAACTGTCCAGCGCAGCGCTGTACACCACCGAGCACACACTGCCGCCGACAATCTCGGCCGGGCGCAACGCACTCAGGGCAAGGCTGACCAATGGCTTGGGCAGCAATCCATTCGGGGCAAACGTGCTCGCTCCAGTGCTGGCATTTGCTGCGGTGAAGCGCAGTGCCAAGCCATCCTTCAAGACGCTGACCGCTGGCACATAGTTGGCCATGTAGAGGTTGGCCGCACCGATGTCCGCGGCGTGTTTGTCTGCACCAGCCTGGCTGATTTTTTTTACCGCTTGCAGCAGTTGGCTCGCGTCGGTTTCGCTCGGTTCCAGCCCGGCGGACTTGATGACATTCAACAGCTCATCGGTAACGCTGTTGCCCCAGGCCGCAGGGATCAGCGAGCCCGGCATGCCTGCAACGGCGTCTTCATTGACGAACTTTCCGTTCACCAGCCCTACGCTGGGGACGCTTTTCGGGTAATCCACGATTGATTCCTTATAAAGTCAGAGCGCCCAGCCAGTCCGGCTCAATCGGACGCGAATGCGCATCCGGAAACTCAGGCTGATCGGGCCAGTCGCGCAGCGCTTGGCGATAGGCGAGCAGTTGCTTGAACTCTTCGGTGCGCAGGGTCGTGCCTTCACCGGTTTCGAGTTCTTCGGCATCACGCAAAACCAGCCATTGGGTGCTCTGAAGCACCTGGTTGCGCCAGGCACGCTCAATTGAGTCATGAGATTGGGCAACCATTGGAACACGCTCCGGACGGCCGTCTCTATCAAGGGAAAGGACCGTTGCTTTCGGAGCATTCGATACCAGCGCGCAGTACTCGCCTTCGCTGAGTACAAACGCATCGTTGGGAATATTCAGGCCGTGCAGATCAGAATGATAAAAACCGCTAGTAGTCGGGGAAAAATAATACATATTCAATTCCCTATGCCGATGATACGCGCGGAGATAGTGGAGTTAGGGTAATCAGGGCAGCGCACATTGATGCCTACCTGCCTGCTGACGGTCGAAACGGCATTCCATGTAAGGAAAGTTGCTGTCGACGTACCTTCGTGAGTAGCCACCGCGACATACAACGCATTGGGGAATGCCAGCGGCCATAAATTCAGCTCGCCATTATTGTTATTGCCTGCCTGGCTGGCACTGCCGTTAACCCATTGAATGATTATCCCGCCCATCCATGAGGGAAAAACCACATAACCAGAAGTACCCAGTCGCACCATGAAGCCAAGTCTGAGTTTTTTAGGGGTAACGATTGATGCATCGCCAGTGCCCGCATTGACCTCGGCCTGAGAGGCAATTTTCGCCGTCCCCACGAACGCCTCTGTCGCTTGCTGAACCTTCCTGGCTATTGCTTGAAATACCCGCAAGGGTGTCATGAGTTTTGCTGCGTTCGTACCCGCTTCAGCGTCTTCTTGAGTGGCCAGGCTTTCGTTTTGTTTCTTCAGGATCAATGCGTTGATCGCTGCGCGAAGCTGCGTGTTATCGCCTTCATCCGCCGCCACGCCTGAACTTTTGATAACTTCAAGAATTTCCTGCGTTACGCTGTTACCCCAACTTGCAGGGATCAGCGAACCGGGCGTGCCTGTGACGGGATCTTCATCAACAAATCTGCCATTTACCAAACCGGTGCCGGGCAAGCTCTTTGGGTAATCCATTTTTCATCTCCTTCGTTGAACCTACATCCCGCGCATCAGCCATTAATGTCTGCAAGCCATAGCGGTATTTCCGGCCTGGAATTCAATGCCGGAAAACTTGGCGAATCAGGCCAGTCGCGCAGCGCCTGGCGATATTCGAGCAGTTCCAGATAATGCGCGGCCCGCAGGTGGGTGCCGCGCCCCAGCGCCTGCTCGTCACGATGGCGAGTGACCAGCCATTCGGTCGCCGCCAGCGACGCCTGGCGCCAGCCGCGTGCGGATGTCGCAGATTCGGTTTCTGCACTGATGGACGTCTGCAGGAGCAGCGAATTCTGCGCTGCTGACGATGGTTCATCGGCGGCGGGAAGCGCGTCGAGCGGCGCGCCGATTTCGATTTGTCGATCATCTGAAATCAGAACCATCGACTCGACAAAGGACGGTGCGAACAACTGATTGATGACGTAGTCACCGGTGTCGATCCGTTCTACGACCATGCCGTGTTCGACCCGAGCATAAATAGCCATTATTCGTACTCCCAGATTTCGCAGAAGGCGTTGCCGCCGACGCCGCTAAGGACAGAGGCGGACGCACTGGTCGAACAAGAACCACTGCCACCCGAGCCTCGATTCCCTGAGGTGCCGGGGCCACTAAGGCCCATCAACGGACCACCGCCATCAAACGGACTCGCTCCGCCTCCACCCGCCAGTACACCCCAATTGGCGTTGTGCATGGCATAGCCTCCGCCGATTCCACGTGCGTTAGCGAGGTTGCCACCCGTGACGGCTTGCCCTCCGGCACCACCCTGGACGAAGCCGACTGCGGTGGCTGTCAAGGGAAAGGTCAGGATTTGTCCTCCCATGCCTCCCGCCGCGCTCATGTAACTGCCAAAAGAAGCGCCACCACCCGCCTGCCCCATGGCGTTGCGTGAAGCGCCACCCGCGCCCAGTGAAACCGGCACGCCGGCCATCATTTCCGCGCTCACGTCATACAAGCTCTCGGCATAGGCGCCACCACCGCCGCCGCCACCGATACTGTGATAACCCGCCGCCACCGGCGCACAGCCTCCCCCCGAGCCACCGGCGCCAACCAGACGCACTCGAATACGCTTGGCTCTTGGGTTGGGCTTGTACACCGTGATCCCTACCGTCTCGATCTGCCGGACCGCCAGTAGCCGCCCCACCGCATCCGTGATGCCGTAACCACTCAAAGTCGTCGGGGTGTTCTTCAGTTTGGTGAAATCGACCAAGGCACCGATCGCCGTCGCCAGTTGATCGGTTCTGGCTTCATCCGGCGTCAACCCGCCAGCCTTGATCGCGTTGAGAATTTCCTGCGTAACACTGTTGCCCCACGCCGCCGGAATCAAAGATCCCGGAGTGCCCGCCACCGGGTTTTCATCGACGAAGCGGCCATCGACCAGGCCGACGCTGGGGACGCTTTTTGGATAATCCATGGGTTACTTGTTTCCTGTGAACTGACTCATGCCCCGTGTAAGCGGGCGCTCAAGCGGTCTGTTTGTTTAAGAGAGGAGGCCCACATCGACGTGGGTTTGACGGTACCGATCGAAACACCGGCGGATGGCCAGCGTTGAAACGGCAGATGCGGCAACTGCAGTGAGAGCGAAGCAAGGTCCCGCTTTGGAATTCGACTCAGGAATGTCATCCAACCGGCACGGCTGGCCAATTTATGCTCTGCGGAAAACCTGGCTGTTTATCGATTTTGTTCAGAGCCAGTTTGTAACCGGCGTAGGCTTTGAACCGCCACATGTCATCGTCATCAAGCAGACCCACAATGTAGGCGTCTGCCATACCCACGGTCTGTTGATCGGCTTCGGCCAACAACTCGTCACGCCGCGCCAGGGCCGACGCTCGCCGTTCGCTTTCAACCAGCTGCGTAGCGTTCGCAAGCGAGTGTTTGGTGACCTTGCCTGCGGTCCATTTCCAGAGGCCGTCGCGCTCTTCGATCGTTCGCAGAAACAGTTCATCGGAGATCTCTACGGCAGTTGCCGGAATCTGCGCGTGGATCGCCGAGTCGTAGCGCCCGAGCAGCTCACCCGAGGCATCAAAATCTATGTATTTCATTTAATTCACCGTTGATGTCAGAAGCCTATGGCGAACCAGTTCCAACCGCCCGGATCCATATTGGAAAAGCGCTGAAACTGGCTTTGCGAGAGTCTGAACAGGGAGAAGCGCAGATCGGCGAATCCCGGTGAGATATCGCCGCCAGAGAGAAAAAGCACGGCGTTGGGGAATGCAATCGGATAAGTAATGGTTTCGCTGAGGCCTCCGCCGGTGGCCAGCCCCCACTGCAAAATCAAACCGCTGGGCAGGCGCTGATAACCGCCGGCAGTAGCCAGCGAGGCGGTGAACACTGGCGAATACTTGAGCGCCCCGTCGCCGGCGTCCAGGCCCCAGCCACCGCCAAGCAAAAGACGGCGGAAGGTTACAAAGCTGCCACCGACAAACGACAGCGACGTCGGCGAGGCGCCATTGCTGGTGCCCAGGGTTTCGCCAGTTCTGGCTTTGACCGTCAAACCACCGGAGCTGGCACACAGTGATATCAGACCTCCGGCCGGGACAGTCGACCACTCCGGCAGCGTTGCAGTACTGGGGCCGGTAAAAATCGAAAGCCTGCCAACATCAGCGGCGGTCAATGAGACCTCCCCCACATAGTTGGTCTGCCCTGCCAGACTGCCAAGCGCACGCTGCACGAACTCTGTCGTCGCGACTTTCTGACTGGCATCGAACTGAGGCGGCGTTTCAAACAGCTTTTTGCTGCGAATCGCCTCCAGCAACTGCGTGTTCAAGCCTTCAGTCGGTTCAATTCCCGCTGCTTTGATAACCGTCAATATCTCTTCGGTAAGGGCATTGCCCCACTCAGCAGGAATCAGTGATCCGGGAGTTCCGGTGACGGGATTTTCATCAACGAAACGACTGTTGACCAAACCGACACCAGGCATGCTCTTTGGATAATCCATCCCTCATTCCTCCCTAGTCATAATTGATGTGCACCTTGGTATGCGCCGGTGCGCTGCGGTGGATCAGGCATTCCAGCGCCGAGCCCGGGTTGACGCCGAAGCGCTCACCCCAGTAGCTCGCGCCGTAACGCCGGCCGAGCAGCAGGCGGCCGCCGGTGTTGAGCGTCCACATGAATTGCGCTTCCCAGGTGCCCCAATGCGCCGAGCCGAACCGGGCACGGCCCATGCGGGGTGCTTCGTGTTCGGTGATGGTAGCGTTGGGGTAGCCCTGGCTTTTGGCAATGTCGAGGTAGTAGCCGACGGCCTGGCTGCCGACCGCGAGCAAGCGGCGGCGTACGGCGAGGCGACGGTCGTCGAACAGCGGCGTGGCGCCCAGGCACGGGTCGGGCAGGTTCATCACCTGCTCCCAGTCGGGCACCAGTTCGCTGACGCCGGCCGGATCCATCTCGTTGAGCAGGTCAGCGGCGCGCGCGTCGAGGCGTGCCAGTTCGACGGCGACGCCTTGCAGCACTTCTTCGAGTTCCGGCACCCGTTCCGGGTCCCACGCCGGGCCGCTGGGCAGCAAGGCGCGCAGTTGCGCCTGATATTGCGCGGCGGTTCTTATGCCCCCCATACGCAGCCTCCGAACGTCAGCAGCTCGCTGTCCTTGGCGGTGACGTTGGCGACCGGGGCGCTGAGCACGTGATCGGTTTCCCCGGCAGCACTGCTGATGGCTTCGCGAATGTGGCTGATCAGCAGATCCTCGCCGAGGTCGGCCTCGCGGTTGTGCAGATCGCGCAACTGGGTTTCGACCGCCGCACGTACGGCGCTGGTGTCCGGCGTAAGTTTCAGGCGATAGGTCACCGGCACCTGAATCGGCGCACGTACATGCACCTCGGCGGTCACTGGGCGCAACGGTTCGATGTACGCCTGCACCTGCGCCAGTTGCTCGGCGTTCGGCACCGGTTGTGGATCGTCGTCACGCATGATGTACACACCGACGGTGCCGGGGCCGAGAAAGCCGCCGCGGCACCAGGCGCGCGTAACGCCAGGCACTTCCAGCGCCCAGGTTTCGTAATCGTCGGCCGAGCCGCCGTGGGGAATGATCCGGTACGAGCGAATCACCCGCGAGCGCAGCGATTCGAGACTTTCCCGCGCGACGCCGCCGCTGAGGCCCGGCGCCAGAACGACGAAGCTGTTGCCGACCACACCGGCAATCGGTTGCACCGGGGTCAGCGCCAGCCCGGCATCGGCATTGCCAAGGCTGCCGGCCTCCAATGCGGCGATCGTTGTCGTGTTGCTGCCATTGATTGCAGTGCGTGCGCTGGTGACTTTGTAGGTGCGGCCATCGCTCGATTGCAGCAGCGTGTCGAGGTCCAGCAGCGCGCCGGCCGTGGCGCTGAAACTGACGCTGCCGCTGGCGACTTGCGCCGGTTTGCGCGGCTGGTTCAAACGCAGTGCGGCGATGCGTTCCAGGGTCGACTCATCGGCTGTGTCCGGCAGGATCTGTTCGGCAATCCAATCGAGGTAGCCGTACAGACCATACGCGGCGCCGCTGAGGGTGCGGGCCAGCACTTGCGCATCGGACTGGCGCAGCGAATCGCCGGCCAGGTCGCTTTGGGTGCGTTTGATCAGCACCGGCAGCGAAGGGGTTTCAAACGGCATAGATCACCTGCCAACTGTTATCGGGGTTGATGTCCAGACGTTCGCCATCGGCCAGGGTCAGGACCGTGCGCAGGTTCAGGCGCTGGGCGTCGAGGCGTTCACTGAGGATGTCGATGGCGCTGCAGTGACCGTCGTCGATCAGCCATTGCAAGGCTTCGCGGGCGTAGAACTCGGCGTCCATCTGGGTCTGTCGGGTCAGCTTGACCCGGCGCAGCAGCCACAGCCTTGAGCCGATGCGATCGTCGGCGACGGTGGGAAAACTGTCGCCCCACCAGCCGAAGCGCTCCTCGTCATCAAGGGCGTCGTCATCGGCGGCGCGGCGCCAGGTGAACAGGCTGATCAGCACCGCGCGGGTCAGCGCAGCATGCAGGTTCGGGCTGATCAGCATCATTTGCCTCCTGCCGGCGCGCCGGTCTGACCGTTGCCGGCCTGAACGCCGACGTGCACATGGTTGATCTGGCTGATGCCGCCAGCGAGCTGGTCGCCGGAGGAAACGATCTTGCCGGTCTGGTTGATCACCGGCGTATCGAAGTTCACCGCGCTGCTGGCGCGGATGTTCAGCGTGGCGGTGTCAATGTCGATGATCCGCCCGCGCTTGAAATGAATCCGGTCGCCCTCGTCGGTGTAGATTGCCACTTCACCGGCGGCGAGCGATTGCAGGCGATAACGGCGGTCGGCGATGACCAGGGCGATCGCATGGGAACGGTCACCGCCAATGAAAGTGACGACACCTTCGGCGCCGGCCAGTGGATGGCTGGTGAAACCGTAAGGTTCGAAGTGTTCGAGGTCGTCGTTCACTTCGCCGGCGGTGAGGCGCATTTGCAGCGATTGCAGCTTGGAGGCCGAGTTGGCGAGCACGACAGTGCCGCGCGCCAGCAGGCGTGTCAGTAGGCTCATGGGGTGTCCTTCAAAAATTGGCCTGAATGCGATCCATGTGGGAGCGAGCCTGCTCGCGAAAGCGTTGGGTCAGGCGCTGAGATGTCGGGGCTGCCGACGCTTTCGCGAGCAGGCTCGCTCCCACAGGGGCCGGTGTTGTCAGGAAAAATTCGGTGTCAGGTCTGGGGGTTTTTCGGGGGTGTCGGATCAGCATCGAAGGTATGCGGCGGTGCCACCTGCAAGGTGGTCACCGAGCCCTGCGCCGACAGCGAATAGGTGACTTTGGAAATCAGCATGTCGCCATCGAAACCCAGCACCGAATCTTTCACCCGCACCAGAGTGTTGTGCCGCCACAGGTCGCCGTTGGCCTGACGCCAGCCCTGCACCTGATAGGTGGTGGTCTGCGCCCGACCCATGCGGGTGGCGCTTTCCCATTGCGCACGCTGCTGCGCCAGTTCAAAGGTCAATTGCGTACCTTCATTGATCACCGTGGTGCGCCGGCGCTTGAAGCTCAGGTCGGCGGCCGTCGATTCGACTTCGCTGACCGCCGCCCCGCTCTGCTTGTCCGAGCCTTTTTGCTGGCCGATCACCCGGTATTCGGAGAACACCTGGCTGTAGTCCATGGGCGCGTTGGCGGACAGAATATTCTTGCCCAGTTCGAGCACATCACTGGCCCGCCCGCCACTGCCGGGTTTGGCCAGCACCAGTTGGCCCAGCTCGTTGTCGGTAGAAAAAACCCGCAGCAGCGAGAGCAGACGATCGATCGACTGAAAGGCTGTTTCACCGGGCACGATGGTGTGTTTGGCCAGCCGCGCGGTTTCACTGATTTCATTAACCACCGACAACCCATATTCCCTGGCCAAGTCCTGAACAATGTTCAGCAATGGCTGTTGCTGCCATTGGCTGGGCAGGTTGCGGGCGGCACAATCGACCAGATCCTGAGTCCTGGAACTGCCTTCGATGCTCAGGCTGATCTGCCGGCCGTCATAGCGGATCGGGGCCTTGAACACGTAGCCGGTCAGCACCAGATCCTGGCCGATTTTCACTTCACAGGGATCACCCGATTTGATTCGCTGATCCACCGTCTGCCCCGGCCACTGCCAGGTGATGTCGAGTTTGAAGGTGCGGAACTGGCGCTCCAGATCAGCACTGATTTCCACGCTTTTCCAGCCACCGTATTCCATGTTGTTGACGGTCAGCGTGACATGGTTGTCCATCTCGCTCATGGCTCACTCCCTGGAGACTTTGACGTCGTTGGGGGCAAAGCCCGGATGGTTCATCGCGTTGCTCTGTGTCACTTCAGTCACCCGCGTGGCATCGGCAAATTGCCGGTAGGCCACCACCAGTGCGGGCAGGCTTTCCTGGAACGATTTGCTGACCTGTCGCACACCGGAAGACGCCACGGCCTTGAGATGCGCAAGCAGCGCTTCCTTCACATCGTTGATGGCTTGATGATGCTTGGGATCGGCCTTGTTGAGCATCGGGTCAATCGCCGCTCCGACGGCCTTCTGCAGCGCTTTCATTTCCTCGGTCACCGGCACTTCCTGACGGGTCACCGATTGATCCGCCTGATGCGCTACCGAAGGGGTCGAAAGGAGTTTTACCGCCGGGCTCGCGACCGGCATCGACGCCACCCATTGCGCCACTTTCACCAGCAGCGTGTCCTGCACCAGATCGGCCATGGCTTGCGCCGCCGCGTTGGTGTCCTTGCCAGTGGTGAGCTTCGGCGCATCGGCCTTGCGAATGGCTTCAAGTTGTTGCGACACGTCGGCAATCACGCCACGGTAACCCTCCTTCGCGAACGCCTTCAGCTCCTTGATATCGCCGAGCAAGCCTTTGAACTCTGCCGCCACTTCCTTGGGCAACTCCTTCACGGCTTTGACCAGTTCGGTGATCTGCCGGTACTGCTCGATCAGCGGTTTGAGCTGTTCCTTGATCACTTCATAAACCCCGGTCAGGCTGTTGCGCAGATTGGCGATGCCAATCCGCGCAGCCTTGATCAGCGTCATCGCCTGTTCAAAGCGCGCCACTGCCGAACCGAGCAAGGTATCAGCCTTGGCCAATAGCACTTTCTGAGTACTGACGGTCGCGGTAGGAAACGGCAACGGTTTATCGGGATAGAACTTCAGCGCAAAGGTCACCAGCCCACCGTCCTGGCGGGTGTGGGTCATGTCGCATTCGCCGACCTTGACCTGCAAACGACCGAGCCACGGATGCACCAGCTCGCCACTGCCCGCCTCTAAAGCCTTGAGCAGCTTGTCGCGCTGCTCCAGGCAATCGGCGCCGACGATGAACGCGGTGATGTCGTGAATCTTCGCCTGCTGGCCAAGGTCTTCGAAATACGGCAGGTCACGTTGCGGGTATTCGTGCAATTGCCCCTTGCGACCGACCGGGGTTTTCGCCTGGTCGATCCAGAAGCCGACACCGCGAAAGGATGCTGGCAACAAACGGTCACGCCAGTTCATTGAGAACCTCCCATCGATAGCGAGCGATAGCCGATACGCGACGCCACGGCCAGGCCCGGTTGATTGGTTTGCGGTTGTTCGGTGCGCAACCCTGCCGGCGCATTTTCGAAGCGCACGGTCAGGCCGCCTTCGAGTTGCGTGCGGTTGTTGATCGCGCTTTGTTGAATCAGCGCGCCTGAGCTTTGCGGCAATGAGCCGCCTTGCAAAGTGCCATTGCCGGCAGTCGCCGGGCTGGCGCCGAAGAATGCCGGTGCGAGTTCACCCTTGCCTTCGGTATTGGTCTGGCGTTGCGCCTGGGTCAGCGTTTCAACCTTGCCGGTGACCTTGGCGATCAAGCCGGCAAAGCCGCCGTCGAACAATTCCTTGATCGGCGCGATGACGGTCTGCAGCTTTTGCCACAACTCGCCGAACCATTCGGTGATCGGGCCCCAACTTTCAATGATCTGATCCAGAGGTTTCCAGTCGAACAGGCCGTGCAGAAAATCCGTGACCGGCGCGGACAGCGCCAGCACGACGCCCCAGATCGCCGAAAAGACCTCACCGATCGGCTGCCAATACTGGGCAATCTGCTCCAGCGGCGACCACTCGAACAAGTCAGTGAAAAAGCCTCTGACCTGTTGCACCGACGTTTGCAGCGCCATCCAGATTGGTTCGAAAAACCCGACAATCCCACCCCAGGCGCTGGTGAGCATGTCCATCGGGAAAAAATCGAACAGCGTCAGCAAAATATCCCGGGTGCTTTGTACGGCCGATTGCAGCGTCGTGAACATCGGCTCGAAGAACGCGACAACACCACCCCACGCCTCGGTAATCATCTGCATCGGCGAGAAGTCGAACAGGTTTCTGAGAAATGCCATCACCGGCACACTCAAGGCCTCGAGCAATTCCCAGATTGCCGCGAACAGGCCGGTCAGCGGCCCCCAGTTTTCGATGATCATGCCGGCCGGAGACCAGGAAAACACCGATCGCAAGAAATCCGTCAGCGGCGCAGTGACGGCTTTGACCTTGTCCCAGACGCCCGCAAAGAACCCGCCGAGCGGTTCCCACAGCGCCGCCAATGCGGCCAGCGGTCGCCAGTCGAGCACCGAGCGCAACGTGGCCATTGCCCGCGCCCCGCCGTTTTTGATGCCTTCCCACATTCCGCTGAAGAACGCACTGATCGGCGTCCAGTTGGCCACAATCAAACCGGCCGCCACGGCAATGCCCATGGCGATCAGCATGATAGGGTTGGTCTTGAGCACCATGCTCATCACGTCGAAAACTTGCGTGGCGCCGGTCACTGCGGTTTGCATCGCCGAAAAGGCGATAGCCCCCGCCGCCAGGCCTTCGACCAGTTGCGGATTGTCAGCGAGCAGGTTGCCGACCTGGGTCAGCACCGGTTCCAGACCGACCACCAGCGCCCCGACGGCCGGCACCAGCGCGGCGTCGACCGAGGCCGAGACCTTTTCCATCGAGGCACTGAACACATTCATGTTCTGCGCGGCGGCTTTCGGTGCGGCGGGCAGGTCGACGGTTTTCGCCGTGTCGCTGACCTCATTCAATTTGCCCTGAAACGCCGCCGCCGACTTGATCCCTTCCACGAACGGCGTGATCACGCTGCCGCCCTTGAACAGACCACTGATGTCCAGTTTGCCGAGGCCGGTCTGTTCGAGATTGTTCTTGAAGCTCTCGACCTTCACGCGCAGGGCGCCGAGTTTGGGCGAGAGTTCATCGATGCCGGTGATCAGCACCGGTTTCGGGGTTTTCTTCTCTTCGTCTGCCATCACTGCACCTGCTGCATCGCATTGATCCGTTGCGCGTGCTCCAGCGATTCGCGGAGCACATCCAGTGGCCTGGCCATCATCTGTTCGGGGTCAACCTTCCAGAACCAGGCCAGGTCATAGGCGACGGCGATCAGGTCGGTGATGGCGCCGACGCCGCACTCATGAAAAAACTCGCAACGGCCCAGCTCAACGCGTTGAGGTCAGCCAGATCCAGCTGGTTGACCGACGACGGCGGAATGCCGGCGCAGACGGCGATGTATTTGGCCGCCACGTCCATGTCGAGGCTGACTTCTTCGCTCTTGTCGATCTTGTACGGCAGCGCCTTGATCGCTCGCACTTCCTGCACCGTCGGGCGGCGCAGGACGAGTTCGGTCAGGGGCTCGCCGTGAGCTTCGATCGCAACCTGAAGCTTCACAGCGCCGCTCATTGCCAAGTCCCCTTGATGCCTTCGAATTTCAGTTCGATGGTGGCGTCATCGCCTTTGGAGAGCGGTTCTTCGACCAGATAGGCGCCGGCCAGCACGTAGACTTTGCCGTTGCTGAATTCGCAGGTGACGGTGATGTCGGTGCCTTCGATCAGCTTCTTCAGCGGAAAATCGGCGGTGTGCAGCGCAGTCACTTTGAACGACGGTGCGATGTCGGTTTCCTTGTAGAAACCGGGCACGACGGTTTCGCGTTTGACCGCCATCAGCGGGGCTTCGCAGCCGCCAGTGATCGTCAGTTGTGCGCCGTCGACCTTGACGTAGCAGGTGCCTGCAATCAGTTGACCCATGGTGTTACTCCCTTGAATGAAAAAGCCCACGCGAGGTGGGCCGAAAGCCTGGCGAAAACGACGGCGATCAAGCCGCGTCGTCGTATTGCAGACGGAACTGGTTGAGCAGTGCGAACACGCGCAGACCGTTGATGTAATCCGGCGGGAACAGCACGTTCACGCGGCTCGGGTCCTGCACGTCACGCTCGACGATCAGGTGCTCGGCGAACAGCTCGGCGTTCTCGACGTGGCCTTCCAGTTCGAGCTTGGCGTACTGCGCAATCAGCTCGCCACGAATGGTCGCCGGGGTGACGATCGGCTGGCCGGCGCCGAAACGGGTGCCGTCGGACGCCAGTTTGTGCCGCCCGTATTTGCTGGTGATCACGCTTTGCAGACGGCGCACGATGAACGCCGACTGGTGCATGGTTTCGCTGTCCAGGTAGGAGTTGTCGGCCTGGCCGTAAGCGTTTTTCTGGTAGGTGGTGATCGAGCGCTGGATGCGCACGTAGCCGCCTTCGTAGTACGCGGTGGCGATGCCGTAGTTGAGCAGCGACTGCCGCTCGGTCAGGGTGAAGCGCTCACTCGCCGGTGCAGGATCAACACCCGGCAGGCTGCCGCTTTGCGTCGGACGGCTGGCGTCCGCCGAGATGAACACCGCGGTGCGCGCCGCCAGTGCCGCCGCCTGGACCCAGAACGGTTGCGGAACGCCCGGCTCCAGCGCCTGAATGGTCATGTGCTGGTCGTTGCGCGCCTGGCCTGCTGCGACCAGTGTGCCGACAGTGCCGCGCTTGGCGCTGTAGACGTGACCGAACAGTTGCTTGGCCCACGACCAGCGACCGGTGCTGTCATCCATGACCGCTTGCCAGGTGTTGAGGGTCGACAGATCGGACCACGGCAGTGCGATGAATTCGAACGGCTCGTCGCCCAGTGCCGCCACCGCAGCCACTTGATCCGGCACGCCGGCGCCGCCGGTCATGGCGGTAATCGCAGTGGTCAGGCCGGCCGGGGTTTCTTCGCCATTGCTCTTGCCCAGGCGATTGAATTGCAGGCTGATGTCGTTGCCGCTGTCGCCGGTCCATTTGGCGCTCAGTGTCACTACACCTTCGGCAGCGGCAGCACTGACTGGCAGGTCGGCGGTGGCGTTGATTTTCTGTGCCAGGGCGGTGGCTGCTTGCGTGGCGGTAGCACCGTTGACCACGGTGGCCTGCACCCGCACGCCGCCGATATACAGGTTGAGCACGCCGGCCTGAGTGGCGGCACCGGTCAGGGTCAGCACGCCTTTGGCGATCGCGCCTTCAGCGTTATGCAGCGGCAGGCACCAGATCTCACCGATCGGGTCGGCCTTGCGGAAAATTTCGTACATCGAGGCGAGCATCGAGCCCTGACCGCCGATGCTTTTTGCCAGCGCGACGCTGGAGACCAGCACCAGCTTGCCGACTTCGCTCGGGGCGATGTTGTCGTTGACCTGTGCGACGATCAAGCGGCGCATGGCCGACGTCGCACTGTTGGCGGCCGAATTGTCCATTTCGGCATAGAACAGCGG
Organism: Pseudomonas retamae; assembly: GCF_043496865.1. Lineage (NCBI taxonomy): Bacteria > Pseudomonadati > Pseudomonadota > Gammaproteobacteria > Pseudomonadales > Pseudomonadaceae > Pseudomonas > Pseudomonas retamae. Next base: position 287,249 of record NZ_JBIEIL010000005.1, read on the forward strand.
TACACGGATGTCCGCCGGGATGTTGCTGAATCCGATCGCCATTATTTGGCTCCCTTTGGTTTGGCTGTTGCGGTTTTGAGGGTGATGTCGCCGTCGGCCAGACGGCGGCGCCACCAGGCGCTGTCCGGCACTTCACGGCCTTCTGGCGGCAGCAGATCGCCGGCCTCTGGGTCAGGTACGACGCGGCCGGCGGCCGGTAGCACAGTGATGCGGTTGCTCATGGGGTTACGTCTCCAGAGAAAGTCATTTCCACGCGCCCATCGGGGCCCGGGCGTTGCAGGTTGGGGTCGGCCGGATCGATCGCATCGACCCGCACAGTGGCCCCGGTAAAGGACGACAAACCGTCCAGTTCGCGTTCATGCCAGCTCTGCGCAGGCTGACTCGGCAGATTGCGGCCGAGCTGGAACTCGGCAAAAAAGCGCAGCCGGTAAAACGCGCGGCTGCTGTTGAGCGAGACCAGTTCGCCGCCGTCATAAACGATGGCGCTGTAGTCGGAATCGGGCTTGAAACCCACCAGTGCGCGCCACAGTTCGGCGCGCAGCTCATGCAACAGATCCAGCGCTTTTGTCGCGTCGCTGGCGTCAAGCACGAGGACGATTTCGAAGCGGTCGCGGATCGGTTGGGTGTTGAGGTTTTGGGCGGTGCCGGTGGTGGCCAGATCGGCGATTGGCAGCACGTGGGCCGAGGGTGTCGGCAAATCCGCGTTGCCTTGCAGCAAGGCCAGATCGACGCCCACCGAAATATGATTGGCAAGCCCAGGGCATTGCCCACGCAGCTGCGTGAGGATCGGGGTGATCTTCATGGGGGTGTTCCACAATGAGGAGAATTGCGCAGGACCCAATGTGGATCGAGCCTGCTCGCGAAAGCGGTGTGTCAGTCGATGGTTCTTTTGAATGACAGAATGCATTCGCGAGCAGGCTCGCTCCCACAGGGGGGATCAGTCTTTGGATTCAGCCTTCGGATCGAGGCCGCTCGCATCGATCAGGCAGCGATAGCTGTTTTCGCGATTGCCGCTGGCGGTGACCTTGTCGATCGACCAGCGCCCACGCATGAAATCCGGCCAAGTGTCATCGAGCAGCACCAGGCCTTCGGCGGCCAGCAGCGGGTTGCCCGGGCAGGTGATCTTCACCTTGTACTTCTGGCGCAGCATCTTGCGCACTTCGCCCTCTCCGACCGCGATGGCGTCGGCTTCGCTGGGCTGTTTCTGGCGCAGGGTCTTGAACGGCGCAACGCCGCTTTCCACCCAACGCAAGATCCCCGCCGCCGCGTCCCAGAAGCAGGTCTTGCAGCCCTTGGCCTGCTCGCGGGCAGACTCTTCCAGAGTGGCGCTGATGAACGCCGCGTCGCCGGGGCGATTGTTGTGGGTGACCGACAACCGCACGTCGGGCAACACTTGCCCCGACAATGATCTGGTCTGGCCCGGACGGGCCAGCACGTAGACGTCGCCGTAGGGTTTGGCGACCACGTTGTACTTTTTCGCCAGGCGCGTCAGAAAGCCCATGTCGGTTTCGTTGGACTGGTCGACGTGGGTAAGCCTGATCAACGAAACTTCAGGCGCGACACGTGGCGAAAAGCCGTGCCGCTCGACCAGTTGACGAAACAATCCACCCAGCGTAATCGGCCCATGACTGGCGGTACGCCGCACTTTGAAACCGGTCTCGTCAGCGGCGCTGAACGGCGCCGCCGTAGCGACCAGGGTCAGGCGAAACGGAAACAGCGTCGGTGTCAGGCGCGTCACTTTGAACTGCCCCTTATCGACCATCCCGCTTTCCCGATAGCCAACTTGCAGGCCAATTTTCCCGCCCAGGTTCGGCAGCCCTTCAAGACCTTCCAGATCGATGGTCAGCGTCAGCTGATCGGACTCGATACCCGCCGCATCAATGTGCTCCCAACTGATCAGGCGCTGATTGAGCAGCGCTGAGTTGGCCCCGTAAATGTTGACCGCCGGCGTAAATCCCAATGCCATGCAACCTCCTTAATCCCAAGCTGAAAGCGGTTTGATCGCTGCCGGTTGCGCATCGAGTTCCGGCAGTACGATCCAGACACCCGCGGGCAACACCGGGCGGTGTTCGGCCAAGCTCGGATTGAGCTTCCACAGGGCTTCTTCAGCGGCATCATCGCTGCGCCCGGTTTCGCGGTAGAGCAACAGATTCACCGAATCACCGGCCACGCTTCGTACCTTACGCATTATTGAACTCCGCCAGTTCGATGACCCAATCGACCACCATCGCCGTACCGTCATCGATGATCTGGCTTTGGCTTTCCGAAATATTGCTGATTCGCCACAGGCCCCAGTTGCGCCCGATGCCATCGATCAGCGGCAACGGCGTACGCAGTGCCTGCAAGGCGCGCAGTTCATCGAGCCGGTCCATGGCCACGGCGTACATCGATTTGCCGGTGATGGTCAGGGTTTGCGGTTTTTGTCCGGCCTGACTGGATTTGGGTTTGCTGGTGAGGATCTGTATCTCGGTCCAGCCACCGTCCGACTTGCGCGCCAGCGAGTGATACGCGAAGTCGCGCGACAGGCCGAAGATGAAACTGCCCAGTGCCATTTGTTGTTTCATGTGGCGGCTCCATCGGTGAGGGCTGCGTCGCGGCGTGTGGCGAGGAGGTTGGACGGCATGATCTGGCCCAATTGCCCCATCGTTGTTTGCACCACCAGATTGGCGAGCGCCTGAGCGCTGGCCAGATCCTGACCAGTGATATTGATGGTGGAATTGAATGTGACGGGCTGACTGGCGGCTGCGCCGGCAGATGTTGCCGGATTCGCCGTCAGCTCTTTGCTGACCTGTTCGGGAGAGCCGAGCCGATCGACTTGCGTCCCCAGCTTGTCGCCCAGTGATTCGCCTATCGCACCCCCTGCCATGCTTCCCAGCCAGCCACCAATTGCCGTCCCCACACCCGGCAGGATCAAAGTGCCCAGCGCTGCACCGACAGCGGCGCCAGCCGACGATCCGGCCAACGATGCACCAGACGAAACCATCGCGCGGGTATCGCCCTGCCTAACGCCGTTGACCAATTCATAACCGGCACTGAGCAAGCGCAAAGGTGGCGCTCTTTTGGCGAGCAATGAACCAGCCTTGGCATACGCCCCGGACAACTGAGCCGCAACCGGCGGACGCAGCGCCGATGAGCCGCTGAACGACATCAGGCCCCCGGGCATTGATCCGCTGAATGACATCAGGCCGCCGGGCATCGATCCACTGCCAGGCAGCGAGGGAGACGCGACTTCAGGCGCACGGGTGAGGTCATTGCCGCGTGAGGCGGCGGCTCGGCCACGACCCTTGCGTCCAGTCCGCGGCTTTGTACTTGCTACACGAGAGCCCAAGCCCGCAGGCTTTTTCTTGGCTGGAGAGCCCTTTTGTGACTCATCATTCGGTTCCGCAGCCGGCTCGGCTTTGGGCAGATCGGCAATCCATTTGCCAAGGCCTGCTGGAAGCCTGGCCGCAGCGCTCTTGAGCACCATGCCACTGAAGTTATCGGCAGCTTTTGCCAGCAAGAGTGCAACAATTGCGCTAAGCCCGGCCGCTGCCGCCGCCAGAACCGACGCCGTTTTGGGGTTGCCTTCAGCCACCTCGGCCACACCGTTAATCTTGTCGGTGATGAAGTCCATGCTCGCGCCGGCATTCGGCGCCACGGCTATCGCCAAACGATTGAGACTGGCGTTCAAGGCGTAACCACTCGATTGAGTGGTGTCCTGCGCCTCGCTCGCCGCGCGTTGCACCGAACCTTTGTATTGCGGTTCAAGGCTGTGCGTCGGCCCTTGAAGAGACAACGGTGACGGTGCCGTCTGCGTGCCGCCCGACATGTCCATCAGCGACCGCACGCCTTCCCTGCCACTGGACAGCGACTTCAGCAGTGCTGACTGGCTATCGACAGGCTTTTTGCTGGTTATCAGCGAAAATGCCTTGTCGACCTCCTGCGGTTTTTCGAGCAGTTTGCGCACGCCCTCATCACCGTTGAACAAGGTTTTGAGCAGCGCTGATTGCTGAGTGGCCGGTTTTTTCTGCAGCGCTTGCAGCGCCGTGGCCAGGGTCTGCGGCACATCGTCAGTGAGGGTGTCTGGCTGCAATCCGAGTGACTTCCAGGCAGCTCGCTCGGCGGCTGATCCCTTGGCGCCTTTGGCCAGCGCGGCACTGATGGTGTTGACCGCGTTGCCGGCGCCGTTCTTGTCTACATCAGCATTGAGCAATGCTGCCGCAAGGGCCGCCAGTTGCTCGGGAGCTATGCCTGCCGTGATGCCAGCCTCACCGGAGTTCTGCAGCACCGAACCGATATCGGTGGCCGTGGCTTTGAGAGAGTTTTTGCCCAGATGACTGGTCGCGTCAGCCAGATTGCGGCTTTGCTCACGGTCCAGTTTCAGCGAGGTGCGCCAGACCGCCAGCATCTCTCCTGCGTCTTTGAGCCCGATGCCGAAGGCCGTTGCGTTGACCGCCGCGTCGCGACCGAAGTCCAGCAGTGCCTGTTGTTTGGCATCGCCGGTGAGATTGGCCGCCACACCGGATCTCGCTGCGGCATATTCGACGTTAGCCAGATCGACAACAGTGGCCCCACTGGCCGCTACCGTTTTTTCTGCAGTCAACTCGAGATTGGCCTGCTCCATGCCCTTGAGGTCGCGACCAATATCCGGGATTTGCCGCAGCTGCGCCATGGCCGATTGCAGCGCCGCGGAAGACTGGAGAAAACCGGGAAGCGGCCGTTGCTCCATCTCTGCCTTGGGTTTGGAAGTCGGTTCGCTCGCGGCAGTGGATGCCGGGGCACTGACCTTTGAAAGCGATTGCTGTGCTGCCAGCACCTCTCGAAGCTTGATCTGTTCCTTGATCAGCAGCCGGATGTCTTGACTCACATTCACGACTGCCAGTTTCAACTCTGCCAGCGGTATGGCAAGCGTTTCGCTTGCCGGGTGCCCACTGTCCATGCCCGTGTCGATCAACCCCGTGCTGCCATTGATGCTGGTCAGCCTGAGCGCATATTGACTCTCTGCCATGCCGCTCTACTCCTGTTTCACGCCAAGGCGAGTGATCGCTATGTCGTAGCGGCGCAACGCCTTTTCGGCGTCCCATTCCAGAATCTCCGCTTCACTTACCGGGTAAATGAGCGGGACGATATCGAGGATTACTTCGATGTCGCGTTCCGAAAGTAGGCCGCCGGCTGGTTTAAAAAATCGTCGATGCGCACCTGCAATTGCGTCCAGTCCGGCACGCTCAGGTGGGCCAGATCGGGGATCATCAGGCCGGTGCAATGGGCGGTGATGAATTCGGCGCGTTCCTTGGCCGTTTTCAGTTTCTTCATCACTTTGGTCGCGCGCAGCGCGGGCATTTCGAGGCTCAGCGAGGTCACGGTGCGGCCGGTGATGGCGAGCGGTTGCAGCAGTTGCACTTGATCAGGATCGTCAGACTTTTCGGCGTCTTCGACCTGTTCCAGAAAGAACGAGGCAGGACGTGTCGACATCTCGTGAACGTACCGCGCAATGCTCACGTAATCGGGGCGTTTGAGCTGGTCGAGTTCCTTGACCGACAGGCCGGTGGCGAGCAACGCCAGTTCGAAAAACTGGTCGTCCTCGTCATCGCCGGCGCGCTCCAGCGCTTCTTTCTGTGCGGCGTAGAACAGCGGTTTGAGCTGCAGGGTTTCGATCTGCGAACCGTCGTCGCCGGTGATCGGCGACAGCAGCTCATGTTGGGGAGGTGTCCATGACATGGATGAATTCCTTGGTGATTTTCAGGTGTTACTCAATTTCTGCCAGACACACAGGCCCACTGTGGGAGCGAGCCTGCTCGCGAAGGCGGTTTTGCAGTCACATCCATGTTGAATGTGCTGGCCTCATCACCAGCAGGCTGGCTCCTACAGGGGTTTGGTGTGTGCCGGGGATTACGGCATCAGCACCGCACGTCGCGCATCACCGAGAATGTCGACGCCGTTGAGCACGAACTTCTGGGTACGCACGTCGATGTCGATCACCGGCACGCCGTTTTCCAGGCGGTTGTAGGTGCGGCACGACAGCTCAAGAGTAGTGATTGCTTTGCCGCCCATTTTCACCGCATCTTCAGCCAGCGATTTCAGCTTGCCGCCCACGGTGTGGTAGGTGAACCAGGTGTTGCCGTCCTGATCCTGACCGGCTTCACGCACGTTCAGCAGGATGTCGTCGCCCAGCTTCACACCCAGCGCGAGCATGACTTCAGCACCCATGCCTTGCAGCTTGAGCGTGGCGCCCAGCGCTTTGGCACTCTTGGCCATTTCTTCGATGATGAAACGGCCGCCGGTCATGTTCTCCATCTCGAATTCGATCTTCGGCGGAGTGAATTCTTCAACGGTTGCCGACAGCGGCAAACCTTGCAGAGTGGCCGCGATGGCCTGTCTTACGCGGTTGGTAAACATTAGAGAACGTCCTCCAGGAACTGCTCGATGATTTCATCGCGGGCGTTGAGTTGATAAACCATGTGTTCGTTCGGCGCGTAGCGGCCGTAGTCGATGACCACGTACCAGGTGCCGTTCTTGTACTTCTCGACGCTGTTGAGTTCCGGGTGCAGATAGACGCTGCCGCCAGGAATGGTTTCGTCGGCAACCAGCGTCTGCAGCCAGTCGTTGATGCGCTTGACCTCTTGGTCCATGAACGACTTGGTGAGGTTTTTGGCCATGGCTTTCTGGCCGGCCTTGACCAGCTTGCGGCTGATCGCATCTTCGAGGCCGACGTAGCTGATGAACTTGCCGGTGATCGAGCGGTTGCCCAGCAGCGAGAAGCCACCCAGCACGGTGCGCGCGTAGTAGCTGACGCCGTAGCGGTTGAGCAGATCGCCTTCGGTGGAGGTGTCGAGGATGTTGTATTCGACGACGCGCGAGACGTCTTCGGCGAAGGTCACCTGGTTACCCGGGCTCTCCCACTGTTTGACCTTGGCCAGCGCGGCAATCGCCAGACTGGACGGCGACAGGAAGACGTTTTTCTTCGCCGCTTTCGAGTACACCGCAGGCATGTTGTGCACCACCAGGCAACGGTCGAAACCGAGATCAGCGCCGCCAAGTTCCTGGCTGTACAGCACCTGATCGGCCACCGAAACGTCCTTGCCGTCCAGCACCACACGGGCCTTGATGCGCTTGCCGAACGAGGCGAATTCACCGGCCACCGCTTTGCTGCCGGTGAAGCCCGGCGCACCGATGATGGTCAGGTCTTCCGGGACGCTGCCCAGTGCAGCCAGACCGAGCTTGCGGCCAGTGGCCGGCTCGACACCGCCAATCACCGCATTGACCGTATCGGCCGGGGTCGCGCCCGCTTCGACGATCACCACATAGACCGGCACCTTGACCACTTTGAGGATCTGGTAGACCGCGTGGTACAGCGTGCCCTCTTCCGCACCGCTCGGATCGAGCAGCGCATGGGTGGTGAAACTGTTGATGCGGAACGGTGCGTTCCGCGGAATCAGCGGATCGGCGTTCGGCGCGGTGCCGACCAGACCGATGACGTTGTCACCCAGGCCACCCATGGCCTCGGGGGATTCGGTGGCATTGACGGTAATGCCGTTGTGCTCGAAGTTCAAAACCTCAGCCATGTTCAGTCAGCCTTCTTGGCAGCGGCCTTTTTGGCCTGGGTGGAAGTTGTTTTCAGTTGCAGACGCCCGGCGCTGTGCAAGGCACTGGCCTCGACGTCGAGCAGATCAAGCTCTTGACCGACGCTCGACCAGTGCCCACGACCTGTGGGGAACGGGACGAGCACGGTGTAGGTTTGGCGGTTTGCCATTTTTCGTTTCTCCATAAACGGGAAAGCCCCTCGGGGGAGGGGCTTTGGCGGGTGTTGGGTCAGTTGAATGGGATTGAAAAACGCCTCGCAGTCAGGGCGCTCTAGCGAGTTTGCGATGCGAGCCAGTCAGGTCGAACAGGCCGCGCCTGCTGGTCTGGAAAACCCTCAGACTGCGGCCAATCGCGCAGCAACTTCAGATAGTTCAGTAGTGCTTCATATTGCTCACCGGACAACGTCGTAGCGCTTGCCATTTCAACTTCATCACGGTGACGCTCTCTTAACCATTTGATGCTTTCGATCTCACTGTCGCGCCAAATACGCTCGCTGGAGGCCTGGGCTTGAACGTCAGGTTCAAGCTTTTTCAACACGGGTCGGCCGTTTTCGTCCGCGCCGATCACGAGAGATTGTGCTTCTCCGGCCAAAAGTTCAGAGCGCAGTTTTGCAGTGATCTCAACAGCATCGTCAGGCATCGCGACATGCACAGCATCGTCATAAAAGCCACCAGTCGAGGCGGCATAAAAAATAGACATCGGTATCTCCCTGTTACCAGCCAACTGAAATCCATGGCCCGTTCGGTTGACCGCTGCTTCCGATGGCGGAAACAGTGAAACTCGTAAGGCCACCGTACATGACGCATAGAGTGGAGGTGATTGAAGTAGAGCCGGCCGAAGAGCTATTACCGACTAGTGTCATCGCCTGAGCCACTGGGTAGGCTATCGGAAAGGTAACGCTCACTTGTCCTCCTGCCCCGATTGCATTGATCGTCCCCCACTGGATGATCACGCCGCCCAACCAGCTTGGCAGCATGAGATAACCAGTGCGTTCCCTGGATACGGAAAAGCCCCAGCGCAACTTCTTCGGAGTGACAATGGTTTTGTCATCTGCGCCTGCATCGGTCTGCGCTTGCGTGGCCAGTTTTGCAGTACCTTGATTGGACTCAGTCGATTGCTGTGCGAGCGCTGTCAGTGCCGCAATGTCGATGTTTCCCTGATTGACAGGGGCGTTCCAGGCCTTGATGCACCACATCACCGCCAGGTTGCGCGGGCGGGTTTCAGCGCCGCCAGTGTTAACCGTGTTCGTTGCATTCACCATTTGCATGGTGGTTCCGTTGTCTATCGGCGAAAGGAAAGCGCCAACAGAAATGCTTGCTGCCGCGCCGTTGATAGCCCCTCCCTGCCAATTACCCGCAGGATCAAAGGTCGCAGCAGTACCATCAAAATAACGATGGTTATGCGCGGCGAAGGCCTCTGCTTGATATGTACCGATCGCACGGCCAGCATCAACACCTCGCCCGTGGTCCCAACCTCGCATGAACTCGCCACGGCTGTCCGGCAACCGGAAGTTGCCTGCGCCCTCGTCGCCTTTGTTGAATTTCGTACCAAGGTAAGCAGCCAGATCCGGATAAATCGCAGTGCTCTGCACACTGCCATCAAGTTCCAGAAAACCCGGCGGGACAATACCTGTAGGAAAGGCCATTACAGCGCCGACCGGTACGGCAGATCCAAGCCGTGAAACTTCCTTGACCAGCGCCCCTACGTCGATGTTTCCCTGATTGACAGGGGCATTCCAGGCCTTGATGCACCACATGACGGCTACGTTGCGGGGGCGGGTTTCAGTAGAGGTGCGCGCCACTCTGGAAGCGTCGAATGTGACCGCGTGATAAGCATTTTTTTGGCTAAGGGGGTTAGGCGCTGTGTTCAGGTTACTTTTCTCAAAGACCCCACTGGCCGAAGTGATGTCAAGATAGCCGTCAAAGACACCGGTTATGTTTTGCAAAGTATCTGTCTGATAACTGCCGACACCGCGATTGCTATCAACACCCCGCCCATGATCCCAACCGCGCAAAAATTCCCCACGCGCTTCAGGCAGCCGGAAATTACCAACCCCCTCATCACCCTTGTTGAACTTGCCGCCCAGATAAGCGCTCAAGTCCGGGTAAGTCGCGCTGCTCCTGACGCTGTTATCCAGTTCCAGAAATCCGGGCGGTGGCGCATCAACCGGGAACGCCACAATCGACCCCACCGGCAACGCCGAGGCCTTGGCAATCAGCGCTTCAACTTCAGCCTTGGTGTACGAATCCTTGATACCAAACCCGGCCAGCGTTTCAGGATTGGCACCGGCCGTTGCGCGACCATATTCATCGACGGTAAGACTTTTATAAGTCCCGGCAGCAATCCCGGTACGCCCGGCCAGCATCTTGAAGCTAAGCGCGGTCGTGCCCAGCGTGATCGGCGCGTTGGTGGTCAGGTGCCACAGCGAATCACCGTTCGCCGTGCCCTCCTCGACCATCACCGTCAGGCCCGGCGTAACCTTGGCATTGCTGTTGGCATCAGTCGCGCGCAGCCAGTCGCCGTTGGCAACGATCCACAGGCCGTTGTCCTTGGCCAAGGTCTGGCTCGGCAGCAACACACGATCGCCGGCGATTACCGCCACACCATCAATCTGCTGTGCGCCGTTCAACACGACGTTGCCCGTCGCCGCGACCCGCACCGATTGTTTGCCGTCGAGCTTGCCGAGCTCTTCGGCCAGATAGCTCATGACCCAGGCACGCGTGGCCTTGACCACCGTGTCATCGATCAACAAGGTCACCAAGGACGCATTGCTCGTCTCGAAAATCGAACGAATATAAAACTCTTTACCCGACCCCGAGTTGGCAAGAATCGGCTTGAACGACTCCGGATATTTGATAATGGCGTAGAGAATACCGGTGTCGGTCCACAGCCCGGCTTCGCGCACATACCAACCGCCAACATCCGGTGGAATGGTCACTTCGGCGAGCAGCCAGCTAGGGTTTTTCTCGTCCTGGAACAACGCATTGAGCGGTCCGCGCCAGACTTCACGTTTGAGCGCGGTTGCGGTTGCGGCCGGGTTGTAGACCCCGCCCTCGCCGCCGTCGCCGACGGAAATCTGCGTCAACTTGATCGGCGTGCCCGCGGCCTTGCACGCCGTTTCGTAGGCAATCCCTGCGTTGGTGAGCAGGGTGTAATAGTCAGCCATTCAGGCCCCCTGAGGATAAATAGTGGATGTTTCGACGGTGTACAAAGCGCCGGCCATGAACGCCTCGCCAGAAGTTTCCAGGCCTTCGATGAACACCGGATAAACCGTGGTCAGCTCGCCGCAGAACGTCGCGGCGCCGATGACGTGATTGCCGAACGCGCTCAAGCCCACCGACACCGAGAGAATGTCCCGTTCGCTTTTGGCATCGGCCAGGCGTCGGTCGAGACGGGCGTCGATGACTTCGCTGTAGGGTTGTTCGGTGAAGGCGCGCACTGAGAAGCTGTAGGGCGCGCCGGGCGGTGTCTGTTCGTACCAGGCGCGGATTTCCGGGCGCAGTTGCAAACCCTTGGCGGCGTTTTCCAGCGCCTTGCGAGTGCCGGCCTGGCGTGCGGTGGGCCAGGCCAGTTCGACGGTCAGGCGTTTTTCCGCTTCCGGCGCATCGCTGCTCCATTCGGCGACCCCGCGATCGGCCGCCAGGTACGGCAGGAAAGCCACCGGGGTGGCGCTTGGGTTCATCAGTTCGGGGAACGGCGGCGCGATGCGATCGAGCAAGGCGCCGAAGCCCAGATCAAGCCCGCGCTCCAGTGCCGAGCTGTTGGCCGGCAGCAGTGTCGGGCGTTGCGTTTGCTCACTCATAGGGTCAGCACCTCGACTTCGACCGCGGTGCAATACGGCGCCTGAAACGCGGTGGTGACGATCGGCGTCAGCGGTTCGAGAATCTGCAGTTGCACGGCACCGGCGCTGTGCAGCGTGTAGTCGATCCAGCTCGGATCGACCCGGCCTTCGAGGCGATGACAACTGTCGGCGTAAGCCTGCAATTGTTGTTCAGCGGCGACCTTGGTCAGGCCCGAATCAGGGCCGGAATTGACCCTCGCCACGACGCGTATCTTGTAGCGCTGAATGTCGGCGCCCTTGACGGTGACGAGGTCGGTTTCCGGTCGAACATCCGGTCGAGCGAAATGTTCGCGCACACCGTCAAGCAAGGCGGCGGACGGGGTGCCATCGCCCTCTCGTGCAAGCACCGTGACCTGCACTTCGCCCGGCGCGGTGCGGCGACCGTTACCATCCTTGACTTGCGCAGCGAGGCCGTCCGGGTTGAACGTGTACGTGACATTCACCACGCCGGCATCGCTGGATTCGACGCTCACTTTTGGCCGCTCGCCGAGGGTGAACACTTCGCGCCGATACTGCATGCGCGAGCCCGCCGCCGGTGCATGGGGCGCCAGGTAATAGCGCAGACGGGCATCTTCGTCGCTTTCATAAATCGCTGGTACCGGAGGAAAAGCCGCCGGGTCGCCGGGATCGAGCAACTGCCGCTCAAGGCCCATGTCCGCCAGCCGCGCATCAAGATTGCTGCCGGTCGCCCACCACGCCAGCATCTGCTTGATGCGGGCGTTGTATTTGCGCTCGTGAGTTTGCAGCCGCACGCAGAACGCTTCGAGGGCGAGGGTCAGCAGTTCGCTTTCGTTTTCCAGGCTGGTCTTGAGTTTTATCGCGCTGTCCGGCAAGCGCACCGCGACGTAGTCGACGACGAAGGCCTTGAACTCCGCGAGCAAGTCTTCGAAAGCGTCGACCTTGATCAACGCCGGTTCAGCCAATTGGTTCTGGCCGGGAATCAACATGCTCATGTCACGACCTCGAAGGTTTGTTGGCGGTTTTTCCAGGTGCCGGCGAAACGCAGGCGCAGACCGGCGCCCTGACGGCTGGCGACGATCACTTGCGGTTGAAAATCGCCGATGCCGTTCTGCACGTTGTAGAACGCTTGCGCTGCGTGACTCTGCGCCAGCAGCAGCACGTCGTCGCCGAGGTTCTGCCCCAGCAGCGTGGGGATCAGCGAACCGTACAAGGGCCGTTTTTGCCGGGTGCCCAGCGGCGTGGTCAGGGCTCGGGTCGCGCGCTGCACAAACTGCAGCCAGTCGTCGACCGTGGCCCCGCTGTCTCTATCGATTCCGATCATGGGAAGGCTCTTGAATCAAGGGCTGATGACGCGGCCCTGGTGGTCGACCAACGGGCCGCTGAAGTGCACGCCCGAGGCGTCGATGCTCAGGCCGACGGCGCCCAGTTGCAGAGTGATCATTTGTGGCGTCAGCGCCAGTCGCGCCGAGCCAATGCTGAGCTCAAGCGATTCGCGAGAACCGCTGAACGCCGCCGGGCCGTTTTGCCAGTGCAAGGTGTGAGTGGCGTCGTCGTAACCGCTTTCGCTGCCGTCCTGATGCACTCGACGGGTCAGCGTCGGCACCGTGGCGGCGGGTGGAAAGCGGTCACTGTTCAAGCCAAACAAGGCCACGCTCTGCGCACCGCTTTCGCCGCTGCCGTAGTTGAACAGCAGGCATTGCTCGCCCACCGACGGGATGCGCGATTCGCTTTGTGCGCCAGCGCTGGGGTTGAAGAACCTGATCGCCGGAGTGAGCAAACCGCCATGGCTGACCGTGCAAGTATTGCTGGCGGCATCGACGCTCTGACAGAGGCCGATCCGACAGAAACTCTCGGCGCGGCGATGCAGGTCTTCGATGTCCGCTTCCATTTCCGCCAGGCGCTCGATGATCGGGCCCAGTTGCATGCGCAGTAGTGCATCGAACATCGGTCAGGCCTCCAGCGCGGTGTATTGGTCGGGGTCGTCGATGTTGCTGACCTCCCAGGTTCGGGCGAATTTCGGAATGCCCAGCGGATCGTCGAGCAGGGTCGGGCCGAGGTAGAGGGTCTGCTCGAAGGTCAGGGTCCAGGCTTTGTATGGCTGATCACCGCGAATGAGCAACGAGGGCAATCCATCGATATTCGTGGGCAGATCGCATTGATCGCCGGGCAATCCCCAGCGGTTGTCGGTGATCAGGTTTTTCAGCACAGCGATCAGATCGCAGGCGGCAAATGCGGTCGCAGAAAGCGCCGGTACGACTTGCAGTGACAACGTCATTACATGAGCGATACGCCCATCTGCGGCGCGCACGCCGGACGCATTTCGGTCAAAGTCGATCAGTATCCAGGCCTGATCGCCCGCCGCTGTGAAGTCATCGTGACCGCCGACATTGAGGTTGAGACCGGCGGTGTTGCGCAGTGTCGTCGCGATGGCTGTAAACAGTTGCGACGGCTGCTGGATCGGTGTGGGCATACATGACCTCCTTTTCAATCGTCCACGCGCAGCCCTGCCGCCAAAATGGCGGCACGGAGAAATATTCAGGTTAAGGGTGGTCGCGCGGTGGCACTTCGCAGACGCCGATGCGCTTGGCGGCCCAGCGTTCGTAAAGCCCGATGGCGACGTCGGCACCGGCCATGGCGGTGAGGCAACCGAATGCCCCGGCGGCCCAGATCGACAGCCCTGCGGCATACAACAGCATGATCGCCGACACGCCGCAGATCATGCAGGCGCCGGAGCGCAGGGCCAGGCGCCGCAGCAATGACCAGCCGCGCGCGCCCTCCTTGTCCGCGCGCCACATTTCGCCGGACACCCCGCCGACAACGGCCAGGAGGATGACCAGCCAGATTGGCATGTCCGCCAACGCTTGTTGCTCGTTTGTCATGTCACGCCTCCGTGGGCAGTGGGTGATAGATGGGAATTGAGTTCAAATAATGTCTCTTCAGGCAGGCATTCCAAAAAGCCCGGCCTTGCGCCAGGCTTTTCAGTAATGCGGTCCCGCCGATCGATTACTTGAGCTGGAATCAGTAATGTGCGACTGGCCACGCGATGTTCGTCGGATAACCCGACTGCTGATCGATGTCGCTGAGGGCGATGCAGTATTGCTTGTGGGCCAACAGCCGAGCCTGGTCTGCGCTGGTGGCGACGCCAACGTTGACTTTGAACTGCAACGAGTTCTTCAGTAACCAGCTGGCGGCCCCATTCAGCACTTGCCACTTTTGCTGTTCGGCTTCGTTTCGCAGCTCTTCTTCGGCCGGTGCAGAGAAGGTCCAGACCCCATTGAAGGTTGCGCTCCAACCCACCCGAATATCCGTACTGCCGGTTACATCAATCAAAACGAGGTTGGCGAAGCGGGTGGGTCAAGAATCACTTCACTTTCTTTCAACTGGACAACTCGGTTGTATTCAACCAGTGCATAAAGACTCATTGGGTCTTCCTCATTTACTCTCTTTGGCAGGAATGTCGCCGTGCAACTGGCGGGTATTTAAAAGCCTGGCATTAGAACCAGGCATTTCAGTAATGCACTGCGCATTTCAATATTGCGGATGCGCCAAATGTCGCTTATGGCACTTCAGGCCAAATGACGCTCAGTGGGTAGCCAGGCTGTTTGTTGACTTGGCTCATCTCGATGAAGAACTGCTTGTAGGCCAGCAGTGCGGCCTCTTCAGCAGGTGTTGCCAGCCCCAGCTCGACTTTTTGTACCAGCGCGGACGATGCCAGGGTGAAGTTGACTTTGTCGAAACGAGTCACTCTTTCGTTACGCATTTGAATAGCCAACATGGACGGTTGCCCCCACATATCGCTATCAGTAAATGTCCAGACGCCGTCAGTGTTCACCGCGTTCCAGGAATAATCGATCTTGGGCAATGCGCTGACATCTACCCAGACTTGGTCCGCCGGAAACTCATCGGTGATCGGGTTCGCGGTTTCAAAAATGTTGTCGACTTTGCCAGCGACGACACGTACGTATTTCTTCATGCTCATCATCCTTATTGAGTGCCGGCATCCCGGCGTTTCAGTTCCTGCCCGGTAGGCATTCCAAAAAGCCCGACGTTTGCACACCGGGCTTTTCAGTAATGCGCTCCTTTGCCTCCCTTCAAATCCTGTAGTCATGAAGGGAGCTGACTTTTCGGCGCTACTGGCGCGGTACGAGTCCATTCAGATTGTTTTTCCGACCGCGGTCCCTGCCCGCCGGATAACTGCTTCTGGTGCTTTACGCTGCACACCCGGGTCAGTTGCCAACCCTCTGAACCGTTGAGGCCGGTTCATCGCTGCCTGTTCTTGTGGAACTAAAGAGCTTGTCTTGCCAGCCGCTTTGTCGAGCGGCTTGGTGGCAAGAATATGCATGGATGCATATACAGTCAATGCGTAAATGCATTTATTTATGCACTAGAAATGCGCGAATGCATGAAAGCCCCGCGATCAAAGGGTTTGGCGGTTTCGTCCAGGCGAAAAAAAACCCGCCGAGGGGCGGGTTTCTTTCAAAGTGGTTGGCTTATCGGGCGTACATGCCCCACCAGAAGACATGGCCGAGGATGACGATCTGCTCTTCCTGGATTTCCTGGAAGCTGTAGTCCTCGTCCGGGTGCTCATCGCGATTGAAGCTGCGCAGACGGATGCCGGTCGGCAAACGGTAAAGCTGTTTCACTCGCAACTGGCCGTTGTGGTTGATCGCATAGAGGTCGCCATCGATGATGTCGCCAATGCCGCACTTGCCCGCATTCACACCGACGGTGGCGCCATCGCGCAGCACCGGCAACATGCTGTTGCCGCGTACCGTCACGCATTTGGCCTGGTCGAATTGCACACCGTTATGGCGCAGGCTGCGCTTGCCAAAGCGCAGGCTAGAGCGTTCGCTCTCTTCGATGACGAATCTTCCTGATCCAGCAGCCAATTCAACCTCGCGAAGAAAGGGCACCGACACCTCGTCGTCATCGACAGGAGTATCGTCGTCCCACAGGCTTATGTCCTTGAGTTCCGCATGCACGTCATCACGCCCGCCGCCAGCCGTCGCTGCGACGTCCGCGCGCCCGCGCAGTTGATCGGTGCTCACGGCGAAGTATTCGGCGATTTTCGAAATATGTTTATCCGAAGGATCGACGATCTTCCCGCTGAGAATCCGCGAGAGAGTGGATTGAGGCACGCCGGTGCGACGGTGGAGCTCCGTGGGGGAGATCCCGTGCTGATCGAGCAGTGCTCTTAAGACGGAGGCTACGTTGCGTTTTTGCATAATGCGCATAATGCTTGAAGTTTTTTGCGAAGACAAATGCTGTTTTGCATAAAAGATGCATAAACAACATTTCGATGAACAAACCCGCCAATCGACCGCGGTGCCTGCGTCCGATTGAGCGCCCATGGTAACCTTGCGTCCATCGCGAAAACGCCCGGCCGATGCCGCGCTGTTGCCCTACATCTTTTAACGAGTTGCCTGACAATCCGATGAATAAAGCCGTCTCCGACCTGTCCTCCCACACTCCGATGATGCAGCAGTACTGGCGCCTGAAGAATCAGCACCCGGATCAGCTGATGTTCTACCGCATGGGCGACTTCTACGAGATCTTCTATGAGGACGCGAAGAAGGCGGCCAAGCTGCTCGACATCACCCTGACGGCACGCGGGCAATCGGCGGGCCAAGCGATTCCGATGTGCGGCATTCCTTATCACGCCGCGGAAGGTTATCTGGCGAAGCTGGTCAAGCTCGGCGAGTCGGTGGTGATTTGTGAACAGGTCGGCGACCCGGCTACCAGCAAAGGCCCGGTCGAGCGTCAGGTGGTGCGGATCATTACGCCGGGGACGGTCAGTGACGAAGCGTTGCTCGATGAGCGCCGCGACAATCTCATCGCGGCGGTACTGGGTGACGAGCGTCTGTTCGGTCTGGCGGTGCTGGATATCACCAGCGGCAATTTCACCGTGCTGGAGATCAAGGGCTGGGAAAACCTGCTGGCGGAACTGGAGCGGGTCAATCCGGTTGAGCTGCTGATTCCCGATGACTGGCCGAAAGACCTGCCGGCGGAAAAACGCCGTGGCGTGCGCCGTCGTGCGCCTTGGGATTTCGAGCGCGACTCGGCGTTGAAAAGCCTTTGCCAGCAGTTTTCCACCCAGGATTTGAAGGGCTTTGGTTGCGAGAACCTGACCCTGGCCATCGGCGCCGCAGGCTGCCTTTTGGCGTACGCCAAGGAAACCCAGCGCACCGCCCTGCCCCACCTGCGCAGCCTGCGCCACGAACGCCTGGATGACACCGTGGTACTCGACGGTGCGAGCCGACGCAATCTGGAACTCGATACCAACCTCGCCGGCGGTCGCGACAACACCCTGCAGTCGGTGGTCGATCGCTGCCAGACAGCCATGGGCAGCCGTTTGCTGACCCGCTGGCTGAACCGCCCGCTGCGCGATCTCGGCGTATTGCTGGCGCGTCAGACCTCGATCACTTGCCTGCTTGATCGCTATCGCTTTGAAAAGCTGCAACCGCAGCTCAAGGAAATCGGCGACATCGAGCGTATTCTGGCGCGGATCGGCCTGCGCAATGCGCGCCCGCGTGACCTTGCGCGTCTGCGCGACGCGCTCGGTGCGCTGCCGGAACTGCAAGTGGCGATGACTGATCTGGAAGCGCCGCACCTGCAAACTCTGGCGACCATCACCAGTACTTACCCGGAACTGGCAGCATTGCTCGAAAAAGCGATTATCGATAACCCGCCCGCGGTAATCCGCGATGGCGGTGTGTTGAAAACCGGTTACGACAGTGAACTGGACGAGTTGCAATCGCTGAGCGAAAACGCCGGTCAGTTTCTGATTGATCTTGAAGCCCGGGAGAAGGCCCGCACCGGTCTGGCCAATCTGAAAGTCGGTTACAACCGCATTCACGGCTATTTCATCGAATTGCCAAGCAAGCAGGCCGAGTCGGCGCCGGCCGACTACATCCGCCGCCAGACCTTGAAAGGCGCCGAGCGCTTCATTACTCCTGAGCTGAAGGAGTTCGAAGACAAGGCACTCTCCGCCAAGAGCCGTGCGTTGGCGCGCGAAAAGATGCTTTACGAAGCCCTGCTCGAAGACCTGATCAGCCAGTTGCCACCACTGCAGGACACCGCCGGCGCGCTGGCCGAACTGGACGTGCTGAGCAATCTCGCCGAGCGCGCATTGAATCTTGACCTGAACTGCCCGCGCTTCGTCAGCGAGCCGTGCATGCGCATTACTCAGGGCCGCCACCCGGTGGTCGAGCAAGTGCTGACCACGCCGTTCGTGGCCAACGATCTGAGCCTGGATGACAACACGCGCATGCTGGTGATCACCGGCCCGAACATGGGCGGTAAATCCACCTACATGCGCCAGACTGCGCTGATCGTACTGCTGGCGCATATCGGCAGCTTCGTGCCGGCGGCCAGTTGCGAACTGTCGCTGGTCGACCGCATCTTCACCCGCATCGGCTCCAGCGATGACCTCGCCGGTGGTCGTTCGACCTTCATGGTCGAGATGAGTGAAACCGCCAACATCCTGCACAACGCCACCGAACGCAGTCTGGTATTGATGGACGAAGTCGGTCGCGGCACGAGTACCTTCGATGGCCTGTCGCTGGCGTGGGCTGCGGCTGAACGCCTGGCGCACCTGCGCGCTTATACGCTGTTTGCTACGCACTATTTTGAACTGACCGTGCTGCCGGAGGCCGAACCGTTGGTGGCCAACGTGCATCTCAATGCCACCGAGCACAACGAGCGCATCGTGT
Source organism: Pseudomonas retamae (assembly GCF_043496865.1). Taxonomy (NCBI): domain Bacteria; kingdom Pseudomonadati; phylum Pseudomonadota; class Gammaproteobacteria; order Pseudomonadales; family Pseudomonadaceae; genus Pseudomonas; species Pseudomonas retamae. The sequence continues at coordinate 306,323 of NZ_JBIEIL010000005.1, forward strand.
TCCTGCACCATGTGCTACCCGGGCCTGCCAGCCAGAGTTACGGTCTGGCCGTAGCGCAACTGGCCGGCGTGCCGAGCGAAGTGATCGTGCGTGCCCGTGAGCATCTGAGTCGTCTGGAAGACACCGCGCTGCCCCATGAGGCGCCGAAGCCGGCCGCCAAAGGGAAGCCGGCGGCACCCCAGCAAAGCGATATGTTCGCCAGCCTGCCGCACCCGGTGCTGGATGAACTGGCGAAAGTCGACCTGGACGACATGACCCCGCGCCGCGCGCTCGAAATGCTCTATGCACTGAAGAACCGGATATAAGCACTGAAGAAGCGGATATAACGCAAATCGCTTCAAGCTGTTAGAATCTCGCGCGGTTCGGGATGCTGCTGGCTCATAGCCTGGCCAGCAGGTATCGCTCTCGAACCTGGCGACCCCAACCGTGAAGGGGCAACGCTGCCGCCGCCTGAGGAGAAAATTAGAAATGACCTTCGTCGTCACCGACAACTGCATCAAGTGCAAGTACACCGACTGCGTAGAAGTGTGTCCGGTGGACTGCTTTTACGAAGGCCCGAACTTCCTGGTGATTCACCCGGACGAGTGCATCGACTGCGCACTGTGCGAACCAGAATGCCCTGCTGTGGCCATCTACTCGGAGGATGAAATCCCTGACGGCATGGAAAACTTCATTCAGCTGAACGTTGAGCTGGCTGAAATCTGGCCAAATATCACCGAGAAGAAAGAATCGTTGCCTGACGCTGAAGAGTGGGACGGCAAGCCAAACAAGATCGAACTCCTCGAACGCTGATCTGCCCCGCGCTCGAAAGAAAAGGCCCTCGCGGGCCTTTTTGTTTTTCTACAGGCAAAAAAAGGGGCGGTATGACCCGCCCACATTTTTTCCCTATTCCCTGTATTCCTTTTCATCGTCCTGATGAATCACGTCCTGCGATGTCCGTTCCCCTCCTCCTTGAAGGGCGTGTCTGTCCGTCGACACAATTCAGATACTAATGATTTTCCAGGACGGGACAATCAGCCTTGAGCGCTAGAAACTACTGTCATGCGCTTTTAATATTCTTGAATATACCTATTTATCAATGCATTACACCCCATCAACAAGCGAAATAGCCGTCCGCCACACTGTAAAAATATCGAACACTTACGAAACAGTAAGCAATGGCTTACAGAGCGAGACTACATCTCGGTCACCCAGCCCTCGTGCATTACGGTCCAGCGCATGTTCTGCAGGCAACAAAAAGCCCCGAACCAGTCGGGGCTTTTTGCGGGCGATCTTGCAGACGCTTATTGAAACAGCGACTCGCTCGACAGACCATTCTTCTCAAGGATCTCACGCAGGCGTTTCAGGCCTTCCACCTGGATCTGCCGCACCCGTTCCCGGGTCAGACCGATCTCCAGGCCGACATCTTCCAGCGTACTGCTTTCATGACCGCGCAGGCCGAAGCGACGAACTACCACTTCGCGCTGCTTGTCGGTCAGCTCCGACAGCCACTGATCGATGCTCTGCGACAGGTCGTCGTCCTGCAGCAGTTCGCACGGATCGGTTGGACGATCGTCAGTGAGGGTGTCCAGCAGGGTTTTATCCGAATCCGGACCCAGCGAGACGTCGACCGAAGAAACCCGCTCGTTCAGGCCGAGCATGCGCTTGACCTCGCCCACCGGTTTTTCCAGCAGGTTGGCGATTTCTTCGGGTGAAGGTTCGTGGTCGAGTTTTTGCGTCAGCTCCCGTGCAGCCCGCAGGTACACGTTGAGCTCCTTGACCACATGAATCGGCAGCCGGATGGTCCGGGTCTGATTCATGATCGCCCGTTCGATGGTCTGACGAATCCACCAGGTTGCGTAGGTCGAGAAGCGGAAGCCGCGCTCGGGATCGAACTTTTCCACCGCCCGGATCAGCCCGAGGTTGCCCTCTTCGATCAGATCCAGCAGCGACAGCCCCCGATTGACGTAACGCCGGGCGATCTTGACCACCAGCCGCAGGTTACTTTCGATCATGCGCTTGCGCCCGGCGGGATCGCCACTTTGCGACAAACGCGCGAAATGAACTTCTTCTTCCGGGGAGAGCAGAGGGGAAAAGCCGATTTCGTTGAGATACAGCTGCGTGGCATCAAGTGCACGCGTGTAATCGATGTACTTATGTTGTTTGAGTGTAGCGGAGTGTTTGGATCTGGAACGAACGGAAGGTGGAGCAGCCCCTTCATCATTCGACATCGAATCCGAATCGATGCCGGTCTCCATAAGGAGAACCTCATCGTCGATGTCAAACTCCGGCACTTCTTTACTGAGAGCCATTGTTATAGTCCTTTGGTGAGTTCGACCCCAAGCTCAAGCGACGCCTTTATCCTTGGCAACGCTGGAGCCTGTCCCCTCTACGCGACGGAACAGGCTGGCTTACAAATCAACGTCTGGGCAGGAACTGCAGTGGATCTACAGGTTTACCTTGGCGGCGAATCTCAAAATGCAGTTTCACCCGGTCTGTACCCGTTGACCCCATTTCGGCAATTGTCTGTCCGACCTTGACCTGCTGCCCCTCCCGAACCAACAGCCTGCGGTTATGTCCGTAGGCACTGACGTAGGTTTCGCTGTGTTTGATGATGACTAATTCGCCGTAGCCCCTTAAGCCACTCCCGGCGTAAACCACCGTCCCATCAGACGCAGCTAAAACAGGCTGTCCCAAATCTCCGGCGATATCAATTCCTTTATTCAAACTACCGTTTGAAGAGAATTTTCCAATCAGAACGCCATTAGATGGCCATCCCCAGCCGGTCGGGGCTGGGCCGGCCGGCGGCAGTGGCGCCGCTGCCGGCTTGCTCGCGACGGACGGTGCAACGCCAGTAGATCCGCGGGTTGTAGTGGTCGTGGTGCCATTTGCCTGGCGTCGGATTACTGTGGTTTTGCTCGACGAGGAAGGCGAAGAACTGCTGGTGCTGACCACCGCGGTCGGCGTTGAACCGCTACGGCCGTCGAAGCGAATCGTCTGACCCGGATGGATCGTATACGGCGTAGGAATATTGTTCCGGGCAGCGAGGGTTTTGTAGTCCCAACCGTAGCGAAAGGCGATCGAAAACAAGGTATCGCCAGGACGGACTACATACTGCCCGGTCGTCACGGTAGGACGTTGCGCAACAGCGTTATTGCGATCGACCACCCGGACATTGCTCGATTTGGTGCTGGAGCAACCGACCAGCAAAGTACTCAAGACAAGGCCAGTCACCAGGCGCTGAAAGCTCGTGTTACCCATACGCTGCGCTATGACTGTGAGACTCACCCGCCGCTCCTTTGTGGTGGCTGAAAAATGTACAGGTGCCGCGTTCCGGCCCAGATTGTCGCAAGTATAACGGGCCGGATCGGCTTTACCCTTAATGAAGCGAAATCGCCGCACGCACACGTTTGCCAATGGCCAACTCGCTGCGTTTAATTCTTCGCTGCCGGTGTAGGACACAGGCGAACGAAAGGAATTCAGCACGTTTTTATAAATGCTCAGGCGAGTGGCCCGTTGAGCAATGGCACGAAACGTACGGCACCGAGAATGTGCCGCGAAAACCCGTTTTCCTCGCGCACGATCAGCATCAGTTGCTGTACCTCGCCCGAGCCCACCGGGATCACCATGCGCCCGCCCGGCGCCAGTTGATCGAGCAACGCTTGCGGTACGTCGGTGGCCACGGCGGTGACGATAATGCCGTTATAAGGTGCCAGTGCCGGCCAGCCCTCCCAACCATCACCCCAGCGAAACACTACGTTGCGCAGGTTCAATTCGACCAGTCGCTCCTTGGCGCGATCCTGCAGGACCTTGATGCGTTCGACCGAAAATACGCGCTCGACCAGTTGCGACAAGACTGCGGTCTGGTAACCGGAACCGGTGCCGATCTCGAGCACTTTATCCAGAGGGCCCGCCTCCAGCAGCAGCTCGCTCATGCGCGCCACCATATAAGGCTGGGAAATCGTTTGGTTGTTGCCAATCGGCAGCGCCGTGTCTTCGTAGGCGCGATGGGCCAGCGCTTCGTCGACGAACAGGTGACGCGGTGTCCGGCGAATGACTTCGAGCACCTTGGCGTTCGACACGCCTTCTTCATACAGACGCTGGATCAGCCGCTCGCGGGTGCGCTGGGAAGTCATGCCGATGCCGCTGCGCAGTCGGTCTTCGTGTTCGCGGGCCATCAGCTCAGCCCTCCCAGCCAGCCATCGAGACTTCTGAACGCATCGTTGAAGGTGCGATCGAGCTGCAACGGGGTGATGGACACGTAGCCCTGCATCACCGCATGAAAATCAGTCCCCGGACCGCCATCCTCGGCATCACCGGCCGCAGCGATCCAGTAACCGGCCTTGCCGCGCGGATCGACCACTTTCATCGGCGCGGCCGCGCGGGCACGGTGGCCGAGTCGGGTTAGCTGAATGCCACGAATATGGTCAAGAGGCAGATTGGGAATGTTCACGTTGAGTACCGTACGCGGCGGCAGATCCAGGCTCGCATGGGCCTCGACCAGTTTGCGCGCGAAGTGGGCCGCTGTCGGCAAATTATCCACCTGGCGTGAAACCAGCGAAAAGGCGAACGATGGACGCTCGAGAAAACGCCCTTCGAGGGCTGCGGCCACAGTTCCGGAATACAGCACGTCATCGCCCAGATTAGCGCCGAGGTTGATCCCGGACACCACCATGTCCGCCTCGCGCTCCAGCAAGCCGTTAAGGCCCAGGTGCACGCAGTCGGTCGGTGTACCGTTGAGGCTGATGAAGCCGTTGGTCAGGTATTGCGGGTGCAGTGGACGGTCGAGCGTCAGCGAACTGCTGGCGCCGCTTTTGTCCTGCTCAGGGGCGATAACCACGCACTCGGTGTAATCCGCCAGCGCAGCATAAAGCGCGGCGAGACCGGGTGCAGTTACCCCATCGTCGTTAGAAATCAGAATACGCATGGGCTGTCCGTCTGCCCCACCGGCACCAGATCAACGAGTTCGCGCACCAAAACGGTGGCGAAGCATCCGGCCGGGAGGACGAATTCCAGTTGCAGAATGTCAGGCTGGGGATAATGCCACGTCAACCCGCCAATGGGCAGCCGCAGGATGCGCCGTTCGTGGCTCATTCCGGCATTGACCAGCCAATCGCGCAGCTCGGCTTCAGCGCCAGCGATCCCCTGCTCCAGTTCATGGACAGCCCCCGACGCCGGGGAGTCACCTTCGCCCCACTGCGGCCCGGTCGGGTGCAAGTCGAGAATCGCCAGGCGCGGGTCGCTGCACTCCGCTTCACCGGCAGGGAAGAAACTGCGACTGTCGGTGAAAGCGAGCAGATCGCCGACCTGGGCCTTCTGCCAGGTGCCGTCTGCCACCCGCGCTGCAAGCACCTTGTTAAAAAGAAAACTGCGCGCTGTCGACAGCAGCCGTGAACGCACGTTGCGCTGCTCCGGCAATGCCTTGCGCGCCGCCCAGCCACGGGCATCGAGGACATTGCCGCCGTCATGGCCGAACCGCTGGGCACCGAAATAATTGGGGATGCCCTGTTGGGCAATCCGTTGCAGACGTTCTTCCAGCGCAGCCTTGTCGCCGGCAAACTGGGTCAGCCGCAACGTGAAACCGTTCGCAGAGTGCGCACCCCGTTGCAGCTTGCGCTTGTGCCGGGTGGTCTTGAGGATTTTCAGTGTGTCGTTTTCCGCCGCCGACAGATCCGGATCGGCCTTGCCTGGCAATTGCACGCTGAACCACTGACGGGTCAGCGCCTGACGATCCTTGAGGCCGGCATAACTGACGGTGCGCAACGGCACGCCCGCCGCCTTGGCAATCCGCCGCGCCGCTTCTTCGGTATTGAGGCCGCGCTTCTCCACCCAGATCCACAGGTGCTCGCCGTCGCCGCTGAACGGGATATCGAGCACTTCATCGACTTGGAAATCTTCCGCGATGGCTTTCAGGACCGCCGTGCCGAGGGGTTCGCCATAGGCGCGCGGGCCGAGCAATTGCAGGTCGTTCATGCGCGCAACAACAAGGCAACGGAATGCACGGCGATGCCTTCTTCGCGACCGACAAAGCCAAGCTTTTCGGTGGTGGTAGCTTTGACGTTCACTTGATCGAGCTCAACTTGAAGATCCGCGGCGATCAGCGCGCGCATCGATTCGATATGCGGAGCCATTTTCGGCGCCTGAGCGACGATGGTGTTGTCGACGTTGCCGACTTTCCAGCCCTTGGCGTGGATCAACGCAACCACATGACGCAGCAGCGCACGGCTGTCGGCGCCCTTGAATTGCGGGTCGGTGTCAGGGAAGTGTTTGCCTATGTCGCCAAGCGCCGCGGCGCCAAGCAAGGCATCACTCAAGGCGTGCAGCAGGACGTCACCGTCGGAATGAGCGAGCAGCCCGAAGCCGTGTGCGATGCGCACGCCGCCCAGAGTAATGAAATCGCCTTCAGCGAAACGGTGCACATCGTAGCCGTGGCCAATACGCATAAAAAAAACGCCCCGATTTTTGTCAGGGCGTGATTCTACCTGCTTTGTCGAACATTAGGCGCCTAGAGCGCGTGCGTGATGCTGCAAGTGGTCGTCTATAAAGCTTGAGATGAAGAAATAGCTATGGTCGTAGCCCGGTTGCAGGCGCAACTCCAGCGGATGCCCCGCTTGTTTTGCCGCGTGTTGCAGGGCTTCGGGCTTAAGCTGCGTGGCGAGGAAATCATCGCGATCGCCCTGATCGACCAGCAGCGGCAGCTTTTCCTTCGCATCGGCCAGCAGTGCGCAGGCGTCCCATTCTTTCCACTTCGAACGGTCTTCTCCCAGATAGTTGGTAAAAGCCTTCTGCCCCCACGGGCAATCCATCGGGTTGTTGATCGGCGAAAAGGCTGACACCGATTGATAACGCCCCGGATTGCGCAACGCGCAGATCAACGCGCCGTGGCCGCCCATGGAGTGGCCACTGATGCTGCGTTTGTCCGAGGCCGGGAAATGCGCCTCAACCAGCGCAGGCAACTCCTGCACAACGTAGTCATGCATCCGATAGTGCCGCGCCCAGGGTTGCTGCGTGGCATTCAGATAAAAACCGGCGCCGAGACCGAAGTCCCAGGCCTTGTCCGCATCGTCCGGCACATCCGGGCCGCGCGGACTGGTGTCAGGCGCGACGATAATCAGACCGAGTTCGGCGGCCATGCGCATGGCGCCGGCCTTTTGCATGAAGTTTTCATCGGTACAGGTCAGACCCGAGAGCCAGTACAGCACCGGCAATCTACCGCCCTGCTCCGCCTGCGGCGGCAGATAGACAGCAAACACCATGTCGCAATCGAGCACTTCGGAGCGATGGCGATAGCGCTTGTGCCAGCCACCGAAACTCTTCTGACAGGAGATATTTTCCAGATTCATAGCTATCTCAGCCACAAGCTGCAAGCTTCAAGCTGCAAGAGGTCGTTGAGCCTTCTTGCAGCTTATGGCTTGTAGCTTGTCGCTGCTCCTTAGAAATGGATGACGGTACGGATGCTCTTGCCTTCGTGCATCAGATCGAAAGCCTTGTTGATATCTTCCAGGCCCATGGTGTGGGTGATGAAAGTATCCAGCGGGATCTCACCGCTCTGGGCCATATCGACGTAGCTCGGCAACTCACTACGACCCCGCACGCCGCCGAATGCCGAACCGCGCCAGACGCGGCCGGTCACCAGCTGGAACGGCCGGGTAGCGATTTCCTGGCCGGCACCGGCGACGCCGATGATCACCGACTCGCCCCAACCTTTGTGGCAGCACTCAAGCGCGGCGCGCATCAATTGCACGTTGCCGATGCACTCGAAGGAGAAGTCGACGCCGCCATCGGTCATGTCGACGATGACTTCCTGGATCGGACGATCGAAGTCTTTCGGGTTGACGCAATCGGTGGCACCGAGCTGTTTGGCGATTTCGAACTTGGCCGGGTTGATGTCGATGGCGATGATGCGCGCAGCCTTGGCTTTTACCGCGCCGATGACTGCCGACAGACCGATGCCGCCCAGACCGAAAATGGCCACGGTGTCACCCGGTTTGACCTTGGCGGTGTTGATTACCGCGCCGATACCGGTGGTAACGCCGCAGCCCAGCAGGCAGACCTTCTCCAGCGGCGCATCCTTGGAGATCTTCGCCACAGAGATTTCCGGAAGTACGGTGTATTCCGAGAAGGTCGACGTGCCCATGTAATGGAAAATCGTTTCGCCCTTGTAGGAAAAACGCGAAGTCCCGTCCGGCATCAAGCCTTTGCCCTGAGTGGCGCGAATGGCCTGACACAGGTTGGTCTTGCCCGACTTGCAGAATTTGCACTGGCCGCATTCCGGGGTGTACAGCGGAATGACGTGATCGCCGACCGCAACCGAGGTCACTCCCTCGCCGATGGCTTCAACGATGGCGCCACCTTCGTGGCCGAGAATCGACGGAAAGATCCCTTCCGGGTCAGCGCCGGACAAGGTGTAAGCGTCGGTGTGGCAAACCCCGGAAGCCACCACGCGCAGCAACACTTCACCGGCCTTCGGCATGGCGACATCGACTTCTACGATTTCCAGCGGCTTCTTGGCCTCGAAGGCAACGGCGGCGCGCGACTTGATCATGCTGACTCTCCAGTGAATCCATTGAATAAAAAACCAGACAGGCAGTGTAGTTCAGCGCCGCTTGATGAATAATCCGAGCGAAAGCAAAACATTATTGCCATACAGGGATAATCTCCAATGCTGGAAAACCGCTGGGAAGGCATTGACGAGTTTGTCGCCGTGGCCGAATGCAGCCAGTTCACCGCCGCCGCCGAACGTCTCGGGGTTTCGTCTTCACATATCAGTCGACAGATCGCACGTCTGGAAGAACGCTTGCAGACGCGCCTGCTCTATCGCAGCACGCGCCGCGTCACCTTGACCGAAGCCGGGCAGACTTTTCTGCAGCATTGCCAGCGCTTGCAGGACGGTCGCGAAGAGGCTTTACGCGCAGTTGGCGATCTGGCCAGCGAACCGAAAGGCATGTTGCGCATGACCTGCGCCGTGGCGTATGGCGAACGTTTTATCGTGCCGCTGGTGACGCGCTTCATGGGTTTGTATCCGCAGTTGCGCGTTGATATCGAGCTGAGCAATCGTCAACTCGACCTGGTCCATGAAGGTCTGGACCTGGCGATTCGCCTCGGCCGTCTGCAGGATTCGCGATTGGTCGCTACACGGCTGGCGCCCCGGCGCATGTACTTGTGCGCGTCACCGTCCTACCTTGAACGGTATGGTCGCCCACACAGCTTGTCGGAATTGAGCCGGCACAATTGCCTGATCGGTAGTTCGGATATCTGGCAGCTTGAGCAGAACGGCCGGGAATTTTCCCAGCGCGTGCAGGGCAACTGGCGTTGCAACAGTGGCCAGGCGGTACTGGATGCGGCGTTGCAGGGCGTGGGGTTGTGTCAGTTGCCGGATTATTACGTGCTGGAGCATTTGCACAGCGGCGCGCTGATTTCCTTGCTGGAGGCGCATCAGCCGCCGAATACGGCGGTGTGGGCGCTGTATCCGCAGCAGCGACATTTGTCGCCGAAGGTGCGCAAGTTGGTGGATTTTCTTAAGGAGGGGTTGGCTGAGCGGCCGGAGTACAGAAGCTGAGTGATGGGTTGTTCGTGTGGCCGGTTTCGCTAGCAGGCTAGCTCCCACAGGGGGAATGCATTTACCAGGCGAACGCGGTCAACTGTGGGAGCGAGCCTGCTCGCGAAGGCGATCTTATACGCGCCACAACAATCAGCGGCGGTTAGCCCAGCGCTGGCGCAACCACTCCAGATCTTCCGGTCGAGTGACCTTGAGGTTATCCGCCCGCCCCTCAATCAGACGCGGCTTCAATCCAGCCCACTCCATGGCGGAGGCTTCGTCAGTAATCAGCGCATCCGCCACCAGACTGTCGGCCAATGCCCGATGCAACGCACCCAGGCGAAACATCTGCGGCGTGTAGGCCTGCCAGATCACGCTGCGATCGACGGTTTCAACCACGCGCCCGGACTTGTCGACGCGTTTGAGCGTGTCGCGCGCCGGCACCGCAAGCAAACCGCCAACCGGATCATCCGCCAGTTCAGCCAACAACTTGTCGAGATCGTCGCGACTCAGATTGGGCCGTGCCGCATCGTGCACCAGCACCCAGTCCTCATCATCGGCGCCCTGCGCATGCAAATACAGCAACGCATTGAGCACCGAGGCGGAACGCTCGGCACCGCCGTCGACGCGCTGAATGCACGGATCGCTGACGCACGCCAGGTTCGGCCAGTAAGGATCATCAACCGCAAGACTGACCACCAGCCCCTTGAGGCTCGGGTGATCGAGGAAACAGCCGAGGCTGTGTTCGAGAATTGTGCGCCCGCCCAGTTGCAGGTATTGCTTGGGACGGTCCGCGGCCATTCGGGCACCGACGCCCGCGGCAGGAATCACGGCCCAGAAGGCCGGCAAGGAATTGATCATTGGGCCAGCTGGTAAAGTGTTTCACCGTCCTTGACCATGCCCAGTTCGTGACGAGCCCGCTCTTCAACGGTCTCCATGCCTTTCTTCAACTCGCTGACTTCAGCGTCCATTACGCGATTGCGCTCCAGCAAACCTTCGTTCTCGGCATGTTGGTCAGCAATCTGCTGCTTCAGCTCGGCGACCTGCGCCAGACTGCCGTTGCCCACCCACAGGCGGTACTGCAGACCGGCCAGCAGCAAGAGCAAAACGAGAAACAACCAGTAAGGACTGCGCATCGAATATCAGGTATCCAGTGAAAAAAGACCGCCACGCGAAAACTTCAAGCATCTGATAGCACGAAGCCTGGAAAGATCCAGGCTTGTGCTTTCAAGGCATCAGATTAGTGGCAAATCCATCGCTGTCACGACTTTTTCGACACAATCCGGTGTCCTTCCATCAGTTTGTACTCAGCCGCGGAACTCGCTGCGGCCGTTGTACTTGGCCTTGCCGTTCAACTGCTCTTCGATACGCAGCAGTTGGTTGTACTTCGATACGCGGTCGGAACGGCACAGCGAACCGGTCTTGATCTGGCCAGCCGAGGTGCCCACGGCCAGGTCGGCAATGGTCGAATCTTCGGTTTCGCCGGAACGGTGCGAGATTACGGCGGTGTAACCGGCAGCCTTGGCCATCTGGATGGCTTCCAGGGTTTCGGTCAGGGTGCCGATCTGGTTGAACTTGATCAGGATCGAGTTGGCGATCTTTTTATCGATGCCTTCCTTGAGGATCTTGGTGTTGGTCACGAACAGGTCGTCGCCCACCAGTTGAGTCTTCTCGCCGATCTTGTCGGTGAGAATCTTCCAGCCAGCCCAGTCGGACTCGTCCAGACCGTCTTCGATCGAGATGATCGGATAACGCTCGGTCAGGCCTTTGAGGTAGTCGGCGAAACCTTCAGCGGTGAACACCTGACCTTCGCCGGACAGGTTGTACTTGCCGTCTTCGTAGAACTCGCTCGCTGCGCAGTCCAGGGCCAGAGTCACGTCGGTGCCCAGCTTGTAACCGGCATTGGCCACGGCTTCGGAGATCACTTTCAGCGCGTCTTCGTTGGACGCCAGGTTCGGTGCGAAACCGCCTTCGTCGCCCACCGCAGTGCTCAGGCCACGGGCCTTCAGCACAGCTTTCAAGTGATGGAAAATCTCGGTGCCCATGCGCAGACCTTCCGAGAACGACTTGGCGCCGACCGGCTGCACCATGAATTCCTGGATGTCGACGTTGTTATCGGCGTGCTCGCCACCGTTGATGATGTTCATCATTGGCACCGGCATCGAGTAAACACCCGGGGTGCCGTTGAGGTTGGCGATGTGTGCGTACAGCGGCAGGTCCTGATCCTGTGCAGCCGCCTTGGCCGCAGCCAGGGATACCGCGAGGATGGCGTTGGCGCCCAGGGTTGCCTTGTTTTCGGTACCGTCGAGCTTGATCATCGCGTGGTCAAGGGCTTTCTGGTCGCTTGGGTCGCTGCCCAGCAGCAGATCGCGGATCGGACCATTGATGTTGGCTACTGCCTTGAGCACGCCCTTGCCCAGGTAACGGCTCTTGTCGCCATCACGCAGCTCGAGTGCTTCACGCGAGCCAGTGGATGCACCGGACGGCGCGCAGGCGCTGCCGATGATGCCGTTGTCAAGAAGCACGTCCGCTTCCACGGTGGGATTGCCACGGGAGTCGAGAACTTCACGACCTTTGATGTCGACGATTTTTGCCATTGTTGTAAACACTCCAAAGTTGACGAAAACGACGCAGCTAGAGGAAATCTTCAATCGTCGGCAAGCGAAGTACAGCGGGCAGACTTGCAGACGACAACGCTCATGCCCGAGGGCATGAGCGACAAATCGTGCGGTACTTTACCGGAGAAATGAGGATTACGCGGTTTCTACCGTCGGAAAACTCTTCACCAGTTCGTCCAAAGCTTTGAGCTGGGCCAGAAATGGCTCCAGTTTGTCCAGACGCAAGGCGCAAGGGCCGTCGCATTTGGCGTTGTCCGGATCCGGGTGGGCTTCAAGGAACAGACCCGCCAGCGACTGACTCATGCCGGCCTTGGCCAGATCGGTGACCTGAGCGCGGCGACCGCCGGCGGAGTCGGAACGACCGCCAGGCATTTGCAACGAATGGGTCACGTCGAAGAATACCGGGTATTCGAACTGCTTCATGATGCCGAAGCCGAGCATGTCGACCACGAGGTTGTTGTAGCCGAAGCTCGAACCACGCTCGCAGAGAATCAGTTGATCGTTACCCGCTTCCACGCACTTGTTCAGGATGTGTTTCATTTCCTGAGGCGCGAGGAACTGGGCTTTCTTGATGTTGATCACGGCGTTGGTTTTGGCCATCGCGACAACCAGATCGGTCTGGCGCGACAGGAAGGCCGGCAGCTGAATGATGTCGCAGACCTCAGCGACGACCGCGGCCTGATCCGGTTCGTGAACGTCGGTGATGATCGGCACGCCAAAGGCTTGCTTGATGTCCTGGAAGATGCGCATGCCCTCTTCCAGGCCTGGGCCGCGATACGAAGTCACAGAAGACCGGTTGGCCTTGTCGAAGCTGGCCTTGAACACGTAAGGGATACCGAGTTTTTCACTGACCTTCACATACTCTTCGCAAACCTGCATGGCCATGTCACGGCTTTCCAGCACGTTCATGCCGCCGAACAGCACCATGGGTTTGTCGTTGGCAATCTCGATGTCGCCGACGCGGATGATCTTCTGTGCCATCGGGGTTACGCCTTCTTCTGGTGTTGAGCCAACGCGGCCTTGACGAAACCGCTGAACAGCGGGTGGCCATCGCGTGGTGTCGAGGTGAACTCAGGGTGGAACTGGCAAGCGACGAACCATGGATGGTCGGCCGCTTCAACCACTTCAACCAGCGCCGCATCAGCAGAACGACCGGAAATTTTCAGGCCGGCTTCGATCAGTTGTGGCAGCAGGTTGTTGTTCACTTCGTAACGGTGACGGTGACGCTCGACGATCACGTCCTTGCCGTAGCAATCGTGGACCTTGGAGCCCGATTCGAGCAGGCAGTCCTGAGCGCCTAGACGCATGGTGCCGCCCAGATCGGACGCTTCGGTACGCACTTCAACGGCGCCGGTCGCGTCTTCCCACTCGGTGATCAGACCGACAACCGGGTGGCCGCTGGCGCGGTCAAACTCGGTGGAGTTGGCGTCTTTCCAGCCCATCACGTTACGGGCGAATTCAATTACCGCCACTTGCATGCCGAGGCAGATGCCGAGGTAAGGCACCTTGTTTTCGCGAGCGTATTGAACGGCAGTGATCTTGCCTTCCACGCCGCGCAGACCGAAGCCGCCCGGTACGAGGATCGCGTCGACACCTTCGAGCAGCGCAGTGCCCTGGTTTTCGATGTCTTCGGAATCGATGTAACGCAGGTTGACCTTGGTGCGGTTGCTGATGCCGGCATGGCTCATCGCTTCGATCAGCGACTTGTAGGCATCGAGCAGTTCCATGTATTTGCCGACCATGGCGATGGTCACTTCATGTTCCGGGTTCAGCTTGGCATCGACCACCGCGTCCCACTCGGACAGATCGGCGCTGCCGCATTGCAGACCGAAACGCTCGACGACGAAATCGTCCAGACCCTGCGAGTGCAGGATGCCCGGGATCTTGTAGATGGTGTCGGCGTCTTCCAGGGCGATCACCGCACGTTCTTCAACGTTGGTGAACTGCGCGATCTTGCGACGGGACGAGATGTCGATCGGGTGATCGGAACGGCACACCAGCACGTCTGGCTGCAGACCGATCGAACGCAGTTCCTTGACGGAGTGCTGGGTTGGCTTGGTCTTGGTTTCGCCGGCAGTGGCGATGTACGGCACCAGCGTCAGGTGCATCAGCATCGCGCGCTTGGCACCGACTTCGAAACGCAACTGGCGGATCGCTTCGAGGAACGGTTGCGACTCGATGTCGCCCACAGTGCCGCCGATTTCGACCATCGCCACGTCAGCGTCACCGGCACCCTTGATGATGCGGCGCTTGATTTCGTCGGTGATGTGCGGGATCACCTGGATAGTTGCACCCAGGTAGTCACCACGGCGCTCTTTGCGCAGCACGTGCTCGTAGACACGGCCGGTGGTGAAGTTGTTGTTCTGGGTCATGGTCGTGCGGATGAACCGCTCGTAGTGACCCAGGTCCAGGTCGGTCTCGGCGCCGTCGTGGGTGACGAACACTTCACCGTGCTGGAACGGGCTCATGGTGCCTGGATCGACGTTGATGTACGGATCCAGCTTCAGCATGGTGACCTTAAGCCCCCGCGCCTCCAGGATAGCCGCCAATGAAGCCGAGGCAATGCCTTTCCCCAATGAAGAAACAACACCGCCCGTGACGAATATGTAGCGCGTCATGAAAAACCCTAGAAGTCTGCGTTAAAGCGGAACGAGCCGCCGGGGAAAGCGAAGGAAGGCCGAAGCCCCCGATCACCTGCATTAATCACAGTGCACCTTTCAAAAAAACCGCCGCGTTGGGACAGACCGGCAGGTGAAACACCGGTACGTTGCTCGCTACACATTTTTTGGAATCGCCCAGCAAAGACTGCTTGGTAATCGGCAACTCCTGCAATTCAGGCGAATCCACAGAAGTTGTATCAAGAAGGGAGCGTAGTCTACCGGAATGCTCCTTTCAGCTCAAACCTTGATCTTCACCGCTTGGCTGCCAATGCAATTTCCAGCCACCCTGCGCCGGGCCGTCGAGCCCCGGCAGGTTCGCCACGGCGAGCAAATCATTGCCGCGAAACAGCAGCGGCAATCTGCCACGGAGAAAACCCGGCACGGCACGCTCGTTGAGCAAGCGCTTGAGATCACGATGGCCGCGCTCGGCGATCTGCATGACCTCCCCGCCCTGACGATAAGCGATGCGCAACGGCCCGGAAGGCGCCGGTCCGCTGAACATCACGCTGCCGTTATCGGCCAAGCGTAGCGTCATGGACGGGGTCTGCCAGTCGGCGCCGATCGCTGGCGCGCGCAGCCATTCGCCGCTCAGCCACCAGACCCGTCCGGCACTGCGGTGCAGTTCGCCATCGGCCAGACGCCAGATGGGTGTGGCGTCGACAGGGGCCTCGCACAGATCGCTCCAACCCGACCAATGGTCGGCGTCGGGCAAGCGTGTCAGCGGTTCGAGCCAATGGCTGAGCGCATTGCGCTGACGTGCCGCAGACTGCGCGGCCAGCGGTGCCAGTTCCAGCGACGGCAGTGCCAGCCATGCAAAATCATGCGCAGTGCCAGCTTGCGCCAGATCCATCTGCGCCAGCTCATCGAGCAAACCCTGCGCCTCACGCAGGTGCGCAGCGCTGCGGGCCATGCTTGCCTGCGCCTGCGGCCAGCGCGCGGTCAGCGCCGGCACGACTTGATGGCGCAGATAATTGCGTGAGAAATGCTGATCCTGATTCGACGGATCTTCGATCCAGGTCAGTTCATGGGCCTTGGCGTACGCCTCCAGCTCGGCCCGCGCAACCTCCAGCAATGGACGAACCAGCATGCCCCGCCCTACCGGGCGTTGCGCAGGAATGCCTGACAAACCGCGGACTCCGGCACCGCGCATCAACCGGAACAGCAGGGTTTCCGCCTGATCGTCACGATGTTGCCCTGTCAGCAGCACGTCATTGGCCTGCGTCAGTGCATTGAACACCGCGTACCGCGCCTCCCGCGCCGCGCGCTCCAGGCTCGCGCCCGGCTGCACCTTCACCCGTTCGATGATCAACGGCACGCCCAGCGCATCGCACACCGCCTGACAATGTTGCGGCCATGCATCGGCAGCAACCTGAAGGCCGTGATGGATATGGATGGCGCTGAGCGCAGGCAGGGATTGGGACTTTGCGAGTTGAGCGAGCAGATGCAGGAGGACGGTGGAATCGAGGCCGCCGGAGAAAGCGATGCGCCAATGAGCGGCGTCGCGCCAGGGCTTGAGGTTCAGCAATAGCCAAGATGGCAAATCAGTGGGGGACTGGCCCATTTCTGCACCTTTGCCTAAAACCCTGTGGGAACGAGCCTGCTCGCGAATGCGGCTTAACATTCAACAGATTCGTCGACTGTCATACCGCTTTCGCGAGCAGGCTCGCTCCCACAGGAATACTGCGCGTTCGATTAGAGACCGTAGCTCATCAGTCGGTCATAACGGCGCTTCAACAGCGCTTCGTTATCGAACTTCTTCAGCATCGCCAGTTGCGAGCTCAGCTCGGCACGGATCGACGCAGCGGCAGCAGCCGGGTCACGGTGCGCGCCGCCCAGCGGCTCGCCGATCACCTTGTCGACGATGCCCAGGCCTTTCAGACGCTCGGCGGTGATGCCCATGGCTTCAGCAGCATCCGGTGCTTTCTCGGCTGTCTTCCACAGGATCGATGCGCAACCTTCTGGCGAGATCACCGCGTAGGTCGAGTACTGCAGCATGTTCAGTTGATCGCAGACGCCGATCGCCAGTGCGCCACCGGAACCACCTTCACCGATGACGGTGGCGATGATCGGGGTTTTCAGGCGCGACATCACGCGCAGGTTCCAGGCAATAGCTTCGCTCTGGTTGCGCTCTTCGGCGTCGATACCCGGGTAGGCACCCGGGGTGTCGATGAAGGTCAGGATCGGCATCTTGAAGCGTTCGGCCATTTCCATCAGACGGCAGGCCTTGCGATAGCCTTCCGGACGCGGCATGCCGAAGTTGCGGCGAACCTTCTCGCGCACTTCACGGCCCTTCTGGTGGCCGATGATCATCACCGGCTGGTCTTCCAGACGGGCGATACCGCCGACAATCGCGGCGTCGTCGGAGAAGTGACGGTCGCCGTGCAACTCGTCGAACTCGGTGAAGATGTGCTCGATGTAATCGAGGGTATACGGGCGTTTCGGGTGACGCGCCAGGCGTGCGATCTGCCAGCTGGTCAGCTTGCCGAAGATGTCTTCGGTGAGCGTTTTGCTCTTGTCCTGCAGGCGGGAGATCTCATCGCCGATATTCAGCGAATTGTCATTACCGACCAAGCGCAACTCTTCGATCTTGGCTTGCAGGTCGGCGATCGGCTGTTCGAAATCTAGAAAATTCGGGTTCATAGGCGTCCGTCTTGGGTCGTGTCCCAAATGAGCTTGGGGCCGGCCGGTTGTCTATTCGCGCCCTACCTTAAGGGAGAGGCGCGCTAAGGTCGAGATTAAAAATTCAGGTTGCGGGCAAGCGCAGTGATGGCACTCGCCGGTCAACGGTATTGGAGGAAGACGTTGTCTCGCCCGAACTGGTCACGCAGGGCTTGAATCAACGCATCCGCCGGGTCGATCCGCCAGGTCTCGCCGAACTGCAGCAAGGTCTTCGCATCCGGGCTGGTGTACTCCATGGTGATCGGGCACGCGCCGCGGTGACGCTTGAGCAGCTCACCCAGCCAGCGTAGCTGATCGCCTTTCAGGTCCTGGGTCTGCAGCTTCAGGCGCAGGCTCTCGGCGAGGTTGGTGCGCGCATCTTCCATGCTCATCACGCGCTTGACCCGCAGGCGCAGGCCGCCGGAGAAGTCGTCGTTGCTGACCTCGCCTTCAACCACCACCATCGCGTCGGTCTGCAACAGCGATTGTGCGGAATGGAACGCATCGGCGAACAGCGAGGCCTCGATCCGCCCGGAGCGGTCATCGAGGGTGATGAAGCCCATCTTGTCGCCCTTTTTGTTTTTCATCACCCGCAGGGCAATGATCATCCCGGCCACAGTCTGGGTGTCACGGGCCGGTTTCAGGTCGATGATGCGCTGACGGGCGAAACGGCGGATCTCGCCTTCATATTCGTCGATCGGGTGACCGGTCAGGTACAGGCCCAGGGTGTCTTTTTCACCCTTGAGACGCTCCTTGAGGGTCAGCTCCTTGGCCTTGCGATGGGACGCGTAAACGTCGGCATCTTCCTCAACGAACAACCCGCCAAACAGGTCGGCGTGCCCGGAGTCGTGGGTGCGCGCGGTCTGCTCGGCCGCCTTGATCGCCTCCTCCATCGCCGCCAGCAGCACGGCGCGGTTGCGGTCGATATTGGCTTGATAAGCCTTTTGCTCGTCGTGGAAATACGGGCCCAGACGATCCAGCGCACCGCTGCGGATCAGACCGTCGAGGGTACGTTTGTTGATGCGCTTGAGGTCGACCCGCGCGCAGAAATCGAACAGATCCTTGAACGGACCGGCCTGACGCGCCTCGGTGATGGCTTCAACCGGACCTTCACCGACGCCTTTGATCGCACCGAGGCCATAAACGATGCGGCCGTCGTCGTTCACCGTGAACTTGAACTCCGAGGTGTTCACGTCCGGCGCGTCGAGGCGCAGCTTCATCGTGCGCACTTCCTCGATCAAGGTCACGACCTTGTCGGTGTTGTGCATGTCCGCCGAGAGTACCGCAGCCATGAACGGCGCCGGGTAATGCGCTTTCAGCCAGGCCGTCTGATACGACACCAGACCGTAGGCGGCAGAGTGGGATTTGTTGAAGCCGTAACCGGCGAATTTCTCTACCAGGTCGAAAATGTTACCGGCCAGGTCCGCATCGATGCCGTTGGTGGCGCAACCCTCAATGAAACCGCCACGCTGCTTGGCCATTTCTTCGGGCTTTTTCTTACCCATCGCTCGACGCAGCATGTCCGCACCGCCGAGGGTGTAGCCGGCCATGACCTGAGCGATCTGCATCACCTGTTCCTGATACAGGATGATGCCGTAAGTCGGCGCGAGTACCGGCTTGAGGCCTTCGTACTGGTAATCCGAGTGTGGATACGCCAGTTCGGCGCGGCCGTGCTTACGGTTGATGAAGTCGTCCACCATGCCGGACTGCAACGGGCCCGGACGGAACAGTGCCACCAGTGCGATCAAGTCTTCCAGGCAGTCGGGCTTGAGCTTTTTGATCAGCTCTTTCATGCCGCGCGATTCAAGCTGGAACACCGCTGTGGTTTCGGCCTTCTGCAGCAGGCTGTAGGTCGGCTTGTCGTCGAGCGGGATAAACGCGATATCCAGCGGCGGCTCGTTGACCTTGGCGCGGTCGCGGTTGATGGTTTTCAGCGCCCAGTCGATGATCGTCAGCGTACGCAGGCCGAGGAAGTCGAACTTCACCAGACCGGCCGCCTCCACGTCGTCCTTGTCGAACTGGGTCACCAGGCCGTCACCGGCCTCGTCGCAATAGATCGGCGAAAAGTCGGTCAGCTTGGTCGGGGCGATTACCACACCACCGGCGTGCTTGCCGACGTTACGCACCACGCCTTCAAGCTTGCGCGCCATCTCCCAGATTTCCGCAGCCTCTTCATCGACCTTGATGAAGTCACGCAGAATCTCTTCCTGCTCGTAGGCTTTTTCCAAAGTCATGCCGACTTCAAACGGAATCATCTTCGACAGACGATCCGCCAGACCGTAGGACTTGCCCTGCACCCGCGCCACGTCACGCACCACCGCTTTTGCGGCCATGGAACCGAAGGTGATGATCTGGCTTACGGCGTTGCGACCGTACTTTTCGGCCACGTAATCGATCACCCGGTCACGACCGTCCATGCAGAAGTCGACGTCGAAGTCGGGCATCGAAACCCGTTCCGGGTTAAGGAAACGTTCGAACAGCAGATCGTATTCCAGCGGGTCGAGGTCGGTGATCTTCTGTACGTAGGCCACCAGCGACCCGGCACCCGATCCACGGCCGGGACCGACCGGCACGCCGTTGTTCTTGGCCCACTGGATGAAGTCCATCACGATCAGGAAGTAACCGGGGAAGCCCATCTGGATGATGATATCCAGCTCGAAATTCAAGCGGTCGACGTAGACCTGACGCTTGGCTTCGTAATCTTCGGTGGTGTCCTTGGGCAGCAGCACCGCCAGGCGTTCTTCGAGACCGTCGAAAGAAACCTTGCGGAAGTATTCGTCGATGGTCATGCCATCGGGAATCGGGAAGTTGGGCAGGAAGTGCGTGCCCAGCTTGACTTCGATGTTGCAGCGCTTGGCGATCTCGACGGTGTTTTCGATGGCGTCAGGAATATCGCTGAACAGCTCGAGCATTTCCTCGGCGCTTTTCAGGTATTGCTGATCGCTGTAATTCTTCGAGCGCCGCGGGTCGTCGAGGGCGCGGCCCTCACCGATGCACACGCGGGTTTCGTGGGCGGCGAAGTCTTCCTGCTTGATGAAACGCACATCGTTGGTTGCTACCAGCGGCGCACCGAGCTTGTCGGCCAGCGCCACGGCGCCGTGCAATTGCTCTTCGTCGTTGGGACGGTTGGTGCGCTGGATTTCCAGATAGAAGCGGTCCGGGAACACCGCCATCCATTCACGCGCCAGCGTCTCGGCTTCGGCCGGGTTGCCGCCGATCAGCGCCATGCCGATCTCGCCCTCTTTGGCAGCCGACAACATGATCAGGCCTTCGCTGGCTTCGGCGACCCACTGGCGCTCGACAATGATCATGCCGTTGCGCTGGCCTTCGATGAAGCCACGCGAGATCAGCTCAGTGAGGTTGCGGTAGCCCTTGGCGTTCATCACCAGCAGGCTGATCCGGCTCAACGGCCCGTCCGGATCCTTGTTCGACAGCCACAGGTCGGCGCCGCAAATCGGCTTGATCCCGGCGCCCATGGTGTTTTTGTAGAACTTGACCAGAGAACACATGTTGTTCTGGTCGGTGACCGCAACCGCCGGCATGTTCAGCGCGGTCAGCGCCTTGACCAGTGGCTTGATCCGCACCAGCCCGTCGACCAGGGAGTATTCAGTGTGCAGGCGTAGATGAACGAATGAAGCCGGCATAGTGATCCTGTCCAGTTACATAGAGACAACGAGGCCCGGATTGTACCGGGCCTCGAATAAAACATCAGCCTTGCGCCTAAACCTGGGTCAGCACTTCCCGCGCCTCATAGGCCAGACGCACCGGGGCAAACGAGCGCCGGTGAATCGGGGTCGGCCCGAGACGCGACAGCGCTTCCAGATGAACGGGCGTCGGATAGCCTTTATGGCCACCCATACCATAGCCCGGATAGATCAACTCGAATGCGGCCATTTCGCGGTCGCGGCTGACCTTGGCCAGAATCGACGCGGCAGCGATCGCCGGGACCTTGCCGTCGCCCTGCACCACCGCTTCGGCACGCATCGGCAAGTGCGGGCAGCGGTTGCCGTCGATCATCGCCAGTTTCGGCTGAATGTGAAGCCCAGCCACCGCGCGCTGCATGGCCAGCATAGTGGCGTGGAGAATGTTCAGCTCATCGATTTCTTCGACTTCGGCGCGGGCGATGCACCAGCTCAAGGCCTTCTCGCAGATTTCATCGTAGAGCTTTTCACGCTTGGCTTCGGTGAGTTTCTTCGAGTCATCGAGACCGAGGATAGGCCGGTTCGGATCGAGGATCACCGCCGCCGTCACCACCGCACCGCACAACGGGCCGCGACCGACTTCATCGACGCCGGCCACGAGGTCTTCGACTTCGGCGACGAGGGTGAAATCCAGGCCCATCTGCATGCTTGTCTTGCTCATCGTGTTTGACCGATCAGGTTGAGGACGGCATCCGCCGCCTGATTGGAGGCATCCAGGCGCAACGTGCGATGGATCTCGTCGAAACCGCGAGTCTGCTCTTCGCCACCGTCGATCAATGGCGAGAGCGTCAACGCCAGCGCCTCGACTGTCGCATCATCCTGCAACAGCTCGGGCACCAGCAAGCGCTGAGCCAACAGGTTTGGCAACGACACGTACGGGCTCTTGACCATGCGCTTGAGAATCCAGAACGTCAGCGGCGCCAAACGGTATGCCACCACCATTGGTCGCTTGTACAGCAGCGCTTCGAGGGTCGCGGTGCCGGAGGCGATCAACACCGCGTTGCACGCCGCCAGCGCCAGATGTGATTTGCCATCAAGCAGGGTCACTGGCAAATCGCGGCCGGCGAGCAATTCTTCAAGCTGCGCGCGACGCTCAGGGTTGGCGCACGGAATAACGAACCGCAAGCCCGGACGCATGGCGCGCAAGCGTTCGGCCGTGTCGAGAAACAGCGCGCCGAGACGCGACACTTCGCCGCCCCGGCTGCCGGGCATCAACGCGACCAGCGGACCGTCGGGCAAACCCAGTTCGGCCCGCGCCGCGGCACGGTCGGCTTCAAGCGGAATAGTGTCGGCCAGGGTGTGGCCAACGAACCGCACCGGCACGCCCTTCTCTTCGTAGAATTTTGCTTCGAATGGCAGCAACGTCAACATCAGGTCGCAGCCTTCGCGGATCTTCAGCACGCGCTTCTGGCGCCACGCCCACACCGACGGGCTGACGTAATGCACGGTCTTGATCCCGGCCTGACGCAGCTTGAGTTCGATATTGAGGTTGAAGTCCGGCGCGTCGATGCCGATGAACACGTCCGGCTTCTCGGCAATCAGCGTGGCGATCAGCTGCTTGCGGCGCTTTAACAGTTCGCGCAGCCGGCCGAGAACTTCCACCAGTCCCATGACCGACAAGCGCTCCATGGGGAAGTAGGACGCCAGGCCTTCGGCTTGCATCAACGGACCGCCAACACCGATGAAATCGACCGCTGGATGCTGCGCCTTGAGCGCACGCATCAGACCGGCACCGAGAATGTCGCCGGAAGCTTCACCGGCCACCAGCGCAATACGCAGACTGGCCATGATCAGCGGGTGATGCCGCGAGTCGACGACAGAATGGAATCACGGAACACCGCGACTTCCGGGTACTGCGCAGCCGGCTCGGCGAGTTCGGCCAGTGCCTGCTCGACGGTCAGCCCCTGGCGATAAACGGTTTTGTAGGCGCGACGCAAGGTGTGAATCGCGTCCTCACTGAAACCACGACGACGCATGCCTTCGAAGTTCATGCTGCGCGCTTCGGCCGGGTTGCCGAACACGGTAACGAACGCCGGAACATCCTTGCCGATCGCGGTGCCCATGCCGGAAAAGCTGTGGGCGCCGATGTGGCAATACTGGTGTACGAGGGTGAAACCGGAAAGAATCGCCCAATCATCCACATGCACGTGACCGGCCAGCGCGGTGTTGTTGACCAGGATGCAATGATTGCCGATGACGCTGTCGTGACCGATGTGCGCGTAGGCCATGATCAGGTTGTGGTCACCCAGCGTGGTTTCCGAGCGATCCTGCACGGTGCCACGGTGAATGGTCACGCCTTCACGGATGACGTTGTGGTCACCGATCACCAGGCGGGTTTCCTCGCCCTTGTATTTCAGATCGGGCGTGTCTTCGCCTACCGAGGAAAACTGGTAGATGCGATTGTGCTTGCCAATGCGGGTCGGGCCCTTGAGGACCACATGCGGCCCGATCACGGTACCCTCGCCGATTTCCACACCTGCGCCGATGATCGACCACGGGCCGACCTCGACGCCGTCAGCCAAAATGGCGGACGGATCGATGATTGCGCGAGGGTCAATCAAACTCATACTTTTTGTTCCGCGCAGATGATTTCTGCCGAGCACACCGGCTTGCCGTCAACCGACGCCTGGCATTCGAACTTCCAGATCTTGCGCTTGCAGCTGATGAAGGTCGCTTCGAGGATCAACTGGTCGCCCGGCTTGACTGGCTGGCGGAAGCGCAGCTTGTCGGAACCGACGAAGTAATACAGGGTGCCGTCGGCCGGTTTGACGTCGAGCATCTTGAAACCGAGGATCCCGGCAGCCTGCGCCATCGCTTCGATGATCAGCACGCCCGGCATGATCGGATGCGCAGGGAAGTGACCATTGAAGAACGGTTCGTTGATGCTGACATTCTTGTAGGCGCGAATTCGCTTGCCTTCAGTGTCCAGTTCCACCACCCGGTCCACCAGCAGGAACGGGTAACGGTGAGGCAGGTATTCGCGAATCTCGTTGATGTCCATCATTTCAGGGGGAAGCCTATGTAAAGATTGGGAGCGCGACTGACGCGCACTCCTCTAGCAAATCAAGGACGCAGTCCAGAGGCTGTGCACACTTGATATGGAAATGGTATCAGCCATCAGATGAAGCATTGCCATCAGGGGTCACTTCCCCGACGCGCTTTTCCAGCTGTTTGAGCCGTCGCGCGATGTCATCGAGCTGACGGATACGGGCCGCGCTTTTGCGCCATTCGGCCGCCGGTTGCATGGCTGTGCCGGAAGAATAGGCGCCCGGCTCGGTAATCGAGTGGGTCACCATGGTCATGCCGGTCAGGAAAACGTTGTCGCAAATATCTATGTGACCGACCAGACCGACACCGCCAGCGAGCATGCAGTGCTTGCCGATTTTGGTGCTGCCGGAGATCCCCACACAGGCGGCCATGGCGGTGTGATCACCGACCTGAACGTTGTGTGCGATCTGTATCTGGTTGTCGAGTTTCACGCCATTGCCGATCACGGTATCGGCCAGGGCGCCGCGGTCGATGGCGGTGTTCACGCCAATCTCGACGTCGTCGCCGATGGTCACGCCGCCGATCTGCGCGATCTTTTGCCAGATGCCCTTCTCATTGGCGAAGCCGAAGCCCTCGCCACCGAGCACGGCACCGGACTGAATCACCACACGTTTGCCGATGCGTACGTCGTGATACAGCGTCACGCGCGGAGCGAGCCAGCCGCCCTCGCCGATTTCGCTGCGCGCACCGATCACGCAATGCGCGCCCAGGGTCACCTGCGCGCCAATTCGCGCACCAGCCTCGATCACCACAAAGGGCCCGATGCTGGCGGTTGGATCAACCACCGCGTCCGCAGCAATCACCGCTGAAGGATGGATGCCCGCGGGCGCTTTCGGCTTGGGATCGAACAAATGCGAGAGGCGCGCATAGGCCAGATAAGGATCCGGCACCACGAGTGCATTACCGACAAAACCTTCGGCGTCGGCTTCCTTGAGCAGCAACGCTGCCGCCTGCGAGCCCGCCAGGTATTTGCGATATTGAGGGTTTGCCAGAAAGCTCAACTGAGCTGGGCCAGCCTCTTGCAAAGTGGCTAGCCCAGTAATTTGCTTCTCGGCGTCGCCACGCAGGGAGGCGCCGAGGAACTCGGCCAACTGGCCGAGCTTGATAGTCACGGTCATGGGTTACTTCAGCTGATTCATGCGCTCGATAACCTGGCGCGTGATGTCGTACTGAGGTTTGACATCGATCACTGCGCCACGCTCGAACACCAGGTCAAAACCACCTTTCTTGATGACTTCTTCCACAGCGCTGTCCAGTTTCGGCTTCAGTTGCTTGAGCATCTCGCGGTCGGCAACGGCTTTGGCTTCATTCAGCTCTTTGGACTGGAACTGGAAGTCACGGGCCTTTTGCTTGAACTCCAGCTCCAGACGCTCGCGCTCACCTTGCTGCATCTTGTCGCCACCGGCCATCAGACGATCCTGGATACCCTTGGCGCTGCTTTCCAGCGTTTTCAGCTTGGTCAGTTGTGGACCGAACTTCTTCTCGGCATCTACGGCGTATTTCTTCGCCGCGTCGGATTCCAGCAGGGCCATTTGATAGTTCAGAACGGCAATTTTCATGTCGGCAAATGCCGGGCCTGCCACCAGTACGGAGGCCAGGAGAACCAATTGAGTCAACTTACGCACGATGCACTCCTACAAAATCCATTGTCGTTATCTTGGGTCAGACGCTTAGAACGTCTGGCCGAGGGAGAATTGGAACACTTGAGTTTCAGCGTCATCCGGTTTCTTGATCGGCATGGCCAACGCGAAGCTCAGAGGACCCAGTGCGGTGACCCAGGTCACACCCACACCCACGGAACTGGCCATGTTGCTCAGACTGATGTCGTTGCACTTGGTGTTGGACGAAGTACCGTTGGCGTTCGTAGTGTCCTTGCACTGCGAGTCAAATACGTTACCGACATCCCAGAATACCGAAGTACGCAGGGAGCGCTGATCTTTCACGAACGGCAGCGGGAACAGGACTTCCACGCCACCCTGGATCAGGACATTACCACCGAATGGCAGCGGATCCTGATCAGGATCTCGGGATGTCCCCGGGTTATTACCCAGACTCGGAGTGCTGCGCGGGCCGAGGGTGCTGTCCTTGAAGCCACGCACGGAGTTGAAACCACCCGCATAGTAGTTTTCATAGAACGGCAAGCCGTCAGTCGAACCGTAACCGTCGCCATAACCGAGTTCGGTGTGCAGACGCATGGTGTAGTTTTCAGTGATCGGCTGGAACAACTGACCACGGTAGTCAAGCTTGAAGAACGACAGATCACTGCCTGGAATGGTGGTTTCCAGGGTCAGGCTCTGAGAACGACCACGGGTCGGCAGCACGCCTTTATTCAGGGTCGACTCGGACCAACCGGCAGATGCCTTGAAGTTCAGGTAGTTATCGCCTTCTTTGTCAACGAAGTCGAAAATCTCGTCAACGGTGTAACGACCGGTATTGATCTTGTCCTGCTGCGCGGACAGACCGAAGGTCAGACGCGAAGTCTCGCTGATCGGATAGCCCACGTTCACACCGGCACCCAGGCTGTCCACGGCGTAGCTCGAAATATCGGCATCGAGTTCGTCGTAATCGGTGGTGCGATAGAACGCGTTGTAGCCCAGGCTCACGCCATCGGCGGTCCAGTAGGGGTCAAC
Source organism: Pseudomonas retamae (assembly GCF_043496865.1). Taxonomy (NCBI): domain Bacteria; kingdom Pseudomonadati; phylum Pseudomonadota; class Gammaproteobacteria; order Pseudomonadales; family Pseudomonadaceae; genus Pseudomonas; species Pseudomonas retamae. The sequence continues at coordinate 333,155 of NZ_JBIEIL010000005.1, forward strand.
GTAGCCGAAGTTGTAGCGGCTCTGGTATTCGCTGCGAGTCAGGCCGATGCTGACGCGGTTACCGGTCCCGAGGAAGTTGTTCTGAGTGATCGAACCACCGAGGATCAGACCGGCACTCTGGGCGAAACCGACGCTGGCGGTAATCGAACCGGACGCCTGCTCTTCGACGGCGTAGTTCACGTCCACCTGGTCATCGACACCCGGAACAGCCGGCGTCTCGACGTTGACTTCCTTGAAGAAGCCCAGACGCTCGAGACGGGTCTTGGACTGGTCGATCAGGTAGGTCGAAGCCCAGCCACCTTCCATCTGACGCATTTCACGGCGCAGCACTTCGTCTTCGGACTTGGTGTTGCCACGGAAGTTGATGCGGTTGACGTAGGCACGCTTGCCCGGATCGACAGCGAACAGGATATCGACGGTGTGGTCGTCATCATGCGGCTGAGGTACGCCGTTGACGTTGGCGAAGGTGTAACCCTCGTTACCCAGACGGCGGGTGATCAGTTCAGAGGTGGTGGTCATCAGCTTGCGCGAGAACACCTGGCCCTTCTGCACCAGCAGCAGGGACTTGATCTGGTCTTCAGGGACTTTCAGATCACCGCTGAGCTTGACGTCACGAACGGTGTACTTCTCGCCTTCGGTGACGTTGACGGTGATGTAAACGTGCTTCTTGTCCGGGGTGATGGACACCTGGGTCGAAGCGATGTCCATGTTGATATAGCCGCGGTCCAGGTAGTAGGAACGCAGACGCTCAAGGTCACCGGACAGTTTTTCACGGGCATACTTGTCGTCGTTCTTGAAGAACGACAGCCAGTTGGTGGTTTTCAGTTCGAACAGGTCGGTCAGGTCTTCCTCGGGGAACACCGTGTTGCCGACCACGTTGATGTGCTGAATCGCGGCAACGGTACCTTCGTTGATCTTCACTTTCAGACCAACACGGTTACGCGGTTGCGAAACCACTTCGGTATCGACGGTAGCCGAGTAACGACCTTGCGCGACGTACTGACGCTGCAGTTCGTTACGCACACCTTCGAGAGTGGCGCGCTGGAAGATCTCGCCTTCGGCCAGACCGGATTGCTTGAGGCCCTTCATCAGGTCTTCAGTCGAGATCGCCTTGTTGCCTTCGATCTCGATACTGGCAACCGACGGACGTTCGACGACCGTGATCACCAGAACGTTGCCTTCGCGGCCCAGCTGGATATCTTGAAAGAAACCGGTTTTGAACAACGCACGAGTGGATTCCACCAGGCGACGATCATCCGCCTGCTCGCCGACGTTCAACGGCAAGGCACCAAAGACACTACCCGCGGAGACCCGCTGGAGGCCATTGACGCGAATATCAGAGATAGTGAAGGACTCGGCGTGAACTTCGGCGATCATCAATACGGTGAGAACCGCAGTTAGCAGCAGACGTTTCATGAAGTCCTTTCTTATTCCAACTGGCAATAAACAAACTGCCGCAAAATGCGGCAGATTCGCAATTCAGCGAAGCGTTACAGTCGACCCAGATCGTTGACCAGAGCAAGCAACATCACCCCGACCACCAAACTGATACCGATCTGTATCCCCCAACCTTGCACCCGATCCGACAAGGGGCGACCACGCACCCACTCGATCAGATAAAACAACAAATGCCCCCCATCCAGTACAGGAATGGGCAGCAAATTCAGAACCCCCAGGCTAATACTCAGATAAGCAAGGAAATTCAGGAAATCAGCGACGCCCGACTGGGCAGAAGCGCCCGCCACTTTAGCAATGGTTATCGGTCCACTCAAGTTTTTTACCGAGAGCTCGCCGAACAGCATTTTCTTCAGTGAATCGAGGGTCAGAATGCTCATGGTCCAAGTGCGACGGGCGCCCTCGCCAATTGCCGCCAACGGGCCGTAACTGACCTCGCGAATCATCTCCGGTGGCCAGTCGATTGCCTTGACCCCCGCGCCCAGATAACCGCTTGGCGCCTTGCTTTCACCGCGCGCCGCCAAGGTCACCGGGACGTCGATTTGAGCACTGTCGCGCTCGATGCGCAGCAGGATTTTGGTATCAGGACGCGTACGAACGGTATCGACCACTTGCTGCCAGTCGCTCAACGGCTGGCCATCCAGCGCCAGCAGGCGATCGCCGGTTTTCAGGCCAGCAGCCTGCGCCGGGCCTTTCGGATCGAGCTCGGCGAGTACCGGTGGCAACGCCGGGCGCCACGGACGAATACCCAGAGAACGAATCGGATCCGGCTCATCGGCGCCCTTGAGCCAGTTGTCCAGTTTCAGTTCACGCGGCGAATCCGCGGTAGCCCCTTGTTCGCGCACCAGCAATTGCAAAGAACCGCTTTCGCCGAGACGCCGTACCAATTGCAGATTGACGGCTGCCCACCCGGAAGTCGGCTCGCCATCGATGGCGACGATTTCCTCGCCTGCATTCAAACCGGCCCTGGCGGCAATGCTGCCGGACTCCACCGCACCGATGACCGGGCGCACCTGTTCGCTGCCGAGCATGGCCAGCACCCAGAAGAACACCAGCGCCAAAAGAAAGTTGGCCACGGGGCCGGCGGCAACAATGGCGATACGCTGACGCACGGTTTTACGGTTGAACGACTGATCGAGTTGATCGACCGGGACTTCGCCCTCGCGCTCGTCGAGCATTTTGACGTAGCCGCCCAGCGGGATCGCGGCAATCACGAATTCTGTGCCCTGCTTGTCATGCCAGCGCAGCAGCGGCATGCCGAAACCTACGGAAAAGCGCAAAACCTTGACGCCACAGCGCCGCGCGACCCAGAAGTGGCCGAATTCGTGAAAGGTGACCAGCACACCCAGAGCAATCAGGGTGCCGGCAATCATATAGAGCGCGCTCATCTACTTTCTCCGCAATCCTGTTCAGTGCCGCGTGTAGCCAATGTATTGCAAATTCTATCGATCGTGACGCTTGAGCCACTGGCGCGCCAGATCACGCGCCTTGGCATCGGCAGTAAACACCGCTTCGAGATCAGCCAGGGCCACCACCGGCTCGAGGCTCAAGACCTCCTCGATGATACTCGCGATTTCCAGGTACCGGACCCGTCCGTCGAGAAACGCCTGTACCGCCACTTCGTTGGCCGCATTGAGCATTGCCGGAGCGCTGTCGCCCGCCTCGGCAGCTTGCCGCGCCAGACGCAGGCAAGGGAAGCGCCCTTCATCCGGCGCCTCGAAGTCCAGCCGCGCGATGGCGAACAGATCCAGCGGCGCGACCCCGGAATCAATGCGCTCTGGCCACGCCAGCGCACTGGCGATTGGCGTACGCATATCGGGATTGCCCAACTGCGCCAGTACCGAGCCGTCGACGTAATCGACCAGCGAGTGGATCACACTCTGCGGGTGGATCACCACCTCGACCTGCGCAGGCTTGGCGTCGAACAACCAGCAGGCTTCGATCAGCTCGAGACCTTTATTCATCATGCTCGCCGAATCGACCGAGATCTTGCGCCCCATCGACCAGTTCGGATGCGCACAGGCCTGATCAGGTGAAACATGCGCCAGTTCACTCATCGGCGTCTGTCGGAACGGACCGCCAGAGGCTGTGAGTAAAATCCGCCGAACACCGACCGCACCCAACCCACGGGCAAAATCGTGTGGCATGCACTGGAAAATCGCGTTGTGCTCGCTGTCGATCGGCAGCAACACCGAACCGCTCTTGCGCACGGCCTGCATGAACAGGGCGCCGGACATCACCAGCGCCTCTTTATTGGCCAGCAGGATTTTCTTGCCCGCTTCGACGGCGGCCAAAGTCGGACGCAATCCCGCCGCACCGACGATCGCCGCCATCACCGCATCGACTTCCGGCGCGGAGGCGATCTGACACAAGCCCTCTTCGCCCACCAGCACCTGGGTCGATAAACCGGCAGCGCGTAAATCGTCCTGCAAGCTGCGCGCGGCGGCCGCTTGCGGCACCACGGCAAATTGCGGCGCATGACGCACGCACAAGGCCAACAACTCACTCAGACGGGAGAAACCGCTGAGTGCAAAAACCTGATAACGCTCGGGATGACGGGCAATGACATCGAGCGTGCTGAGCCCGATCGAGCCTGTAGCACCCAGAACGGTAATCTGCTGAGGGCGACTCACGGCGCGGCCATCCACAGCAGCACGGCAAATACCGGAATCGCTGCCGTGAGGCTGTCGATGCGATCAAGCACACCGCCATGACCGGGCAGCAGGTTACTGCTGTCCTTGATACCGGACTGACGCTTGAACATGCTTTCGGTCAGGTCGCCGACCACCGAGATGAAAACAATCACGGCCGCGCCAATCAAGCCCTTGAGCAGTTCGGCGACGGTCCAGTCACGCACCAGCCCGACAATCGCGGTAATCACCAGACTCAGCGCCAGACCGCCGTACACGCCTTCCCAGCTCTTGCCCGGACTGACCTGCGGCGCCAGCTTGCGCTTGCCGAATTTGCGACCCGAGAAATAAGCGCCAATATCGGCCCCCCAGACCAGCACCATCACCGCCATGATCAGCCAGTTACCCAGCGGGTACTGCTTGATCAGCACCAGCCCTTGCCAGGCCGGCAACAACACCAGCAGGCCGATTACCAGCTTGGTCGCAGCGGTTGACCAGTGCCCGCTCGAACGCGGATAAGTCAGCACCAGCCACGTGGCCACGGCCCACCAGATCACCGATGCCCCCAGCACCCAAGGCGCGAGGCCAGGCAAAACGTACATGACGAACAACATCAAGGCGACCACAGCGGCGAAGCCGACGCGGAACGATTGTGCAGTGAAGCCCGCCAGACGCGCCCATTCCCAGGCACCCAGGCTGACGACCAGCCCGATGAACAGGGCAAAACCGGCACCCTGAAGCAGGAAAAAACCGCACAAGGCGATCGGCAGCAGGATCAGCGCAGTGATGATTCGTTGTTTAAGCATTAAACCCGGGCTCCAGCTTCGACCTGTTCGCTCGTTTTACCGAAGCGACGCTGGCGCGATGCGAAATCAGCCAGCGCATTGCGCATGGCATCGTGTTTGAAGTCCGGCCAGAACAGGTCGGAGAAATACAACTCAGCGTAGGCCAGCTGCCACAGCAGGAAATTGCTGATGCGGTGCTCGCCGCCAGTGCGGATGCACAGGTCCGGCAAAGGCAGATCGCCGGTTGCCAGGCAGGTTTGCAGCAGGTCGGGAGTGATGTCCTCCGGGCGCAGGTGCCCGGCCTGGACTTCACGGGCCAGACGCTGCGCGGCCTGTGCGATATCCCACTGACCGCCGTAGTTGGCGGCGATCTGCAGGATGAAGCGATTGGCGCCCGCCGTCATCGCCTCAGCTTCGCGCATCGCTGCCTGAAGCTCAGGATGAAAGCGCGAGCGATCACCAATGATGCGCAGGCTGATGTTGTTGTCGTTGAGGCGCTTGGCCTCGCGACGCAGCGCCTTGAAGAAAAGATCCATCAAGGCACTGACTTCATCGGCCGGGCGCTGCCAGTTTTCACTGGAAAACGCGAACAGGGTGAGCACCTCGACCTTGGCCTCGGCGCACACCTCGATCACGGCACGCACCGCATCCACGCCCGCTTTATGCCCGGCGACACCCGGCATGAAGCGTTTTTTCGCCCAGCGATTGTTGCCATCCATGATGATCGCGACATGGCGCGGCACCGCGGACGGCGCAGACTGCTTGGTCTTGTCCATTTAAAGCTCGACCCTTATACGGCCATCAGGTCTTTTTCTTTCTCGTCCGTGGCCTTGGTGATCTGGGCCTCGGATTCCTTGGTCAGCTTGTCGATATCAGCGATGGCACGACGCTCTTCGTCTTCACTGATTTCCTTGTCCTTGACCAGCTTCTTCAGATCACCCAACGCGTCACGACGGATGTTGCGCACGGCAACACGCGCGTCTTCCGCCGCGCTACGGGCCTGTTTGGTGAAACCTTTGCGCGTTTCCTCGGTGAGAGCCGGCATCGGAATCAGCAGCAACTCGCCAAGGTTGGTCGGATTGAGGTTCAGGCCGGCGCTCTGGATCGCCTTGTCGACGGCCGCCAGCATGTTGCGCTCGAACGCCACGACCTGCAGGGTCCGCGAGTCTTTTACGGTGACGTTGGCGACGCTGCTCAGCGGGGTGTCAGTACCGTAGTAAGGCACCATGACACTGCCGAGAATGCTCGGGTGAGCCTTGCCGGTGCGGATCTGGCCAAAAGCGTGGGCCAGAGACTCCAGCGATTTCTGCATACGCGCCTGGGCGTCTTTCTTGATTTCGTTGATCATTGTTGAACTTCCTCGATCAAAGTCCCTTCAGCGCCGCCATGAACTATGTTCAGCAGGGCGCCCGGTTTGTTCATGTTGAAGACGCGCAACGGCATCTTGTGATCGCGGCACAGGCAGATAGCGGTCAGATCCATGACACCCAGCTTGCGATCCAGTACTTCATCATAAGTCAGATGATCGAACTTCTCGGCATGTGGGTCTTTGAATGGATCTGCGGTGTAAACGCCATCAACCTTGGTCGCCTTGAGCACGACATCGGCGTCGATTTCGATTGCGCGCAGGCAGGCTGCCGAATCCGTGGTGAAGAACGGGTTGCCGGTACCGGCAGCGAAGATCACCACGTCCTTGGAGTTCAGGTGGCGCATGGCTTTGCGGCGATCGTAGTGATCGGTCACGCCAACCATGGAAATGGCCGACATGACGATGGCCGAGATATTGGCACGTTCCAGCGCATCGCGCATGGCCAGAGCGTTCATCACAGTGGCCAGCATGCCCATGTGGTCGCCCGTGACCCGATCCATGCCGGCTTTGCTCAAGGCTTCACCGCGGAACAGGTTGCCACCGCCGATCACCAGACCGACCTGAACGCCGATACCGACCAACTGGCCAACTTCCAGCGCCATCCGATCCAGCACTTTTGGATCGATCCCGAACTCTTCCGAGCCCATCAGGGCCTCGCCGCTAAGCTTGAGTAGAATGCGTTTATAGCGAGCCTGATAACCACTGCCCTGCTGAGCCATTGCGAATCTCTCCTGCGGCGTATTTAAAATTCTGTGCGAGCTGTTTACAGCTGCCGTTCACTCTAGCTTGGCGCTGCTTCAGCGCCATCGGAACATGGCTTTGTAAGTCAGTTCCAAGCGGAAACCAATAAAAAACTGGTACCCGATCTGAAAAGAGGCTGCGCGCGTGAGCGGGCAGCCTCTTTCGGCGACAGTTGAAAAACCGTCTTATTGCTTGGCGGCAGCCAGCTGGGCAGCAACTTCTTCAGCGAAGTTGTCGACCGGCTTCTCGATGCCTTCGCCTACTTTGAAGTAAGTGAAGGAAACGATTTCAGCACCGGCTTTCTTGGCCAGTTCGCCAACCTTGACTTCAGGGTTCTTGACGAACGCCTGCTCGACCAGGCTTGCTTCTGCCAGGAACTTGCTGATACGGCCTTTGACCATATTCTCAACAATGTTTTCTGGCTTGCCTTTGATCTTCTCTTCGTTCAACTGCAGGAACACAGCTTTCTCACGCTCGATCGCTTCGTCGGAGACTTGCGAAGGCAGCAGGAATTCTGGGTTGCTTGCAGCAACGTGCATTGCGATGTCTTTGGCCAGCTCGACGTCACCGCCTTTCAGGACAACAGCAACACCGATCTTGTTACCGTGCAGGTAAGTGCCGACAACGTCACCTTCTACGCGTACCAGACGACGGATGTTGACGTTCTCGCCGACTTTGGCAACCAGAGCCTCACGAGCCGATTCCTGAGCGGCGATCAGCGGAGCTGCGTCAGTCAGTTTTTCGTCGAAGGCTTTTTCTACGCTGGCAGCAACGAAGTTTTTGAAGTCGTCTTGCAGAGCCAGGAAGTCGGTCTGCGAGTTGACTTCCAGCAGCACGGCTGCCTTGTCATTCGATTTGATGGCGATTGCGCCTTCAGCGGCAACGTTGCCGGCTTTTTTCGCAGCCTTGATCGCGCCCGAAGCACGCATATCATCAATGGCTTTTTCGATGTCGCCGTCAGCCTTTTCCAGGGCCTTCTTGCAGTCCATCATGCCTTCGCCGGTACGCTCGCGCAGTTCTTTGACCAACGCTGCAGTAATTGCTGCCATTTTCAAATTCCTCTTGGATAGGTTTTCAACCATTCCACCCGACCGAACGGGCGTTCAATTCTTCCCGAACCACCCTTGTTAGCTGCCGCACATTACAAACAGTGCCGTGGGCGCCGACAAATGGTTTTCGAGGTGGCAAAAAGGGGGCCAAGCCCCCTTTTTGCTTACTGAGTCAACGCCAGGGCGTCAATTACTCAGCTGCAGCCTGAGTTTCTTCAGCTGCGAATTCTACAGTACCGCCAGCAACGTTGTTGCGACCGCGGATTACTGCGTCAGCCATCGAACCCATGTACAGCTGGATAGCGCGGATTGCGTCATCGTTGCCTGGGATGATGTAGTCAACGCCTTCCGGGCTGCTGTTGGTATCGACAACGCCGATGACCGGGATGCCCAGCTTGTTGGCTTCGGTGATCGCGATGCGCTCGTGGTCAACGTCGATCACGAACAGTGCGTCTGGCAGACCGCCCATGTCCTTGATGCCGCCCAGCGAACGATCCAGCTTTTCCAGGTCACGGGAGCGCATCAGCGCTTCTTTCTTGGTCAGCTTGGCGAAAGTACCGTCTTCGGCCTGGACTTCAAGGTCACGCAGACGCTTGATGGAAGCACGGATGGTCTTGAAGTTGGTCAGCATGCCGCCCAACCAGCGGTGATCGACGTACGGCGAACCGCAACGTGCTGCTTCTTCAGCAACGATCTTGCCAGCGGAACGCTTGGTGCCGACGAACAGAATCTTGTTTTTGCCCTGGGCCAGACGCTCTACGAAAGTCAGAGCTTCGTTGAACATTGGCAGGGTTTTTTCAAGGTTGATGATGTGAATCTTGTTGCGCGCACCGAAAATGTACTTGCCCATTTTCGGGTTCCAGTAACGGGTCTGGTGACCGAAGTGCACACCGGCCTTCAGCATATCGCGCATATTGACTTGGGACATGATAGTTCCTTGATAAGTCGGGTTTGGCCTCCACGTATCCCAATGACCAACCAATGGCTTCAAGCCAAGGGCACCCAGGTCATCGTGTCGACACGTGTGTGGATTTAAGCCTTTCGGGGCATCCCCGGAAAGCGGCGCATTTTATACCACAGGGTGCGCAGAAACGGAACCCGAAATCTGTATTCGCACCAGGGACGTGGACGCAGCCCCCTTGGAATCGGTCCAAGGCGCACCATTGTATAGAGAGAAGCGATGCACGCCGGCGCTGAATTGCGCCATACGTCTGTTAGAATCGCGTTTTTCGGGTTGCCCATTCCACACCGGCCACCCTGTTTGTATCCGCAAGCGCCGCCGAGCGCAGAGAGAGCCTGTATGACCGTCAACCTCAAAACCTCCGAGGACATCGCTGGCATGCGTGTCGCCGGCAAACTGGCCGCCGATGTGCTGGAAATGATTGCCGAACATGTCAAACCGGGCGTGACCACCGATCAGTTGAACCAGATCTGCCACGACTACATCGTCAACGTGCAGCAAGCGATTCCCGCCCCGCTCAATTACAAGGGCTACCCGAAGTCGATCTGCACCTCGATCAATCATGTGGTGTGCCACGGCATCCCGAACGACAAACCGCTGAAAAACGGCGACACCCTGAACATCGACGTCACCGTGATCAAGGACGGCTACCACGGTGACACCAGCCGCATGTTCCACGTCGGCGAAGTAGCGGTCTGGGCCGAGCGCCTGTCGCAGATCACCCAGGAATGCATGTACAAGGCGATCGAGATCGTCAAACCCGGCTGCCGCCTCGGCGACATCGGCGAAGTGATCCAGAAGCACGCCGAGAAGAACGGCTTCTCGGTGGTTCGCGAATTCTGCGGCCACGGCATCGGCAAGGTGTTCCACGAAGAGCCGCAGATCCTGCACTACGGCCGCGCCGGCACCGGCATGGAACTGAAGGCCGGCATGACCTTCACCATCGAGCCGATGATCAACCAGGGCAAGGCCGACACCAAAGTACTGGGCGACGGCTGGACCGCGATCACCAAAGACCGCAAGCTTTCGGCGCAGTGGGAACACACGCTGTTGGTGACCGACACCGGCTATGAGATCTTCACCTTGCGCAGCGATGACACCATCCCGCGCGTCTCGGCCTGATCAAATAAACGCGCCCAGCCTCATATAAAGGAAAGCCAATCGATGCCGCAGGTGGATCCCGAACTCTTCGACCGCGGCCAGTTCCAGGCTGAACTGGCCCTCAAAGCGAGTCCTATCGCGGCGTTCAAGAAGGCGATCCGCCAGGCCCGCGAGGTCCTCGACACGCGTTTTCGCAACGGCCGCGACATTCGCCGTCTGATCGAAGACCGTGCCTGGTTCGTCGATAACATCCTGCAAAAGGCCTGGGAGCAGTTCGACTGGAGCGAAGACGCCGACATCGCGCTCGTCGCGGTCGGCGGCTACGGCCGTGGCGAGTTGCATCCGTACTCCGACATCGATTTGCTGATCCTGCTCGACAGCGCCGACCATGAAATTTTCCGCGACTCCATCGAGCGTTTTCTCACCTTGCTGTGGGACATCGGTCTGGAAGTCGGGCAGAGCGTGCGTTCGGTCGACGAATGCGCCGAAGAGGCTCGCGCCGATCTGACCGTGGTCACCAATCTGATGGAAAGCCGCACCATCTGCGGCCCCGAGCGCCTGCGCCAGCGCATGCTCGACGTCACCAGCACCGCCCACATGTGGCCGGCCAAGGAGTTTTTCCTGGCCAAGCGCGCCGAACAAAAGGCTCGCCATCACAAGTACAACGACACCGAATACAACCTCGAACCCAACGTCAAAGGCTCGCCCGGCGGCCTGCGCGACATCCAAACGATTCTCTGGGTGGCCCGGCGTCAGTACGGCACCCTGAACCTGCGCGCCCTCGCCGGCGAAGGTTTCTTGGTCGAAAGCGAAAACGCCCTGCTCGCCTCCTCCCAGGAATTTCTCTGGAAAGTGCGCTACGCCCTGCACATGCTCGCCGGCCGCTCCGAAGACCGTTTGCTGTTCGATCACCAGCGGACCATCGCCGGCCTGCTCGGATTTGAAGGCGACGATGCCAAACAGGCGGTCGAGAACTTCATGCAGCAGTATTTCCGCACGGTCATGAGCATCGCCCAGCTCAGCGATCTGATCATCCAGCACTTCGAAGAAGTCATCCTCGCCCCGGAAGACGAAGCGCCGCCGCAGCCGATCAACTCACGCTTCCAGCTCCACGACGGTTATATCGAGGCGCGCAACGACAACGTGTTCCGCCGCACGCCATTCGCCATGCTGGAAATCTTCGTGCTGATGGCCCAACAGCCGGAAATCAAAGGCGTGCGCGCTGACACCATTCGTCTGCTACGCGAAAACCGCCACCTGATCGACGACAACTTCCGCAACGATATTCGCAACACCAGCCTGTTCATCGAGCTGTTCAAGTGCAAGATCGGCATCCACCGCAACCTGCGCCGGATGAACCGTTACGGCATTCTTGGCCGCTATCTGCCGGAATTCGGTTTTATCGTCGGGCAAATGCAGCACGACCTGTTCCACATCTATACAGTCGATGCGCACACGCTGAACCTGATCAAACACCTGCGTAAACTGCAGTACACCCAGGTGTCGGAGAAATTCCCGCTGGCCGCCAAGCTGATGGCCAAGCTGCCCAAGCCCGAGCTGATCTACATGGCGGGCCTGTACCACGACATCGGTAAAGGTCGGCATGGCGACCACTCGGAAATCGGCGCGGTCGATGCCGAGGCGTTCTGCCAGCGCCACCAGTTGCCGGTGTGGGACAGCCGCCTGATCGTCTGGCTGGTGCAGAATCATCTGGTGATGTCGACCACCGCCCAGCGCAAGGATTTGTCCGATCCGCAGGTGATTCACGATTTTGCCCTGGCCGTCGGCGATGAAATCCGTCTCGACTATCTCTACGTGCTGACCGTGGCGGATATTAACGCGACCAATCCGACCCTATGGAATTCATGGCGCGCCAGCCTGCTGCGCCAGCTCTACACCGAGACCAAACGCGCCCTGCGCCGTGGCCTGGAAAATCCGGTGGATCGCGAAGAGCAGATACGGCAGACGCAAAGCGCCGCGCTGGATATCCTGGTGCGAGGCGGGACCGACCCGGACGATGTCGAGCAGTTGTGGGCGCAGTTGGGCGATGATTATTTCCTGCGTCACACCGCGGGTGACGTGGCTTGGCACAGCGATGCGATCCTGCAGCAGCCGGTCGATGGCGGGCCGCTGGTGCTGATCAAGGAAACCACCCAGCGCGAGTTCGAGGGCGGCACGCAGATCTTCATTTATGCCCCCGACCAGCATGATTTCTTCGCGGTGACCGTGGCGGCGATGGACCAGTTGAACCTGAACATTCACGACGCCCGTGTCATCACGTCCAGCAGCCAGTTCACCCTCGACACCTACATCGTGCTCGACAACGAAGGCGAGTCGATTGGCGACAACCCGACGCGGGTCAAGCAGATCCGCGAAGGCCTGACCGAAGCCCTGCGTGATCCCGACGACTACCCGACGATCATTCAGCGCCGCGTGCCGCGCCAGCTCAAGCATTTTGCCTTTGCGCCGCAAGTGACGATTCACAACGATGCGCAGCGCCCAGTGACGGTACTCGAACTGACGGCGCCTGATCGCCCCGGCCTGCTGGCCCGCATTGGTGGGATTTTCCTCGAGTTCGACCTGTCGCTGCAGAACGCCAAGATTGCGACCCTGGGCGAGCGCGTGGAAGACGTGTTTTTCATTACCGACGCGCACAATCAGCCGCTGTCCGACCCGCTGCTGTGCAGCCGCCTGCAGGATGCGATCGTCGAGCAGTTGAGCGTCAATCAGGAACCGGATATCAAGCTGTCCCGAATCAGTATCTGAACCATGAATTTCCCCTGTGGGAAACGGCGCGCTCCGATCCAGGCATGGCAATGAAATGCCTGTGGGAGCGAGCCTGCTCGCGAAGGCGTCATTCAACACACATGGATGTTGAACAGGCCGGCCTCTTCGCGAGCAGGCTCGCTCCCACAGGGTTTGTTCCAGCCTGGCTAGCGCGGCAATGCCAACCCCACATTGACCGAGGCCCCCATGAACAACGCTCTGAATCAGCTCCAGCCGTACCCGTTCGAAAAGCTGCGTGCCCTGCTCGGCACCGTGACGCCGAACCCGGACAAGCGCCCGATCGCTCTGTCGATCGGCGAGCCGAAACACCGCTCGCCAGGCTTTGTCGCCGAAGCACTGGCCAACAGTCTCGACCAGATGGCGGTGTACCCGACCACCCTAGGCATTCCGGCCCTGCGTGAAGCCATTGCCGGTTGGTGCGAGCGGCGTTTCGGCGTACCGAACGGCTGGATCGACCCGGCGCGCAACGTGCTGCCGGTCAACGGCACCCGTGAAGCGCTGTTCGCGTTCACCCAGACCGTGGTCAACCGTGGCGACGATGCTTTAGTGGTCAGCCCTAATCCGTTCTATCAGATCTACGAAGGCGCGGCGTTTCTTGCCGGGGCCAAGCCGCATTACCTGCCGTGCCTCGACGAGAATGGCTTCAACCCGGACTTCGACGCCGTTTCCCCGGATATCTGGAAACGCTGCCAGATCCTCTTTCTGTGCTCGCCGGGCAACCCGACCGGCGCCTTGATCCCGGTTGAAACCCTGAAAAAGCTGATTGCGTTGGCCGACCAGTACGACTTCGTCATCGCCGCCGACGAGTGTTACAGCGAACTGTATTTCGACGAACAAACCCCGCCGCCCGGTTTGCTCACCGCCTGCGTTGAACTGGGCCGCCAGGACTTCAAGCGTTGCGTGGTGTTCCACAGCCTGTCCAAGCGTTCCAATCTGCCGGGCCTGCGCTCCGGTTTCGTCGCCGGTGACGCCGACATCCTCAAAGGCTTCCTGCTGTATCGCACCTACCACGGCTGCGCGATGCCGGTGCAAACACAACTGGCCAGCGTGGCCGCGTGGAACGATGAAGTTCACGTACGCGCAAACCGCGCGCTGTACCGCGAAAAGTTCGATGCCGTGCTGGCAATCCTCAGCCCGGTGATGGACGTGCAGCGCCCGGATGGCAGCTTCTACCTGTGGCCGAACGTGCAAGGTGACGACGCAGCGTTCTGCCGCGACCTGTTCGAGCAGGAGCACGTGACCGTGGTACCAGGTTCCTACCTGTCCCGCGATGTCGACGGCGTCAATCCGGGCGCAGGCCGGGTGCGTATGGCGCTGGTTGCGCCGCTGGCCGAATGTGTTGAAGCGGCGGAGCGTATTCGCGCGTTCGTCACCCGCCAGCAATAACCGGCCAATGCCCGCACCGGGGCTTCTGGTGCGGGCAATGCGCCTGTTATTTCACCTGCCCCAGATTGGCCTCGCTCAAGTCCAGCTCGCCAAGCACTTCTCTAAGGACGTCATCACCGATCTGGTGATGACGGCTCAGGCTGTACAACTCCAGACGCTGCGCTCGCAGCGCTTTCAACCGTAAGCGCCGCTCGAGCAGATCCATCTGGAAGGCCAACGCCTGGGCTTCCGCCGAATCATTGAAGACGTCGAGCTGATGGCGATATTCGGACATGATCCGCGCCTTCAGTTCGGCCGCCAGTGCCGCTTGCGCGGCGTCCTGCGGGACGGCCTCTTCAGTCTCAAGCGCATGAATCGCCGCCTCGGCGGTTTTGCGCCAGGCGTCGCGCACCTCCTGACGGCGTTTGTCGTCGGGACTTTTTTCGATACCGCGCAACAGCAATGGCAAGGCGATGCACGCCGAAACCAGCGACAGCAGGATCACCCCGGCGGCGATGAAAATCAGCAGATCGCGCTCGGGAAACGCCTGCGCGCCGATCAGCATCGGCACCGACATCACACCCGCCAGCGTCACCGCCCCGCGCACGCCGCCGACCGTCAGCAACCAGCAGGAACGCGCGGTCGGCACTTGAGTCAACTCGCCCTTGCCGCGCAAACGACGCAGCAGTACCGACAAGCGCCAGATGCTCTGCACCCAGACAAAACGCAGCAATACCAACGCGAGGAAGATCGCCACCACGTCGAGGCAACGATAAAAAAGCGTTGGCCACAACGTCGGCTCGTGGCTGACCACGGCTTTGATGATGTCCGGCAATTGCAGGCCGAGCAGCAGGAAGATCAAGCCGTTGAAGGCGAATTCCAGCAGCGACCAGACGCTGCGATTGAGCAGCCGCGTGCTGGTCTGCCGTGGCAGCAGATCGAGCCAGCTCTGCATCATACCCGCCGCGACCGCCGAAAGGATGCCCGACACGCCGAGACGTTCGGCCAGCACATAGGCGGCGAACGGCAGCAGCAACATGAACACCACATGGGTGGCCGGATCGTCCCAGCCACGCGCAATCATCCAGGCGCGCAAGCGCCCGACCAGCCAGCTCAAGGCCACGCCGACGGCCAATCCGCCGAGGGCTACCACGACGAAACTAAAACCGGCACTGGTCAGCGAAAACACCCCGGTGATTGCAGCCGCAAGGGCGAACTTGAACGTCACCAGGCCCGAGGCATCGTTCATCAGCGCCTCGCCCTGCAATATGTGCATCAGCGGCGTCGGCAAACGATTCTGGGCGATGGCCGAAACAGCCACGGCGTCGGTCGGCGATAGCACGGCGGCCAAGGCAAAAGCCACCGGCAGCGGAATCGTCGGTAAAAGCCAATGAATGAAATACCCGGCGCCGACCACGGTAAACAGCACCAGCCCCACCGCCAGTGTCAGGATCGGCCCGCGCAACTGCCAGAACGCGCGCTTGGGCATGCGCCAGCCATCGGAGAACAGCAACGGTGGCAGGAACAGAAACAGGAACAACTCGGGGTCGAGCGCCACATGCAGGCCAAGGGTCGGCCAGGCAAGCAAGGCGCCGGCGGCGATTTGCACCAGCGGCAGTGGCAGCGGAACGACCCGGCCGATCAGACGCGAGACGCCGACCAGCATGAGCAGGATCAGGACGGTGTAAGCAGTTTGCATAAAGCGTAGATTCCGGACCATCGACAGCGTTCAATTGCCATATTAACCGCTCAGGATGCGTCTGACCGTTGCACCTATGTCGCACGGTTGGACCAAATCAACCTGTGGGAGCGAGCCTGCTCGCGAATGCGGTACACCCGCCAACATTGATATCTGCTGACATGGCCCCTTCGCGAGCAGGCTCGCTCCCACAGGTTTTACAGCGTTACGACAACCGTGGCCGACTAAACCGTTTGGTCATGGCATAATCCGACACCATTTTTTTCCAGCACCTGCAAAGGGGGCGATTCCTTGGCCGTTTCAAGCAAAACATTGCACCTTTTCGGCATCAAAGCCTGCGACACCATGAAAAAGGCGCGCACCTGGCTCGATGAACACGCTGTCAGCTACGATTTTCATGATTACAAGACCGCCGGTATCGACCGTGAACATCTGACCCAATGGTGTGACGAACACGGCTGGCAGACTGTGCTAAACCGCGCAGGCACGACCTTTCGCAAACTCGACGACGAACGCAAAGCCGATCTCGACCAGTCGAAAGCCATCGAACTGATGCTCGCGCAACCCTCGATGATCAAGCGCCCGGTGCTCGATCTCGGTGACCGAACCCTGATTGGCTTCAAGCCAGATATCTACGCGGCCGCTCTGAAGTAAGCAGCCCGTCACTCTTTGTAGAGGTATTCCCATGTCCAATTCCCTGTTCAGCATCGCCTTCGGTGTCGGCACCCAGAACCGTCAAGGCGCGTGGCTGGAAGTGTTCTACGCACAGCCCCTGCTTAACCCTTCGGCCGAACTGGTCGCTGCCGTTGCACCGATCCTTGGTTACACCGAAGGCAACCAGGCCATCACCTTCACCACCGCCCAGGCTGCGCAACTGGCCGAAGCGGTAAAAGGCATTGACGCCGTGCAAGGCAAGCTGCTGACCCGTCTGGCCGAGAGCCACAAGCCGCTGGTTGCGACCCTGCTGGCTGAAGACGCACAGCTGACTTCGACGCCTGAGGCCTACCTCAAGCTGCACCTGCTCTCGCACCGTCTGGTCAAGCCACACGGCGTCAGCCTGGCCGGCATCTTCCCGCTGCTGCCGAACGTAGCGTGGACTAGCCAAGGCGCCATCGACCTGAGCGAACTGGCGGAAATGCAACTGGAAGCGCGTCTGCGCGGCGAACTGCTGGAAGTGTTCTCGGTGGACAAGTTCCCGAAAATGACCGACTACGTGGTTCCGGCCGGCGTGCGTATCGCTGACGCCGCGCGTCTGCGTCTTGGTGCCTACGTCGGTGAAGGCACCACCGTCATGCACGAAGGTTTCATCAACTTCAACGCCGGCACCGAAGGCCCGGGCATGATCGAAGGCCGCGTTTCCGCGGGTGTATTCGTCGGCAAGGGTTCGGACCTGGGCGGCGGTTGCTCGACCATGGGCACCCTGTCGGGCGGCGGCAACATTGTGATCAAGGTTGGCGAAGGCTGCTTGATCGGCGCCAACGCCGGTATTGGTTTCCCGTTGGGCGACCGCAACACCGTTGAGTCGGGCCTGTACGTGACTGCCGGCACCAAGGTTGCGTTGCTCGACGAGCACAACAATCTGGTCAAGGTTGTCAAAGCGCGTGAACTGGCCGGTCAATCGGACCTGCTGTTCCGTCGCAATTCAGTAACCGGTGCCGTGGAGTGCAAAACCCACAAATCGGCGATCGAACTGAACGAAGCGCTGCACGCTCACAACTAAGCAGCCACACAAATACCTGTGGGAGCGAGCCTGCTCGCGAAGCTTTTGGCGTCCTTTAAGACGCTTTCGCGAGCAGGCTCGCTCCCACAGGGTCAGGCGCACACCCTCTCGGGCCGCTAACATGATGATTCCCTCCCCCTGGCGCGCCGATTTCCCGGCCATCGCCGCTCTGCAACGGCAGGACCAGACCTATCTGGACAACGCCGCCACCACGCAAAAACCCCAAGCCCTGCTCGATGCGCTGACGCATTACTACGCCAACGGCGCGGCCAACGTGCATCGCGCACAGCACCTGCCCGGCGCGCATGCCACGCAAGCGTTCGAAGACAGTCGCCATAAGGTTGCGCAGTGGCTGAATGCCGGTGACAGCGGGCAGATCATCTTTACCCACGGCGCCACCAGCGCGCTGAATCTTCTGGCGTATGGGCTGGAACACTTATTCCAGCCGGGCGATGAGATTGTCATCAGCGCCCTGGAGCATCACGCCAATCTGCTGCCGTGGCAGCAATTGGCTCTGAGACGTCAGTTGAAACTGGTGATCCTGCCGCTGGACGCTGACGGTCTGATCGACCTCGCCGCTGCGGTGCACCTGATCGGCCCGCGTACGCGTTTGCTGGCGGTGAGTCAGTTGTCCAACGTGCTCGGCGCCTGGCAGCCACTGACTGCTTTGCTCGGCATGGCCAAGGCGCAAAATGCACTGACCGTGGTCGATGGCGCGCAAGGTGTGGTTCACGGTCGGCACGACGTGCAAGCGCTGGGTTGCGACTTTTATGTGTTTTCCAGCCACAAGCTGTATGGCCCCGACGGCCTCGGCGTGCTGTTCGGGCGCAACGCGGCGCTTGCACAGCTCAAGCCGTGGCAGTTCGGCGGCGAGATGGTGCTGGAAGCCCACTATCACGACTCGCGCTTTCGCCCGGCGCCACTGGGTTTCGAGGCAGGCACCCCGCCGATTGCCAGCGTGATCGGGCTTGGCGCCACCCTTGATTACCTGGCTGGCCTGGATCAGGACGCGGTGTCTGCCCATGAAGCGGCGCTGCATGACTACTTGCTGCGCGGTCTCGCCGCGCGCAACGGCATCCGCCTGCTCGGCAAGCCGCAACTGGCACTGGCCAGTTTCGTCGTCGAGGGTGTGCATAACGCTGACCTGGCGCATCTGCTCACCGAACAGGGCATCGCCGTGCGCGCCGGGCATCACTGCGCCATGCCGCTGATGAAACGTTTCGAACTGGCGGGGGCGATTCGCGTGTCGCTGGCGCTGTACAACGATTCGGAAGATCTGGAGCGCTTTTTCGAGGCGCTGGATCAAGCGCTGGAGATGTTGCGATGAGCCTGCCGATCGAAGCGACCGAGGCGCTGCAGACGTTTCAGAGCGCGTCGGGCTGGGAGCAGCGGGCGCGATTGCTGATGCAGTTTGGTGATCGCTTGCCGCCGATGGAAGATGCAGACAAATGCGAGGCCAACCGCGTACATGGCTGTGAAAGTCAGGTGTGGCTGGTGGGTGAGTTGCGCGACGGTCACTGGCAATTCGCGGCGAGCAGCGATGCGCGGATGATTCGCGGGTTGGTGGCGCTGTTGCTGTTGCGGGTTAACGGTTTGTCGGCGGCTGAGTTGAAGCAGATTGATTTGCCTGATTGGTTTAATCAGCTCGGCCTGTCGCGCCAGCTATCGCCCTCGCGCAGCAATGGCCTCAATGCCGTGCTCCAGCGGATGAATGAGCTGGCAGGCTGATCGCCTTGACCGATCGTTCCCACGCTCTGCGTGGGAACGCAGCCAGGGACGCTCTGCGTCCCATCCAAAGCCGAACGCGGAGCGTCCGTTGAGGCATTCCCACGCAGAGCGTGGGAACGATCACTGCGGCTTGATACGGTCCGAAGGCCGGCGAACCCCGGCAACAATCTTGTCCACAGCCTTGGTCGCCGCCACCATGCCGAACGTTGCCGTGACCATCATTACTGCGCCAAACCCGCCGGCGCAGTCGAGCTTCACGCCGTCGCCGACAAAACTCTTCTGCAAACAGATGCTGCCGTCCGGCTTCGGATAGCGCAGCTGTTCCGTGGAAAACACGCACGGCACGCTGTAATGCCGAGTCACGGTGCGCGAGAAGCCGTAATCGCGACGCAACGTCGAGCGCACTTTCGAAGCCAGCGGGTCGTTGAAGGTGCGGTTCAGATCGCACACCTGAATCAGCGTCGGATCAATCTGCCCGCCGGCGCCGCCTGTGGTGATGATCTGGATCTTGCGGCGCTTGCACCAGGCGATCAGCGCTGCCTTGGCGTTGACTGCGTCGATGCAGTCGATCACACAGTCGATGTCCGGCGTGATGTATTCGGCCATGGTGTCACGGGTGACGAAATCCGCGACCGCATGCACGGTGCAGTCCGGGTTGATTCCGCGCAGACGCTCGGCCATCACCTCGACCTTGGGCTTGCCGACGGTGCTGTCCAGCGCGTGCAACTGCCGGTTGGCGTTACTGACGCAGACGTCGTCGAGGTCGAACAGCGAAATCTCGCCGACACCACAACGGGCCATGGCTTCCGCCGCCCAGGAACCGACACCGCCGACACCGACGATCGCCACATGGGCGGCGCGCAAGCGTTCCAGGCCTTCGATGCCATACAAACGGGCGATGCCTGCAAACCGCGGATCTTCTGTACTCATGACCATTACCCCAAAAACCGGCGCGCATTATAGGGCTACGCAGCGACAAGTTTTAAGCTGCAAGCGACAAGTGTAAGAACTTAAGTCAGAGACGACTGCCCAATGTCAGGCATTTTCCCGTCAGTTGTACGACTGGTGAAGCGCCGGTGTAGGATGCGCGCCCCTCGAGCGTCTATCCGACCGATCCTTCGTTCCACAGCCTTTGGAACCCGAAATAGCTATGTCATCGCGTAAATTTGGACTCAACCTGGTGGTCGTGCTGGCCATCGCTGCGCTTTTCAGCGGTTTCTGGGCGTTGATCAACCGCCCGGTGTCAGCGCCGAACTGGCCGGAGCAGATCTCTGGTTTCTCTTATTCGCCATTCCAGCAGGGACAATTCCCACAGAAAGATCAGTACCCGACTGACGACGAAATGCGCCGTGATCTGGAGATCATGAGCAAGCTGACGGACAACATCCGCATCTACTCGGTCGACGGCTCGCTGGGCGACATACCGAAACTGGCTGAAGAGTTTGGTTTGCGTGTGACCCTCGGTATCTGGATCAGCCCCGATCAGGAGCGCAACGAGCGGGAAATCACCAAAGCCATCGAACTGGCCAACACTTCGCGCAGCGTGGTGCGCGTGGTGGTCGGCAACGAGGCGCTGTTCCGTGAAGAAATCACTCCTGAAGCGCTGATCGTGCTGCTGGATCGCGTGCGTGCGGCGGTCAAAGTGCCGGTGACGACTTCCGAGCAATGGCACATCTGGGAGAAATACCCGCAACTGGCCAAGCACGTTGACCTGATCGCCGCCCACGTTCTGCCGTACTGGGAATTCATTCCGGTCGACAAGGCCGGCCAGTTCGTCTTCGACCGCGCGCGTGATCTGAAAAAGCTGTTTCCGAAAAAGCCGCTGCTGCTTTCCGAAGTCGGCTGGCCGAGCAACGGTCGCATGCGCGGTGGCGCCGATGCATCGCCGGCCGACCAGGCCATTTACCTGCGTACTCTGGTCAACAAGCTTAACCGCCAGGGCTTCAACTACTTCGTGATCGAAGCATTCGATCAGCCGTGGAAAGCCAGTGACGAAGGCTCGGTCGGCGCTTACTGGGGCGTGTTCAACGCTGCGCGCCAGCAGAAATTCAATTTCGAAGGCCCGGTGGTGGCGATTCCGCAGTGGCGCGTACTGGCCATCGGCTCGGTGGTGCTGGCGCTGTTGTCGCTGACTCTGCTGATGATTGATGGCTCGGCCCTGCGCCAGCGCGGCCGCACGTTCCTGACCTTCATCGCGTTCCTCTGCGGTTCGGTGCTGGTGTACATCGGCTACGACTACAGCCAGCAATACAGCACGTGGTTCAGCCTGACAGTGGGTTTCCTTCTGGCGCTCGGTGCGCTGGGGGTGTTCATCGTGCTGCTGACCGAGGCTCATGAACTGGCCGAAGCGGTGTGGATTCACAAGCGTCGGCGTGAATTCCTGCCGGTGGTCGGCGACTCCAGCTATCGCCCGAAAGTCTCGATCCATGTGCCGTGCTACAACGAGCCGCCGGAGATGGTCAAACAGACCCTCGACGCCCTCGCCGCGCTCGATTATCCAGACTATGAAGTACTGATCATCGACAACAACACCAAGGACCCGGCAGTGTGGGAGCCGGTGCGCGATTACTGCGCGACCCTCGGCCCGCGCTTCAAGTTCTTCCACGTTGCGCCGCTGGCCGGGTTCAAGGGTGGTGCGCTGAACTACCTGATTCCGCACACCGCCAAGGACGCCGAAGTGATCGCGGTGATCGACTCCGATTACTGCGTGCACCCGAACTGGCTCAAGCACATGGTGCCGCACTTCGCCGACCCGAAAATCGCTGTGGTGCAGTCGCCGCAGGATTATCGCGACCAGAACGAAAGCACTTTCAAGAAGCTCTGCTACGCAGAATACAAAGGCTTCTTCCACATTGGCATGGTCACTCGCAACGACCGTGACGCGATCATTCAGCACGGCACCATGACCATGACCCGCCGTTCGGTCCTGGAAGAATTGGGCTGGGCCGACTGGTGCATCTGTGAGGACGCCGAACTGGGTCTGCGCGTGTTCGAAAAAGGCCTGTCGGCGGCGTATTACCACGACAGTTATGGCAAAGGCCTGATGCCGGATACGTTCATCGATTTCAAGAAACAGCGTTTCCGCTGGGCCTATGGTGCGATCCAGATCATCAAGCGCCACACCGCCAGTCTGCTGCGCGGCAAGGACACCGAGCTGACCCGCGGCCAGCGCTACCACTTCCTCGCCGGCTGGCTGCCATGGGTCGCCGATGGCATGAACATCTTCTTTACCGTCGGCGCACTGTTGTGGTCGGCGGCGATGATCATCGTGCCGCAACGGGTCGATCCGCCGCTGCTGATTTTCGCGATCCCGCCACTGGCGCTGTTCGTGTTCAAGGTCGGCAAGATCATCTTCCTTTATCGTCGCGCGGTTGGCGTCAATCTCAAGGATGCATTCTGCGCGGCGCTGGCCGGGCTGGCGTTGTCGCACACCATCGCCAAAGCGGTGCTGTACGGCTTCTTCACCAGCAGCATTCCGTTCTTCCGCACACCGAAAAACGCCGACAACCATGGTTTCTGGGTGGCGATTTCCGAGGCGCGCGAAGAAGTGTTCATCATGCTGCTGTTGTGGGGCGCGGCGCTGGGGATCTTTCTGGTCAACGGCATGCCAAGCAATGACATGCGCTTCTGGGTGGTGATGCTGCTGGTGCAATCGCTGCCGTATCTGGCGGCGCTGATCATGGCGTTCCTGTCGTCGCTGCCCAAACCTGCCGCAGTGCAGGAAGCCGCACCGGTCGTCTAAATCGGCATCGATGCACTAAACGGCGGCCAATGGTCGCCGTTTTGCTTTAAGATAACTGCCATTTTGCGGGGCTTGGCGGCATACAGGGTCTGACTGATCAAACCCAATCCCCTGTGGGAGCGAGCCTGCTCGCGAAGGCTTTGTAGCATTCAACCTTTAAGGTGATTGGTAGACCGCTTTCGCGAGCAGGCTCGCTCCCACATTAGAAGCCCAAGCTCATACCCCATGATTCCGGAGTTTTCCATGACGGCCCACGCCGACCTTTCGCCGACCCTCCAGCTCGCCATCGACCTGATCCGCCGTCCGTCCGTGACGCCGGTCGACGCCGATTGTCAGAAGCAGATGATGCAGCGCCTGGGCGATGCCGGTTTCACCCTGGAGCCGATGCGCATTGAAGATGTGGATAACTTCTGGGCCACCCACGGCAACGGTGAAGGCCCGGTGCTGTGCTTCGCCGGCCACACCGACGTGGTGCCGACCGGCCCGGTCAGCGCATGGCAGATCGACCCGTTCAACGCGGTGATCGACGAACACGGCATGCTCTGCGGCCGTGGTGCAGCAGACATGAAAGGCAGCCTGGCGTCGATGACCGTTGCCGCCGAGCGTTTCGTCGCCGACTACCCGAACCACAAGGGCAAGGTCGCGTTCCTGATCACCAGCGACGAAGAAGGCCCGGCGCATCACGGGACCAAAGCGGTGGTCGAGCGTCTGGCTGCGCGCAACGAGCGTCTGGACTGGTGCATCGTCGGCGAGCCGTCGAGCACCACGCTGGTCGGCGACGTGGTCAAGAATGGCCGTCGCGGATCGCTCGGCGCCAAGCTCACGGTCAAGGGCATTCAGGGTCACGTGGCCTACCCGCATCTGGCGAAAAACCCGATCCACCTCGCCGCCCCGGCACTGGCGGAACTTGCCGCCGAGCATTGGGATCACGGTAACGACTTCTTCCCGCCGACCAGTTTCCAGATCTCCAACGTCAATTCCGGCACTGGCGCGACCAACGTGATTCCGGGCGATCTGGTGGCGGTGTTCAACTTCCGCTTCTCCACCGAATCGACCGTTGAAGGTCTGCAAAAACGCGTCGCCGATATTCTCGACAAGCACGATCTGGACTGGCACATCGACTGGGCGCTGTCCGGTCTGCCGTTCCTGACCGAACCGGGCGCACTGCTCGATGCGGTGTCGGCGAGCATCAAGACCATCACCGGACGCGAGACCAAGGCGTCCACCAGCGGCGGCACTTCCGATGGCCGCTTCATCGCGACCATGGGCACGCAGGTGGTTGAACTGGGCCCGGTCAACGCGACCATTCATCAGGTCAACGAGCGCGTTCTGGCGGCGGACCTCGATGTGCTGACCGAGATCTACTACCAGACCCTGATCAAGTTGCTCGCCTGATGCTCGCTTGCCCCATCTGCAGTGAACCGCTCAACGCGGTGGATAACGGCGTTGCCTGCCCCGCCGGCCACCGCTTCGACCGCGCGCGTCAGGGTTACCTGAACCTGTTGCCGGTGCAGCACAAGAACAGCCGTGATCCAGGCGACAACCAGGCGATGGTCGAGGCGCGCCGCGACTTTCTGAACGCCGGGCATTACGCGCCGGTGGCCAGGCGCCTGGCTGAACTGGCGGCCAGTTATGCGCCGGATCGCTGGGTCGATATTGGTTGTGGCGAGGGTTACTACACCGCGCAAATCGCCGAGGCTTTGCCGGACGCCGACGGCTACGCGCTGGATATCTCCCGCGAGGCCGTCAAACGCGCCTGCAAGCGTAACCCGGCAATCAGTTGGTTGATCGCCAGCATGGCGCGCGTGCCATTGGCGTCGGGCAGTTGCCAGTTTCTCGCCAGCGTTTTCAGCCCGCTGGACTGGGATGAGGCCAAGCGTCTGCTCAGCGTGGGCGGCGGTCTGATGAAAGTCGGCCCGACCCGCGGCCATCTGATGGAATTGCGCGAGCGCCTGTACGATGAAGTGCGCGAATACACCGACGACAAGCATCTGGCCCTGGTGCCTGAAGGCATGGCGCTGGCGCACAGTGAAACGCTGGAATTCAAACTGACGCTGGACAAGCCCGAGGATCGCGCCAACCTGTTGGCGATGACCCCCCACGGCTGGCGCGCCAGTGCCGAGCGTCGCGCGGCGGTGATCGAACAGGCCGAGCCGTTCGAGACCACCGTGTCGATGCGCTACGATTATTTCGTTCTTAAATAACTTTTGGTTCCGGGCGAGTGCCCGGGGCCGGCTAAATCCGCGAATGGATTTTTCAGACCCGCAGTGAGGACATCCATGCGCCAACCGGATATCGAGATTTACCTGAAAGACGCCGACGTCGACCACAAGGCCATTTCCGCCTGGCTCGGCGCCGCGTTGGGCCCGTGCAGTGACTGGGTACAGAAAGGTCAGACGTACAAGTGCAAGGCCGGCACCATCCCGGTGACCTGGCTGCCGAAAGCCGTGGGCAAGTGGAACAGCCTGTACCTGGAAAGCGACCAGACGCCATGGGAAGACGACATCGCCTGCGCCCGCGCAGCCTTTGCCGCGCTGAACGTCGAAGTGCGCTGCGCACCGGGGACGTGGGTCGAAGAGGAAGGCGAAGAAACCGCCGATCGCTGGATGCGCATCAGCGAAGATGGTGAAGAAGAAATCACCTGGAAAACCGCATAACAACGGGCAACGTAGATCCCATGTGGGAGCGAGCCTGCTCGCGAATGCGGTGTGTCAGTCGATATGAATGCTGACTGATACACCGCATTCGCGAGCAGGCT